>CAZIWL010000024.1:0-42791 GCA_964542755.1 uncultured Anaerolineales bacterium
TATCAGGGGAAAGTGTCCCAGCACTTCGTTTGCCCCCGATTGTGAGGCCATCTCCACTGTTTATCCAGTCCCTCCTCTTCCCTGTCCGAACTCTTATCCGAAACTCAGCGAAAAGAGTTGACAGGCTGGCATCTCTGTGCTAGACTGACCAGTCCTTGAAATGGCGTTTTGTGTCGCGCTTTTAGCCGCGGGCCGTGAGCCGTCGTCCCCCGTCACCAGCCCGGTGGATGATGCCTCTGGAGGGTGACAGGCGGCTGGCCCTCGATAGGAAAGGATCAGATAGGATGCCAGGTGAGCAGGTCGAACTGAAGCACGTTTTCCAACCGATTACGATCAAGAACATGACGGTGCGGAATCGCTTCGTCATTCCCCCGATGGACACGGGTTACGGGTCGGAGGATCACGAGGTCACGGACCAGTTGATCGCCTATTGGCGGCGTCGCGCCGAGGGCGGGATGGGATTGATCATCGTCGAATACACCTCCATCGACCCGGGGGGCCGCTGCAATGGCACGCAGCTCGGTATCTACGACGATGGGTTTATCCCGGGATTCCGGAGATTGACCGACGCTGTGCACGAGGAGGGAGCGCAGATTGCGCTGCAGATTCACCACGGTGGATGTCGAGCCAAACCGGAGCATGCGGGCGGTGAGATCGTTGCTCCCTCCGCGTTCCCCGACCCTGGTGTGGGCGTGGTACCGCGCGAGCTCTCGGTACCCGAGATTGGGGAACTGGTCGACGCCTTTGCCCAGGCTGCCCGGCGAGCCAAGGAGGCGGGCTTCGACGCCGTGGAGATCCACGGCGCGCACGGGTACTTGATCAATCAGTTCCTCTCGCCCTGGTTCAACCGCCGCGAGGATGCGTACGGAGGGACGTTTGAGAAGCGGTTGCGGTTTGCGCTGGAAGTGGTCGAGGCTGTGCGGGAGGCCGTCGGACCTGAGTATCCCATTGGGTTCCGTGTCGTGGGCGAGGAGCTGCCCCTGGGCAGTGGGCTCAGGCTTTCCGATACGGTGCGCATCGCCCAGAGGCTAGAGGAGGCGGGGGTGGATCTCCTCCACGTGTCCATCGGCAACGTGGCTCCATCTCTTCCAGCCGTTATCGGGCCGATGGCCAAGGACTGGGGGTTCAACGTCTATTCGGCGGCCGCAGTGAAGCGGGCTGTGAGCATTCCCGTGATCACGGTGGGGCGCATCACAGATCCCGTGTTGGCGGACCAGATCGTGCGCGATGGCCACGCGGATATGGTGGCCATGGGGCGAGCATCCCTGGCGGATCCCGAGTTCCCCCGCAAGGCGAAGGAGGGGCGCCTGGAGGAGATACGGCGCTGCTTCGGCTGTGCCGACGCTTGCACGCAATCGTATCGTCACTGCAACAACAATCCGGAGCTAGGAAGGGAACTCCATTGGGACGTGAGCCCGGTGAACCACCCCAAGGACGTGTGGGTGGTCGGGGGCGGTGTGGCCGGGATGGAAGCGGCCGTTGTGGCGGCGCAGCGGGGACACCACGTGGTGTTGTTGGAGGAGCAGGACAAGCTGGGCGGACAGATCCACGCCGCTGCCTCGCCTCCTCACAAGGAGGAGTTGCTCAATGCGATCGCGAATCGGACGCCTCTCCTCGAGAAGTACGGGGTCGAGGTGCGGCTGGGTACCCGGGTCACGCGGGAGCTGATCGAGGAGGGAGAGCCTGACGCGGTGATCCTGGCCACGGGAGCAACACCGGCTGCTCCTTCTATACCGGGAATCGACCGGCCCGAGGTGGTCCAGGCGAAGGACGTGTTGACGGGGATGGCTTTCGTCGGGCCCAAGGTATTGGTGCTGGGCGGCGGTATGGTGGGTTCCGAGACCGCCGAATATCTGGCCGATCATCATCGGGAGGTGACGGTCGTCGAGATGCTGGAGACGGTTGCGGCCGACATGCCGAAGGTCCCTCGTGCCTACCTGATGCACCGCCTGGAGCAGTTTGGTGTGGATATGCTGACCGGGACGAAGGCCGTGCGCATCGACGACCTGGGTGTGCTGGTGGAGACGGAGGATGGTCGACAGATGCTGGAGGGCTACAGCAACGTGGTTCTGGCGACCGGTAGCCATTCTAGCAATGCCCTGGAGGATGAGATCGAGGGTGTAGTCCCGTTGCTGCACGTTGTCGGCGATGCCAGGGCGGTGGCCCGCATCAGTGACGCGACCTCGCAGGCGGCGGAAGCCGCTATGGCGATCTGATGGAGGCGACTGCTTTGACGGAACAGACGTCGCATCAGAAGATCCGCAGCAGGCTCGCTCGCGGCGAGTGCGCCTTTGGAACATTCTTGAAGATCTCGTCCCTGGCGTCGGTCGAGGCTGTAGGGCTCTCCGGCTTCGACTTCTGCATCATCGATCTGGAGCACGGGCCGTTCAGTTTTGAGCGTGCTGAGAACATGGTGCGGGCGGCGGAGCTCGTCGGGCTGTCGGCGATCATTCGTACCTTCGATACCCGCCCGCACACGCTTGTCCGCGCGCTGGACACCGGGTGCGAAGGTGTGCTGGTTCCCAACCTTACGTCCCGCCGCGAGGCGGAGGCGGTGGTGCGCGGCGCCCGGTTCCATCCGCTGGGCGGTCGGGGCATGGATCCATTTGCGCGGGCTGCGCGCTATGGTACGATAGCCAAAGAGGAGTACTTCGCCAGGTCGAACGAAGAGACGCTGGTCGGTGTGATGATCGAGGGGACGGAAGGACTACGTAACCTCCCGGAGATCCTTGAGGTCAAGGGTATCGATCTGGTCTTCGTGGGTCCCTACGATCTGTCCCAGTCCGTGGGAGTCCCCGGTCAGGTGCAGGCGCCGGCTGTGCAAGACCGTGTGGCGGAGATTGTCGCGGCGGCCAGGGACGCGGGTGTGACGGTGGGGATCTATGCCGATGGCGTGTCGGACGCGTGTCGCTGGTGCGACGTTGGCATTCGGTGCGTGGCCACCAGTGTGGACGTGCGGATTCTGCTCGACGGGTGTCGGGCAATCGTGGACGCACTTGCAAATCGGTAGGTGCGGAGCTCCCCGTCCGCGGGGAGCTCCTCTGATGTCGTAGAAGAAGGCCTGGGGACGAAGCGTCTAGACCGGCCTCGCGGGGAGATCGGGGAACAGAAACGAGGGGACAACAATGCATGCTGGGAAGCAAGAACCCAAGAGGCGAGGGGAGTCACCCTATCATTCTCGCGCGGTCACCCGCGCTCTACGGATCTTGAAGAGCTTCAGCCCGGACGATTACGAGCTGTCGATAGCCGATCTGCACGACAGGCTGGGAATTCCCAAGAGCACGCTGGTCCGCCTGCTGCAGTGTATGGCGGACGAGGGGTTCATTGAGTATGATTCCGAGACCAGCAAGTACCGGCTGGGGATCAAGCTCTTCGAGCTGGGAAGCCTCTATGAGCGCACGCGTATTATGAATATTGGAGCGCTCGCCCGGCCCTATATGGAGGAGCTGGTCAATGCGTACCGTCTCTCGGCGAACCTGGCTATCAGGGAGAGCGACGAGATCGTCTACATCGCGGTCGTCGAGCCGACGGGAGCGCTGCGCATGGCGTACTCCGTAGGGGATCGGTTCGGGCTTCACCATACGGCGCTCGGAAAGGTGCTGCTGGCTTTCCTGAACGAAGAGGCGCGACGGTCGCTGGTGGAGCGGCTTGGGTTCGAGGAACTGACGCCCAACACCATCTCCAGCGAGGGGGAGTTCCTGGAGGAGCTTGCCTGGGTCCGCGACCACGGTTATGCCCTGGACGAAGAGGAGTCGCTGCCGGGACAGCGGTGCATTGCCGCTCCCATCCGGAACGCGGAGCGGGTCATGGCTGCGCTGAGTGTCTCCGGTTCCACTCTGGCGATTCCGGTCGGGAGCATTGAGGAGATCGCTTCGGACTTGACAGAGAAGGCGCGCTTGATCTCCCTGAGGCTGGGCTGGGAGCCATCCGAAGCCGATTGATGCAGTCGGCCGAGACCGGCCCGTCCTGGGATGTCGCACTGGTGGCGCGTCCCCACACGCGGACGGGCCTCGATGGCCTCATCATTCCTGGACGGGGAAGAGCGTCCAGGGCTGCAGTTGCTGCCGTCAGGACCTGACGACTCTGCGATGATCGCGTGCCGCCGAGACCCGCGCCTGAGGGTCGCGCGATAGGAAGGTCCGGGAGGACGCGTCGGGTTTTTCAGATCTCACAAGCCTGGTGAATCCAGCACCGCTTCGTTGAGTCTGGCGGCCATCACGCGTTGGCGAAGAGTCCTCACGCCGTGGCGTTGGGCCTTACCTTCACCGGCCACGGGTCGACGCCAGCAACGGTCTGGAGCTCCTTCTCCCTTCTTGCGGGTGCACCAACGAATTGTCGCCCCTGACGGTGCGCTGCATCTCAGGACCGCATACTTGCCACGTATGCCAGTCACAACTGGTATGTAGACTGGCGATCAGGGCCTCCAACCATCGACGCTCTCCGCGACAAGTGGTTAGCGCACGCCCTTCTTGCCAGCCCCTTGACATTGCCCTGCCTCGTGATAGAATGGTGAAAGCTTGTTTCACGATATGGCCATGTCTGGGGCGGCGGCTCCGCGATGTGCGGCGCCTCCCGGCAGGTACGCCTGAGCGCTCAGGGTGTGGAGCGGATTGCAGGGATGAGTTCGCGGCATCAGCTTCCTTCGCGCGGTTTCCGCTATGTCGTCCGCGGTGCGCGCTGCGGCCCCGGCAATATCGACCGGTCCTATCGCCGGCAGGCGCAACCGCCTGAGGTCGGGAAGAGATAGCGGCGACAATGTCCGACGTCCAATCCTCTCATCGACGAGCGCGAGACGTGCTTCCCGGAAACGATGATGCCCGGGGGCCCCGGATTCGGCAGCGTCATCCTCAGCGGCGCTTGCTGGAGGACGACATCTGCTCAGAAGAACCTTCTCGATCACCCCGGTGTTTTCCGCATGGATTCCTGCCACAGGGGTTGATCGACCAGATCTTTCAGCGGGCTCACACCACGACCATCGTCCAGTTCGAGGGCAGTAAGTCAGCTGTGTCGAGATGGTGCTCTCAAAGCCCATGATGCCCAAGCACCATCTGGATGCAGCCGAGGATCCGGGCTCCAGCGATTGGGCACACAACCTGATCGGCACTGGCCTGTTCATGCTCGAGGGCCGGCGCCTCGGGGATCGGATCACCGTGGATTCAGGCTCTTCGGCACCTGTGTCGAAAACGGGGTCTGGGCCACGAGCTCCTACGATAGGATGGGCTCTGGTCTCAAGGCCAGCTCTCTTGACTGGCCCAGTGCCCTGCCGCGGAACTTCTCTGCGGACGAGATTCGTGATTGTGAGACGAATCCCACGGCAAGCAACTCGTACAGCTTCAACCATCCGCCTATCGAGGAAGCGCTGGAATGCATCCAGACCGAGATCGATCCGGACGCGCGGCTGGAGTGCATCTACGAGGTGCAGCAGGTCCTCTACGATCAGCATTTCCCCATCTACGTGTGGAACCCGCTCGACATCTACGCGGTGGGTGAGAATCTGGGCGGCATCGATCCGACGCCCTTTGGCGCCATGACTACAACTACAAGGAGTGGTATCTGAAGGAGTAGCAGAAGCAGAACGCTGGATCCATGCGGCGCCTGGAGCAAGGTCCGGACGTCGCAGTACCGATGAGGTGTCGTTGCCGCTGAAGGACGACGAAGAGGACAAGAACGGCAGGTGCAGTCGGTCCACATGGGTATCCCCCTGTGTTCACCGCACTCCGTTGCGCCAACGAAGCGGATATCCCGCTGGTCAGCACCGGCCGCTGGCTGAACAAGCAAGTCGAAGCTTCTCAGGAGGAAAGGTTATGCCAGACTACGGACGTCGTGTTGAGGGGACGCAGGCGTGGATGAATGAACTGGGCGTGGATGCGCTGTTCCTATCGCCATCTCCAGATCTTGCGTACCTGACTGGTTTTCGGAAGGTACCCTTCTCGTCAGCTATGATGTACGACGAGATGTGGTTGCCCGAGTCGTGGCTCTTCGGGGCATGGGTCTTCCGAGAAGGTGATCCGATCATCACGATCCCAGCCAGGTTCCACAAGGCGGTCGGCGAGTTCTTGCTACCGGAGGACGTCCGCGTTGCTCAGGACGAGCGTGAGGCCGTGATGCTGGTGGAGGAAGTGCTGACCGAGCGCGAGGGCCGCATCAACGAGATCGGAATTCCCAAGGAGGCGCAGGCTCAGTGGATGGAGGCTGTGCGCGACGCGCTGCCTGACGTCCACCTCAGCATCTCCTGGGAGTGTACGAAACGCCTGCGGCAGATCAAGGATGAAGAGGAGCTGGCGTTGATGCGCCGGGCCGGCGAGATCACAGACCAGGTGTTCGCTGAGGTCCTGAGCAAACTCAAGCCTGGGATGACTGAGATGGACGTCATCGCCGAGATTGACTATCAGTTCTTGCTGCACGGCGGCGAGGGCACCGCTTTCACCACGGGCGTGAGCATTGGCAACAAGGGCAGCCTTCGCCCGGAGGGTTTGTCGCTGCCAAAGCAGGTCATAGAACATGGTGACCACCTGTCCTTTGACCTGGGGATCGTCTACGAAGGGTATTGCACAGACTTCGGCCGCACGGTTAGCTTCGGTGAACCGGGCCAGGAGCTTGTGAACGCCTTCGACACGGTTTACGAGATGCAGATGGCGGCCTTTGCGATGCTGGGAGAATCCGGCCACACCGCGGACGAGATCGACGCCGCGGTCAGGGAGATCTGTCGCTCGAGGGGGTATTCTGCTCGCTGCGATGCGATTGGGCTGGCCTCCCCTCCTCCCGATCCTAGAGACGAGGACCTGGAGGAGAACGGACGCTTCTACCACGGGCTGGGACACTCGATTGGACTCGAGGTGCACGAGTATCCTTTCATGCAGCACGAGACGAAGGAGCCGATCGTTCCCAACATGGTCCTGACGCCAGAGCCGAGCCTGATCAAGCCTCAAGCCTTTGCCTGCCGGATAGAGGACAACATTCTGGTTACCGATGGCGGTGCGGAGTGGCTGGAAGAGCACCCCCGGCATCTGTTGGTGATAGACTAGAGAGTCATGCGTGAGGCCCCTGCGGTGACCAGCCGGGATCGAGGCTGGGCACATGGCGTCGGGAGGGGCCTTCCGTGTTATTGACGTGCGTTCAGGAGTGATAGATGGCGACCAGACCAGACTACGCGGCGAGAATCCAACGAATCCAGAAGGCGATGGCTGATCAGCAGATTGATCTGCTGATCCTCGACTTCTCGGCCAATTTCACCTATCTCACTGGGATCCCCTATCCACATCCGAATCCCACCGGAGCGGCGTTCCCAAATGAGTGGCTCCAAGCCGCGATGGTCACGACGGATCGCGACCCCGTGTTGGCTACCAGTGGTCCCGTTGACGAGTGGCAGGAAGAGGCAGCATCCAGGCCATGGATCGCGGATGTGCAAGGATACGACGGACTGGGTGAGCCCAGGGAGGTAGCCCAGTCTGTCTTGTCGCAGTTCGATGAACCAAGCAGAGTTGCCGTATCCGGTTCTGGCTCGGTGTCCGCTCTGCTGCCTTTTCAGAAGGCTTTGCCAGAGACGCAGTTTACCCAGGCGGAGTCGCTGTTCTGGCCGCTGAGGATGATCAAGGATCGCCACGAACTGGACTGCCTGCGCAGGGCTGCGGATTTGACGGAGAAAGCCTTTGGGGCGGCCCTAAGGATGATGAGAATCGGGGTTACCCTACAGGACATCGCCAACGAGATCGAGACCAAGATGCTCGAGCACGGCGCTTCGGGGGTCTCTTTTCCCGTGGGGGTGATCTTCAACGGTCCTGGGTTCGAGGGAAGGGGCGGAAAAGACAGGTTTGTTCCTCTTCAGCCCGGATGCATGGTCGCTTTCGACATCGGCATGGTGTACAAAAACTACTGCTCTGACTTCGGGCGAAGTGTGATCGTCGGCGAGCCGCGGCCGGAGTATCTGGAGCACTATCGCATGCTTCGAGAGGCACGGGACGCTGCTGTGGAGCGCGCTGCTCCCGGCGTGGCCGGCTCTGCGGTGCACGAGGAGATGCACCGAGTCTTCGCTGACCACGGGTGGGAGCGTGAGGGACGAGCCGGTTTCGGCCACAACCTCGGTCTGGACGTTCACGAACCGCCCTTCATCTTCTCCTGGGACGATCGTGCACTAGAGGAGGGAATGGTCTTGACCCTCGAGCCTCGCGCTTACAGGAACGGCATCGTTGGTGGCCGTATAGAGGATATGATTCTCATCACATCCGATGGAGCTGAGGCGCTGACGGGGTTCTCCTTGGAGCCGCTCATCCTGGACTAGAGCATGGAGGGTCTTTCAGGTGTCTGGCAAATGAGCCAGGAGGCAGCACTGCCGCTTTGATTGGAGGGGGATTCTGCGAACCGGGGCTTCCCAGAATAGCACGGCGGCCAATGCCCAGCTCGACATCGGGTCCTGCAAAGGGCGGGAGGCTGCCAGGAAGACGCGCTCCGTTCGAAGTCGGCACGGATAACGTTGTTGGACAGGCTCGAGGCTGTCGGACAACGTTGGTGAGAGAGCTGGACGGACCGGGAGTGGGGCGGCGAGCCCAGAAGAGGCCAGAGATGGACTGGGTCAGCGACCAAGGATCACGCCGAGACTCATCCAACGTCAGCTATGCCTGGCACAGTTCAGGGTGCACGAACGAGTTGTCGCCTCTTCCGGTGCGAATCACGTTTCAGGTGGGTTGCACCTCACGAGCGTATGCTGGTCACGGATGCCAGTCACAACGGGTCCGTACACCGGCGCCCGTTTGGCGCCAACGGTCTCAAACCGGCCACCATCGCCGCGACAACTCGTTGGAGAACTCCGCCGTTCACACGGGGCTTGACACCTCCATGCCCTGTGATATAATGGTGAAATGCAGTTTCATACTGCCGGGCGTGCCCAGGTCGCTGATTCGTGGGGGAGCATCGCTTCCTAGGATCGTCGCCCACTGACTTGGGGTTAGGGTGGATTGTGGGGAAGAGGTCGTGCCGTGCAATCTTGGCCCGTTTCTTCTTCAGTCCGTCCTTGGTTCTGGCTACGCCCTATTCGGGACTACTGGTACCTTTCGCGGGCCTTCAACGCATGCGCTCGAAACCTGGGAACAGGTGGTATAGAGGATTACCAGCATCTGGTCTTCTCACCCATGACTGTAAGACGCGTCTTCTTGCTTGACCATACCCACGACGATCCATTGGGTCCCCCCAGTCGCCCTCTGCTTCGGCTGTCGACGTTCCTGCTCAAGAGGATTCTATCGGGTATCGATCCGCTGTCGGTCTGGATCTCTATGATACCGAGGCTCCGCCGAGGGGAGGCCGATTCGGCACCTTCGGCAGCCAGGATGCTGGTCAAGTTGTTGTGGAGAAGAGCGAAGACGAAAGGGCTCGCGC
Organism: uncultured Anaerolineales bacterium; assembly: GCA_964542755.1. Lineage (GTDB taxonomy): Bacteria > Chloroflexota > Anaerolineae > B4-G1 > B4-G1 > SKLM01. Next base: position 9,370 of record CAZIWL010000024.1, read on the forward strand.
CGTGCTGCGCGATCGGCGCCTAGAGGTGTGCTGTCATTGCCTCCAGAGCGTCGGAGGAGGTGGTGGTATCGGAAAGACGTGGTCTCTGTGGTCATCGCAAGATGGCAAGATTCGGTTGAATGACATTGGGGAGAGATATGAAGAAGGGTCTTAGAACAATCTGGACGATTCTTAGCTTGATGCTGGTCGTAGCGAGCGTGGTCGCTTGCGGCCCCACGCCGGAGCCGGTTGAGGAACCGACGGCTGTTGAGGCCTCGCCCGAGCCGGTTGAAGAAGAGGAGCCAGCGGAGACTGAGGAGGAAGAGCCGACGGAGGTCGTCGAGGAAGAGCCCGCGGAGGAGCCCGAGTCTCCGTTCCAGGGCACGGTTGTCGTCGGGGACTGGCAGGAGCCCAAGGGACTGCTGTACCAGGTCCACTGGCAGGCACACACGACGGCTCTGCTCCACTCGATCTACTACCGACTGCTGAACCTGAACGAAAATGATGAGATGATCCCGGAGCTGCTCAAAGAGGTGCCGACCCTGGAAAACGGCGGTGTCTCGGAGGACGCTACCGAGGTCACGCTCCGTTTCAACGAGGGATTCACCTGGCACGACGGCGAGCCGGTCACGGCCCACGATTTCAAGTTCACCTGGGAGTTCATCATGGATCCCGACACCAAGGCGCAGAGCATGGTGGGCTGGGAGCACATCTCCTCGGTGGAGGTGCCGGATGACTATACGGCTGTTGTTGGCTTCGACGAGCCCTATCCCACGTTTGTCGAGGCCGTGCTCCTGAACCCGATCATGCCCCAGCATCTTCTGGAGGATGTCGAGGATCCGGGCTCCAGCGACTACGCCCGCGAGCCTGTGGGCAACGGCTCCTTCATCTTCAAGGAGTGGATCCCCGGCGACCGGATCGTCGTGGAGGCGAATCCCGATGCGCCTCTGCCCCCCAAGCTGGAGCGGATCATCTTCAAGTTCGTGCCGGACTTGAACACCATGCTGGCGCTGATTCGCGTGGGCGACATTGACGTGGCCTGGGACCTGACTGAGAACGAGATCAGCGAGCTGAACAAGATGGAAGATGTGGAGCTGATCACCGTTCCGGGCAACGCGGTGGAGCGCTACTACTTCAATCTCCGGAATCCGGATAACCTGGATGAGCCGCATCCCCTCTTCGACGACATTCGCGTGCGGAAGGCGATCGCGATGGGCATGGATCGCTTCAGCTTTGTTGAGGACGTGCTGGAGGGCAACGCTGTCGTCGCCGTGAGCGAGATGGACAACACGCCCTGGTTCAACGAGGAGCTGGACTCGTACCCCTACGATCCGGAAGCTGCGATGGAGCTTCTGGACGAGGCCGGTTGGGTCGATGAGGACGGCGACGGCGTGCGGGAGAAGGATGGTCAGCGTCTGAGCTTTGACCATACCATGACCGCCGGCAACCAGGTACGAGAGAACGCGCAGGTCTTCTTCCAGGCCAACCTGGAGGATATCGGCGTGGAGATGATCATCGCCAACGCCCCCCCGGCTACGGTTTTCGGCAGCTGCGCCGACAGCGGTATCTGGGGTCTGAGTAGCTTCGATATGATGGGCTTCAGCACAAAGGCCGACGGGCTGGACGCGCCGGCTGCGCTGGTGCAGTTCTTCGCCACAGATAGCATCAAGGACTGTGAGACGAATCCCGCTGGGAGCAACTCGCAGGGTTTCTCCGACGAGATCGTGGACGAGAACCTCGCTTGCACGGTCAGCGAGATCGACCGCGACAAGCGGAAGGAGTGCGTGGACAAGGTGCAGGAGCGTGTCCACGAGCTCTGCCCCGTGGTCTATCTGTATGACAAGCTGGATATCTACGCCGTGAACCAGCGGGTCAGCGGCATTGACCCCACGCCCTTCGGCTATCACGACCGCAACTACAGGGATTGGTCCCTGCAGGAGTAGAAGGACCAGAGCGTTGGCTGTGAGCGGTGCCCGGAGCTTGCTCCGGGCACCGCGTTATGGATGATGGGTCGTCGTGAGCGCAGGACGACGAAGAGGACGAGGGGGAAGCTTTGGAGGAGAGAGTTCAAGAGCTGAAGAATCGGCTCGTGGAGATTGGGGATCTCAAGTATGCAGCGTCAGTGCTGACCTGGGATCAACGGACGTATATGCCGCCGGAGGGTGCGGAATCGCGCGCCCGCCAGGTAGCCTTGCTACAGCGTCTGGCCCACGAGAAGTTCATCGATCCACGCGTCGGAAGGTTGCTGGAGGATCTCAGGTCGCACGAGGAGAGCTTGCCCTACGATTCCGATACAGCGAGCCTCATTCGGGTGACGCGGCGCGACTACCAGCGGGAGATGAAGGTGCCCGCGGACTTCAAGGCCGAGTTTGATGAGCATATGGCCAGGAGCTACCACCAGTGGACCCTGGCGCGCCCAGAGGACGACTTCGGGCGCATGGTGCCGATCCTGGAGAAGACGCTCGAGTACAGCCGGCAGTATGCGGACTACTTCCCCGAGAAGGACCACATCATCGACCCTCTGGTCTCGATCTCAGACGAAGGCGTAACGGGCGCTGACTTGGTCCAGCTCTTCGGCGAACTGCGCGAGAACCTGGTGCCTATGGTGCAGGCCATCGCAAGTCAGCCTGGCCCGGATGACTCATGCCTCTATCAGCACTTCCCAAGGGAGAAGCAGCTGGCCTTCGGGTTGGAGATGGCCGAGCGCTTTGGATACGATCTAGACCGGGGGCGAGAGGATCTCAGTGCGCATCCAGTGACGAGTGCGTTTTCCTTGAGCGATGTGCGCATCACCACCCGGGTCAAGGAGAAGAACCTGAAAGAAGCCCTGTTCGGCACGCTGCACGAGGCGGGGCACGCGATCTATACTCAGAACATCCCGAGCGAGCTGGAGTCAACGCCCATCGGACGGGGCGCGACCGCGGGTGTCCACGAAAGTCAGTCGCGTTTCTGGGAGAACCTCGTGGGCCGGAGTCGCCCCTTCTGGGAGTTCGCCTATCCCCGCCTGCAGGATATCTTCCCCGACCAGCTTCGGGACGTTCCTCTGGAGACCTTCTACCGGGCCATCAACAGCGTGGAGCCGTCGGTGATTCGCACGGCGGCGGACGAGGTCACGTACAGTCTGCATTGCGCGATGCGCTTTGAACTGGAGATGGACCTTCTGGAGGGTCGCGTCGAGGTGGCTGAACTGCCCGAGGTGTGGCACGAGCGGTCGTTGGAGTACCTGGGCGTCGCGCCCGAGGAAAACCGGGATGGCGTGCTGCAGGACATGAACTGGTACAGTGATCGTATTGGGGGACTCTACCAGCACTACACGTTGGGCAACGTCATGAGCGCAATGTGGTACGAGGCAGCCCTTGAGGCTCATCCCGAGATACCGGATGAGGCAGCTGAGGGGCAGTTTGACACACTGCGACGCTGGCTGACGGAGAACATCCATGCCCACGGCCGTAAGTTCACGATTCCGGAGCTTGTGGAGAGGGTCACCGGTGGCGAGCTGACGACGGAGCTGTACCTGCGCTATCTGGACACGAAGTATGGCACTCTATACGACCTCTAATCTCCACCAGGTAGTCGGTGGTGTAGGAGGCTCAGCGGTGGAGGTGCAGAAGCCGTTGCCGAGCTCGACTCGACCCGCTGAAGCGGCGCTGGATCCGCGAGTTCAGAGCACAGGATGACGCAGGACCTAGAACTGCGTGAAAGGAGGTGAGACAGAGACAACGGGGATTGACCGTCGGTGACCGCCTTGGGCCAACGCTGCTACAGGGAAGCTGAACGACGGTACACACTTGAGACCATGCCAGGGCAGTCAACGCAGCGGAGACCGTTATGGAGATCGCTGTGCCAGATCGCTGGCACTGTAGATGCAATGGAGGGGACATGTTGAAGAGGCTGAATGCCGTGCTCCTGCTTTCAATGATCGTGGCTTTGATTCTGTCCGGGTGTGCCCCGACGGCCCCGGCGGAGCCGACCGAGCCGACCGAGGCGCCGACGGTGGCGCCGGCTGAGGAGACTGAGACTGAGGCTGGGGAAGAGACCGAGGCTGAGGGTGAATGTGGTTGCGGAGCCGACATCACGCTGGGCGCGAACGGCGACGCCAAGATTGTCAACCCTATCCTGGCGATGGATTCGGACGGTTTCTGGCGCACGGATCTGATGTTTGACAGCCTGGTCCGCGTCGACCCGGAGACGCTGGAGGTCGTGGGTCAGCTGGCGGAGAGCTGGGAGGTGTCGGATGACGGCACGACGTACACCTTCCACCTGGTAGACGCCGATGTCCGTTGGCACGACGGCGAGCCTTTCACCGTCGACGATATCGAGTTCACGATGATGGAAATCCTCAAGCCCACCTACACGGGTATCTTCCAGGAGCGGTTTGTTGACCTCGTGGGGGCGCAGGAGATGATTGCGGGGGAGGCCGATGATCTGGAGGGCTTCCAAGTCTTGGACGACAGCACCGTGCAGTTCCAACTGACACGGCCGAATGCTCCTTTCCTGGCCTGGGCCGTGAGCGCCCTCAAGTTCGTGCCCAAGCACCTGCTGGAAGGGGAGGAGATCACCGAGGACATGCCGTACAGCCTGGAGCCTGTCGGCAACGGGCCCTACAAATTCAAGGAGTGGGAGAAGGGCAACCGCTTCGTGATGGAGCGGAACGAGGACTACTGGGGTGAGGAGGCCTGTGCCGGGACGATCACGAGCTTGGCCATCCCCGACATGCAGGCCCTTGCCGCTGCCGTCGAGGCTGGCGACATCGATATGACCATCATGGTGCCTCCGACAGAGATCGCTCGCCTGGCGGAGACAGAGGGCTTGACGTACTTCAAGCAGCCCGCCATTGGACCTGAGTCGATCTACTTCAACCTTGATCACCCCATCCTGCAGGATATCAAGGTGCGGACCGCCATTGCCCACGCCATCGACGCCGCCGGTTTCACGGAAGGCGTTCTGCAAGGCAGCACCGATCCGGCGAACACGCACTTCACGTCGGCCAGCTGGGCCTATGACCCCTCGGCGACGTTGCCGGAGTACGACGTGGAGAAGGCGAAGGAGCTGCTTGCCGAGGCCGGTTATGAGGACGGGTTCGAGATTCGGATTACCACGAATCAGGGCAACTTCTTCCGCGAGCAGTTCGTCGAGTTCGCGCAGGCTGAGCTGGCGAAGATCGGTATCGACGTGCAGGTAGATAAGGCCGAGTGGGGCACCTTCATCGGCAACGTGATGGACCACAACTTCGATATGTGCTTCTACAACGAGGAAGGTGGCGTGCCCGACCCAGACGTCATGTACGAGTACTTCCACAGCACGGGTCCCAACAACTACACCGGCTACAGCAAGCCCGAGGTAGACGAGCTGTTGGAGAGAGGGCGCGTTGAGACCGACCAGGACAAGCGGCAGGACATCTACTTCGAGGCCCAGAATATCCTCAATGATGAGCTGCCCACCATTCCCATGTTCTGGCGGCCGAACCCGTTGGTAGCAAGTGACCAGTTCGGCAACGTAGAGCCCTCCGTGATTCACACCTACGGCGGGATACACAAGTGGTGTGAGATGCAGTAGTTCTGTACGACTCCTAAGCGGTGGGAGGGGCCGCCCGCGGCCCCTCCCACCGCAGGAGTGGGCCGCAGCCTGGCAAGGGCTCGTGCTGTTTCTCTTGATGTGAAGGTAGAGCTGCGCGAAAGACGACATGGCGGCAAAAAGGAGCGCCGGACATGCCTGAATACATCATTCGACGACTGCTGATCATGGTTCCCCTCCTGCTGGGGCTGAGCGTGTTCGTGTTTGTCCTGATCCGGATCGCTCCCGGGGACCCGACGGTTTTCTACTTGCCTCCGGAGACGGCGGCCGATCCAGCGATCCGTGAGCGAGTGAGGACCCGTTTGGGCCTTGATCAACCCATCCACATTCAGTACGTGCGCTGGCTCACCAGTGCCCTGCAAGGAGACCTTGGGTTTGCCTATGGCTACGGCGAACCGGTTCTCCGGCTGATTGGCAAGCATATCCCGGCTACGGTCCAACTGCAGTTGGCAGCCCTGCTCCTGGCACTCGTGATCGCCATCCCCATCGGCATCATCTCTGCGACCCGTCAGTACTCCTTGCTTGACAATGTGGTGACCAGCTTCGCCTTCTTCGGCCTATCCATGCCCAGTTTCTGGTTCGCCCTGATGATGATGCTGCTATTTGCCGTGCGCTGGGATCTTCTCCCCGCGGTGGGCTCTGGGTTCGATCGTCCCTGGTTTGAGCGTTGGAGGTACTTCGTCTTGCCCACCGTCGTTTTGGCATTCAACTACATGGCCGTGTATGTTCGTTTCATGCGTTCCAGCATGCTGGAGAACCTCCATATGGGCTACGTCACCACCGCTAGAGCGAAGGGGCTGGAGGAGAGGCGGGTCCTTTTCGGACACGTGCTGAAGAATGCCATCCTGCCGGTGATTACGATTGTTGGGATGTCCATACCTCGCCTACTGGGCGGTTCGATCATCGTCGAGAGTATCTTCGCTTGGCCTGGGATCGGGCGACTTGGCTACGATGCCGTGCTGAGACGTGACTACCCGACGATCATGGGTTTGACGATCCTGACCGCGGCATTCGTCATGTTTGTCAACCTCGTGGTGGACGTCATCTACTCGTTCGTGGACCCACGGATCGCCTTCTCGTCGAAGGAGCAGTGCTAGGTCACCGGGCTTGGTCTCAACAGACGTCTGGGCTGATTGCCGGAATTCGAGAGGGGGCGAAGGGTGACTCGAGACTGGGTTGAGGTCAGTCTTCCTCTACGCTCGGATAGGGACATAGGATACAGGGAGATCGTCCAATATGACTGAACAACCAGTCCTGGCCTGGAATAGGACCCAGACCCACGTCAAGGAGCGGGTCCGGATATGGCGAAGCTTCTCTCGCAACCGTCTTGCGGTCGTGGGGTTGGTGGCCGTTGTTGTCATCTTCTTGGTGGCTCTTCTTGCACCATACATTGCGCCGTACGACTATGCGGAACAAAATGTGCGCGAAGCGGTCAGTGCACCTAGCGCCAAGCATCTACTGGGAACGGACCAGTGGGGACGAGACATCCTGAGCCGCATCCTCGTGGGCAGCCGGGTGTCGCTCTCAGTCGGAGTCGTCGCCGTGGTGGTTCTGATTCTGATCGGAGTTCTGGTCGGGGCGCTGGCCGGCTACTATCGCCGCCTGGATGGGCCGTTGATGCGTTTCGTCGACATGATGATGTCCATTCCTGGGTTCTTCCTGTTGCTGACCATTGTGGCACTGTTCGGCCCGAGCCTGCTGAACACGATGCTCGTGATCGGTCTCACCAGCTGGATGGGTACCGCAAGGCTGGTCAGAGGGCAGTTTCTCTCGTTAAGGGAGAAGGAGTTCGTGGCCGCCGCGCGATGCATCGGCGCTCCGAAACTACGCATCATCACCCATCACCTCCTGCCGAATACGATGGGTGTCATCATCGTGCAGGCCACCCTCTTCGTATCCCAGGCCATCCTTATCGAGAGTAGCCTGAGTTACCTGGGCCTCGGTGCCCAGCCTCCTACGCCCAGCTGGGGTGGGATGTTGTACCAGGGACGGGACTATATGCGCCAGGCGCCCTGGGGCACCGTCTTCCCGGGCCTGGCGATCTTCGTGACGGTGATGGCCTTCAATCTGCTCGGGGATGGCCTGCGGGACGCGCTCGACCCGCACCTCCGCGGGCGCTGACCGGGATGGAATCGAGGGTAGGTAAGGGGGGCAGCATGCGGCTGAAAGACCGGGTAGCTATTGTCACGGGCAGCGGCTCGGGCATTGGCCGGGGCATCGCCAGGCGGTTCGCCCAGGAGGGTGCCCGCGTGGTCATCGCCGAGATAGTCGCGGAGTGGGGAGAAGAGACCGCCAGGCTCATTGAGGGCGAGGGAGGGGAGGTGGTCTTCCTCGAGACGGACGTCCGCGTCCGCGAGCAGGTGGAGGCCACGGTCAGACGCACCATTGAGCTGTTTGGCCGGGTCGACATCCTGGTGAACAACGCTGGCATCATGGGGCGGGTGCCCTTGATCGAGATGACAGACGAGCAGTGGGACGACATGCTGGCCACCAACTTGACTGGGCCCTTCCTATGTACACAGGCTGTGGTTCGACACCTGGTGGCGACGGGTCGGCGAGGTAAGATCATCAACATCGCCTCCATTGAATCGCAGGCAACGTGTCCGCAGCAGGCCCACTACGCGGCCTCCAAGGGAGGTGTCCTCATGCTGACCCGGGCGCTGGCCTGCGATCTGGGCCCGCTGGGGATCAACGTCAACGCCATTGGCCCCGGCACGACAGACTCCGGTCGTGGGGCTTTCGATGATCCTGAGGTCCGTGAGACCTATGCCTCCAAGGTGCCGCTGGGCCGTCTGGCGCGTCCCTCCGACATGGCGAAGGCTGCGGTCTTCCTGGCTTCGGACGACGCCGACTACGTCAACGGGGCGGTTCTCTACGTGGACGGAGGGACGATCACCAAGTACGCGGGGCTGGCGTGGCCGTCGTCTAAGGGCGACTCCGCATCCCCAAGCTGAGGTAGGCAGGATTTCCCCGACGTGCAGCGATGCGGCGGGGCTCAAAGTACGGGCCTCTGCCCTTCGGCATCAGGCCCATGGAATGGATTCAAAAAAGGGGGCGGCAGATGGTGAAGGCCGCGCAGACTGCGTTCTCTAGTGCAGCAAAGGAGTCACCCATGACAGACCTATATCTTACGAACGGGTTTGTGATTGACTGTGTCACCGACGAGCCCGTGCCTTTTTCGGCGACGGTGGTGCTCACGGACGGCAGGATTGAGGAGGTGTACAGCGCGAACGAGGGTCCACTCCCGGACTTGCCCCCTGAGGCAGACGTCATAGATCTCGATGGCCGCTATTTGATGCCGGGACTTTGGGATTCACACTGTCATCCCGGAGGTATGATCCCCGATCCCCATCGCGTGACGGCATTCGAGACGGAGCCCGAGCGAACCCTGCGTGCCGTCCGCAATACGATGACGGCGCTCGACGTAGGCGTGACGGCCCTGCGGTCTGCAGGCGAGGCGAGTTTCATCGATGTGGCTTTGCGAGAGGCGTATGCCAACCAGCAGCCCACGGGATTGTGGAGCAAGGGGTACGAGGACAAGCCGCTTCTCGGTCCGAGAATGTTCTGTGCCGGAATTGGGATCCGCATCACGGGAGGCCACGGGGCCAATCGCCGTGTCGAACCTCAGTACCTGGATGCGGCGCTGGAAGCTGACGGTGCGGACGAGGTGCGCAAGGCGACGCGCTACGTGATGAAGATGGGCGTTGATTGGGTCAAGCTCATGATCACCGGCGGCATTGCCGGCATCCGCGAGGGTATGGGAGAGTCCCAGATGACGTTCGAGGAGATCAAGGCTGCCTGTGACGCGGCGCACAAGAAAGGGCTGAAAGTCGGGGCCCATACCGGTGCGGCTTCAGCCGCCAAGCTGGCGGTCAAGGCCGGGCTCGATGCCGTGGAGCACGGCTATCAACTCGACGAGGAAGCTTGCGAGATGATGGCTGAAAACGGCGTCTACTACTGCCCCACGTTGTCTGTCACCCACGATGAGGCCTATATGCGGCGCTGGGAGTGGCCCGAGTACTCCGTGGAGCGGGCTCTGGAGGGGGCCGAGAGGCACCGCCGTGCCCTGGAGAACGCTATGGCAGCCGGCGTGAAGATCGTCAACGGCGCCGACCTGAATCCGGTCGCCGACACCGCCATTCCGGAGATCGAGTGGGTGGTCAAGGCGGGGATGAGCCCGGCGCAGGCGCTGATTGCCTCCACGCGGCGTCCTGCGGAGCTGTGCGACGTTGGGGACGTCCTGGGGACGGTGGAGGTCGGTAAGCTGGCCGATCTCATCGTGCTGCAGGACAACCCTCTTGAGGACATCTCGGCGCTGCGAGACGTCAAACTGGTTTTCAAGGAAGGTCAGATCGTTGTCGACAGATTCGGTGGCTGACGGTTGCCCGGAGGGGCTGGGGCCGCGGCGCCGTAGCTTGTCGCCGCAGGCCCCTCCTACGGGCTGGGGACGTAGGCGCACGCTCGTAGCCTCGACCATCAAGCGACGGAGCTGCCCTACGGGCGTAGGGCAGCCGGCCAGCGACGGATATCCTGTCCAGATACTAAGGCGGGCTATGCACTGGCACACCGGTGCGTTCAGGACGGTGCTGGCGGAAAGGTTGACATCTTGACTGCCCTGAGACGCATCGCCCGTCGCCGCGATTTATTGTCCCTCTTCGCGATCATCTTCTTGACCGACCTTGCGATCGGCATCTATCGTACGACGTTCTCCCTCTTCGCCGACAGCCTGGGAGTCAGGCTGGCAGTCATCGGGACCCTGGGTGGGATGGAAGGACTGGTGCGCATCCTGGTGTCGATGCCCATCGGGATGCTGTCTGACCGATTGGAGCGGCGCAAAGTCCTGGCTGGGGGGCTGCTGCTCTTCGCGTTGACGTATGCTCTGACGAGCGTTGTCACGGAACCTCTGGTCCTGTACCTGCTGCGCGCCATGATCGGGATATCGGTCGCCTCCACCTTCTACATAGGGGTAGCGCTTATTGGAGATCGTGCCGATGCCCAGGATCAAGGCCTCAGCATCGGAATATACACCACCTGTATGGGTATTGGGTTCGCCGTCGGATCTGGAGTGGGGGGGCGTCTCGCAGAGGACGTAGGGTTCCGGACTGGCTTCGTGGTGGCGTCGGGCGTGGTCCTGCTGGCGCTTGCCCTTCTTCGTTGGGGGCCGGCATGGCGGACGACGCGCTCTGAGTCATCGGGTGAGCAGACGCGGTTGCCGCTGAGTGCCCAATTCAAGGTGCTCGTCAAGAACCCGGTCATCCTGGCTGCCTGCCTGGGACACCTTGGAATCAGCATGAGCAACGAGGGAGCGACGTTCGGCTTCTTCCCGCTCTATGCGGCTTCTCTGGGCGCTGGCAAGGCGATGATCGGGGCGATGTTCTCTATCAGGATGATTATGTCAGCGGGAAGCCGCATACCCACGGGTGTGTTGGCGTCTGGATTCAGGAGCAGGTACTTGATGACTGGGGCCCTCCTGCTGGGGATGAGCAGCGTCTTGGGCATGGGCTTCGTGTCGCATCCCGTCCCGCTGACTCTTCTCCTGGCCGGCGAAGGCGTTGCATTCGGGGTGTACTTCGCCTCGGCCAGCACGGCGATCGCCCAGAACACCGAGGAGAAGAACCGAGGTGCGGCCACCGGTCTCTTCACTACCACGGGGAGCGTGGGAAGCACCGTTGGGCCTGTGGGGCTTGGGCGCGCCGCTGAGCAGTGGGGCCTGAGCAGTGTCTTCTGGATTACGTCTGCTGTGTTGGCCGTTGGTCTGCTGGTCAATTCGGTCTTCAACCTGCGAGCAGAGGGCGATGCTAGTGTAACAGGAGAGAATACGGGATGACAGAGTTTGGCGCACTGGTAGAAAACTTTCTTGATGCGGGCTGGCAGCACGATCCTGTGGAGGCTACCCGGATGGGTGTGCACGACTATGATCGTCAGTTGCCGGTCAGGACCGCGGACGCCATGGAAGAGTGGGGCGATCGACTCGAGGCGTTCCGACGCCTGTTCCAGAGGCTCGATGAAGGAGAGCTTTCGCACGACGAGAAGCTGGATCGAGCGTGGGCTCTAGCCGTGCTCGACTATGAGCTGATACGCCAGGAGATGGAGCCCTGGCGGTGCTCGCCTCAAGGGCCTATCGAAGACGTGACGTATGGGCTGCACAGTCTGCTCGTCGGAGACTTCGCGCCTCTGGATGAACGGCTGGAGTCGGTGCTGGCACGCCTGCGCTCGGTCCCGGACTTCCTCAAGGCAGCGGAGGTGACTCTACGCTCAGAGGCTGTGCCGCCTGCCTGGCTGGAGTTGGCTCTGCCTCAGTCACGATCTGCTCAGCGGTTCATTCGGGACGCGGTGCCTGCTGCGGCAGGGGAGAGGTCGGGGTTGACGGAGGAGATACGGGAGGCGTCTCAGGCGGCGGCGGAGGCGATGAGCGAGTTTGAGTCGTTCCTCCAGGAAGCTGGAACTGCCGCGCAGGGGGATTTCGCCATCGGCGAAGACCGTTTCGATCGCATATTGCAGACGTTCCATATGCTCGATATGGACAGCCACCAGTTGCTTGAGTTCGGTCAAGAGTGGATTGCCCGATACGAGCGGCAGATGGAAGAAGTGGCAGCCGAGATCGACGGGGGTGGCGATTGGATAGCCGGTCTGGAGAAGGTGAAGGATGACCATCCGCAGGCCGAGAATCTGCGGAAGGCTTACGAGGACGAGACGATGCTCGCCCGGCGTCATTGCCTGGAGCATGACCTGATCACCTTCCCCGAAGGGGAGAGGTGCACGCTGGAGTGGACGCCTGCGTTCATGCGGTCCCGAGTACCGATAGCACAACCCCGCGTGTCGCCGCCCTTCGAAAAGGGGTTGGACAGCGAGTGGTATATCACGCCCATCGATCCGGAGGCCCCGGAGCAAGAGCAGCGCCAGCACCTCCGGGACAACAGCTGGCCCTGGATCAGGGGCATCGCCATGCATGAGATCTACCCCGGGCACCATCTCCAACTGGTGATCGCGAAGGTGAAGGCCACACCGCTCAGGCTGCGCTACTGGAGTCCAGTTTTCGGTGAGGGATGGGGTCTCTACACGGAGGAGCTGTTCTACGAGACAGGGTTGCTGGCACCTCCGAGGTTCCGGTTGATGCAGCTGCGGAATGGCCTGTGGCGCGCGGTCCGGATTCTCGTTGACGCAGGCTTGCACGCTCGCGGTATGAGCGTGGAAGAGGCAGCGGAGCAGTTGTCGGTGCGAGCCCGGCTCGAGCCGCGCTGGGCGAGGAGTGAGGCCCTCTACTACACGACACGGCCCACGTATCCCTCGTCATACCAGCTCGGCTTTGCGCGATTGCTCGATCTACGCGAGGCCTACCGGTCGCAGAAGGGCGATGCGTTCGAGCTCAAGACTTTTCACGACGAGCTGATGAGCTACAGCTCGTTACCACTAGCCCTAGTTGAGAAGGAGATGCTGAACTGAGATGGAGGATCGGCCAAAGAAGCTGGACGGCAAGTGCACAATCGTCACCGGCGCGGCGTCCGGGATTGGTAAGGCCACCGCGCTGTTGTTCGCCCGTGAAGGGGCTCTGGTGGTGGTCGCAGACATCAACGAAGACGGTGGGCGAGACACGGTGGCGGCTATCCGGCAGCAAGGGGGAGAGGCCATCTTCGTGGCTACGGATGTGCGGGTGCCGAGCCTGGTTAAGGGGATGGTTGATGCTGCTGTGACCACATACGGGGCGCTTGATGTACTCGTCAACAACGCCGGCATTGGACACCGCGTTCCTGTCCACCGCTGCAGTGTGGAGGATTGGGACGAAGTCATTGCTGTGAACCTCAAGGGCGTGTTCCTGGGGTGTAAGTTCGGCGTTGAGGCCATGCTCCGGCAGGGCGGCGGCACGATCATCAACCTTGCGTCGGGAGCCGGCCTGCTGGGAGCACCGCGGTCCCCGGCGTATTCTGCGTCGAAGGGCGGCGTGGTGGTCTTGACGCGGCAGATTGCCGATGACTACGCCAAGGACAACATCCGGATCAATGCCATATGCCCCGGAGCGGTGGACACACCGTTGATGGCGGTGGCATACCGGGAGATATCGGACGATCTGGTGGAAGCGAAGCGGATCTACGAATCTCGCTTGACGCGAGGGCGACTGCTGGCACCGGAAGAGGTAGCTCACGCAGCGCTCTACCTTGCCTGTGACGAGACGGCATTCATCACGGGCAACCCGTTTTTCGTGTAGCACGCTAGGAGGTTAGTGGTGTACGACATCGTATTGGCTGGCGGGAAGGTTGTGGATGGATCCGGCAATCCCTGGTTCAAGGCCGATGTGGGGATCGAGGATGGGAAGGTCGTCGCACTCGGAGACCTTTCTGGGGCGGAGGCGGAGCGCACGATAGATGTGGAGGGGCTCTTCGTCTCTCCCGGCTTCATCGATTCCCACTCTCACTCGGACTGGACGATATTGAAGAACAACGACGCGTGGAGCTCCCTGCAGCAAGGGGTCACGACGGAGTTCGTGGGGAACTGTGGCATGTCCCAATTCCCGGTTTCGGATAAGAACCGGAAGAAACTCCATCTGCGCATGGCGGGGCACTTCGGCGTCGATCTGGACGAGGTATCCATCGACTGGGATGATCTGAGTGGTTTCCAGCAGAGAGTTGAAGCACGGGGGGCGGGCGTCAACCTGGCCTGCTTCGTGGGGCACAACACGGTCAGAGCCGCCGTGATGGGGGTCGAGGACGAGGGCGGCGAGCGTCCGGAGCCCACGCCTGAGGAGCTGGAGAAGATGCGGGGTCTGGTTGCTGAGGCCATGGAGCAGGGGGCCTGGGGGATGACGACCGGCCTTGTCTACAAGCCCGGCCGGAACGCCAAGATCGCGGAGGTGATTGAGCTGGCCAGGGTCGCGGCTTCCCATGGAGGGACCTACATGTCCCACATCAGAGGCTACCGCAATCTGGACGGCGCCCGGGAGTTCTTCGAGATCGCCGAGAAGACTCCGATTCGCAGCGTGCTCTCCCACCACACGGCCCGTATGTGGACCCAACAGAAGCAGCTGGTGGGTCCGCTGCCCGAGGAGCAGCTCGCTCTGATAGATGCCTCGCGCCGTCGGGGAGCCGAAGTCTACATGGACATCCTTCCCTGGGATGGGTACAGCAGCACCTCCATGCTGTCGATTCTGGTGGAGGATGAGGATAAGTTCGATGGGGAGGGCAAGCGTCTGACGTTGGAGCATTTCATGGACCTCCTTCGAGATCCCGACAAGCGGGCTGCTCTTCTGGACAAGGCCCGCCAGGAGAAGGAGCGGGACTCGAAGATCCGCCAGGCTGCACAGAAGGTGGAATTCGAGTTCGGTGATATGTATATCATCAACCGTTCCATTCGGTTCCCCGAGTACGTCCACCGGAGCCTCGCCGAGGTGGCCAAGATGCGAGGGACCGATGCCATCACTGCCGCTGCTGACATCCTCCTTGAGGATGAGGGAAACACCTTCTGGGGTAGCTGGCGGAACGAAAGCGACGTCCAGGCTCTGATCAGCCACCCGGTCGCGATGGTGGGCAGCGATGGATACGTCGTGGAGAGAGAGCCGCCCCTGGTTCACGTGGGTGACGCGCCCGCCGTCCGGCTGTTCGGTTCGTTTCCCAAGGTCTTGGGAAGCTACGTGCGCGAGGATCGTCTCTTCTCCCTTGAGGAGGGCGTGCGCAAGATGACGGCCCTGCCCGCCCAGGCCATTGGCCTTTCGGATCGGGGCTACGTGCGCCCGGGGATGTGGGCGGATCTGTGCGTTTTTGACCCCGACCGCATTGCCCACATGGCCACCTACTTCGAGCCCCGCCAGCGGTGCGTGGGCATTGAATACGTGCTGGTGAACGGGAAACTGGCGATGGACGGAGGAGAACTGACGGGCGAGCTATCGGGAAGGATCCTGAATCACACCGCTGTTTGAGGTCTCCAGACGGTGGGTCGTACCCCCTCGTTCAGCGGAGTGATCCTCTGAACGAGGGGGCAGAGGGTAACGGGCCGGGCCCGGCTGACGGGGCTCTCGCTGCTCCGCCTCGCTCCCGGGCCCGGCGGAACCGGGTGACGTTGCACCCAGCGTTGGCGCTCAAGGCCGGCTTGAGGGCCGCAGGTCTCTTTGGCTTCCGGCTCAACAACGGCTCGGGGATAGGGTTCTTGGTGCCATCCACAGGGACACGGGCCGTGCCGCTGCCCACTGGTGGAGCTTGCTTCGGAACGGGAGAGATCTTGACAGCTTGCCGCGACAGTGATACACTCTGTGTGATGTGAAACGCCGTTTTGTGATTGCTCTTCTGCCGAATTCACGCGGATCCCGATGAGGTTGGGTCTGCATCAGACGAAGGAGTGCGTTCCGTGACTCAGTATCTGATCAGGAGGCTGCTCTTGATCATCCCGGTCCTGCTCGGCGTCTACACCCTGGTGTTTCTCTTGATGCACGCGACGCCCGGCGGACCCTGGGATCAAGGATTGAAGCCTCTCACCGACGCGGCGATCGAGAAGCTCAACGAGAAGTACAAACTGGATCGACCCCTGCACGAGCAGTATGCTGACTACTTATGGGGTGTCCTCACCCGCTTCGACTTCGGGCCGTCCTACAGAAACCCAAGCCAATCAGTCACAGAGATCATCCAGCAGTTCTTCCCTGTGTCGCTTCAGATTGGCGCCACAGCCATGATCCTGGCTGTCGTGGTTGGGGTGACGCTGGGGACCACATCGGCGCTGAACGTGAACACCTGGTTGGATCACTTCTGCGTTTTCTTCTCGATCGTGGGCTATTCCCTACCCGTATTCGTTGTCGCCCCGCTCCTGGTGATCGTATTTGCCCTGTGGTTTGGCTGGCTGCCGACCGGTGGCTGGGATGGGCTGTTCACCAAGTCTGCCATCCTGCCGGTCACGGCCCTGGCCATCGGCCCGACGGCGGCCCTGGCTCGCTACAGCAGGGCAAGCGTGCTGGAGGTGACCCAACAGGACTATGTACGTACCGCACGGGCGAAGGGCCTCCAGGAGCGCATGGTTCTCTGGCGTCATATCCTTGTCAATGCCATGATTCCCATCGTAACAGTGGCAGGCATGTATTTGCCTTTTGTCATGACCGGATCCTTTTTTGTTGAGACTATCCTCCGGGTTCCCGGCATCGGCCGCTACTTCGTCAAGAGCGTGCAGGCTCGCGACTACCCGGTGATCATGGGAACCGCTCTCCTGTTGGCCTTCTTGGTCACGTTCATGAACCTGGCTGCGGATCTCGTCTATGGGTTCCTCGATCCGAGGATTCGCCTTGACTAGGTTTCGACGGCGGACTGAAGGAGACTGAGTAAACCATGAAGGTAACGAAGATCGCGAACGTCAAAGGGCGGGCCGTGGGCGACGGTAGTGCGCGCGAGGAACGCCACCGCAGCCTGTGGCGGGACGCCTTCCAGCGCCTGATTCGGAATCGGGGCGCTGTTTTGGGGCTCTGCTGCATTGCACTGATCATGCTGGCGGCGATTTTCGCCGACGTGATTGCTCCCTGTCATTACCGCACCCAGGACCTTATGGCGGCGTACCAGTTCCCGAGTCAAGAGCACCCGCTGGGCACCAATCAATACGGTAGAGATATTCTGTCGCTCCTGCTCTACGGGGCGCGGGTCTCCATTACCGTGGGATTGGTGGCACAGTTGATCATTGTCTTGGTTGGCGTGCCGATCGGCGCTGTGGCGGGATACTTCGGCGGTTGGGTGGATATGATCCTGATGCGGCTTGTCGACATCATGTTCGCCTTTCCCGACCTTCTCTTGATCATCATCGTCATGACGTTCATCAAAGGAACGCTCCCCAAGGTCGGCGGGCCCCTGGCGCCTTTGGCGACCCTGAATGAGATCACCGGCGGACTCATGGGCGTGTTCATCGCTCTTGGCCTCACCTGGTGGCTCACGGTGGCCCGACTCGTCCGCGGACAGGTATTGTCCCTCAAGGAACAGGAGTACGTGATGGCCGCCCAGGCACTCGGCGTTCCGCGGTGGCGCATCATCCTCAGGCACGTCATTCCTAACGCGCTGGCTCCGGTGATCGTCGCTGCCACGCTGGGCGTACCACAGGCCATCATGATGGAGGCTGGTCTCAGTTTCATTGGGATGGGCGTTGACCCCCCGACACCCAGCTGGGGTATGATGATTCAGGAGGGTGCCCACGCCATGCGCGGCTATCCTTACCTGGTCCTGAGCCCCGCAATCGCCATCGGTGTGACGATGCTGAGCTTCAACTTCCTGGGCGATGGGCTGCGCGATGCGCTCGACCCCTCGATGAAGAACCGCTAGTTTGCTTCGCATACCCTACCCACGGAGGAGATTATGTGTGAGAGACCTGGCTACCGAGAACGCGTTCAGCGCCTGCAAGGGGAGATGAAGGAACAGGACATAGCGTACGTCTTTCTCTCGATCTCTCCGGACCTCTTCTATCTAACTGGATATACGTCCTTTGTAAGCGAGCGGCTTCACTTGTTGGTCGTTCCGGTCACGGGTGACCCTACGCTCATCCTGCCTGCTTTCGAGATGGACACGGTTACTCATCTCTCGGATTGGATCACCGTCGTGGGTTGGCCCGAGACGGAAGGACCGATCCCAAAGATTCAGGCCAGCTTGGATCATGAGGGCACAGAATCCAGCATCCGCATTGCCATTAGCGACCATACCTGGTCTGTGTTCTTGCTCCAGCTCCAGACTGCGCTGCCCAAGGCCGACTTCATCCCCTCGTCCCGGATCCTGGCCCCGATGCGTCGGGTGAAGGATCGCTATGAGCTGCGCGTTCTCGGCGAGGCACAGCAGTTGGCTGTGGAGGCGCTGACCCGGCTTCTGGAGCGCCCGTTTGCCGGCCAGACCGAGAAGCAGGTGGCGGACGATTTGGTGGGCCTGTGCAAGCGTGTGGGGTTCGACGAGGTGGCAGGGGTGCTCGTCGGCAGCGGCCCTAACGGAGCTATGCCGCATCTCGCTCCGACGGAGCGCGTCATCCAACCTGGCGAGCCTGTGGTGATCGACTTCGGAGGCATTCACGAGGGCTACTACAGTGATTGCACACGCACAGTGCACGTGGGCCCGGCGTCCAGCCGGTTCACCGAGGTCTACGACGTCGTTCGACGCGCCAATGAGGAGGCGTTGGCGGCGATTAGGCCCGGCGTGCCGTGTCACGAGGTTGACCGTGTGGCCCGGGACGTGATTTCGGAGGCGGGCTACGGGGAGTACTTCACGCACCGGCTGGGCCATGGGATTGGGATCCAGGTCCACGAGGAGCCGTACATGGTGGAGGGGAACGAACTCCGCCTTTCCAGCGGCATGGTCTTCACGGACGAGCCGGGCATATACATCCCCGGTGCGTTCGGCTGTCGACTGGAGGATGTGGTTGCCGTGACAGACGACGGCGGCGTCCGTCTCACGAACCTGACCCGTTCGCTGACGGTCGTGGATTGAGTTTTTGCTGACAGGGCGCTATCCGTCTACTGTACGGACCGTCTCGGAGAGCCGTATACCTAGCAGGTTCGGCAGGACTCGCTAGAGCTCTTGGAGCTTGGCAATAGGGTGAATCCTCGCCGGAAAGGAGACTAGTGGTAAAACTCACCGTTCTTTACAACCTTCCGCCCGACATGGACGCGGAGGAGTACGTGGCATGGCGAACGACCACCCATCAGGAGGAGAACGCCAGCATGCCGGGGGTCGTCAAGACGGACTTCTGCATCGCAGTGGATGAGCCTGATGGAACGCTGCCCCGGTATCGCTACATCACCGAGGTTTGGTGGGAGACCATGGCGGAGCTGGAGAAGGCATTCTACGACCCCGAGGTGCAGGCGCAGCTCAAAGAGGACGGCGAGCGTTTCACCGACCGCCTCTTCTTGGTGTCCGAGGAGATCGTTAGGACTGATAGGGAGTTGTTGAGTTGACACAAGAGCTGGATCGGCTTGTTGAAGCATACCTGGACGACATCTGGGAGCGTGGGCCAGTGGCTGGGACAGATGCCGGCATTCATGACTATGACGACCGCCTGCCCCGCTTTGCCCCCGATGCCTTGCAGGAAGGGTACGAGAAGGATAAGGATTGGTTGGCCAAGTTCGAGGCGCTCGATCCGTCCGAGCTTGATCAGGATGCGTGGTTGGATCGGCTTGTGGCTATGGCACAACTGCGACGCTCGATCGGCGATTACGAGGAGTTCAGGCCCGCGTTTCGGAACCCGGGCGTCTACGTGAACGTAGTCAGTCAAGCGGTCTTCTCCCTCATCGAACGGGACCATGCTCCATTTGACGAACGGATGCGCTGCGTGCTCTCCCGGCTGCGAGGGGTGCCTACGATGCTGGATCAAGCGTGCTCCAACCTCTCCGAGGAGACACCCGCTGTCTTCGCTGACTCCGCTCTGCAGCATCTGACAGGTGCCGTCCGCTTCCTGGAGTCCACGGTTCCGGAACTGGCCGGCGATATACCGGAGATGGAGGACGAGCTACTGGCTGCCAATCAGGACGCGCTGGCAGCGCTCGAGAGGTTCGGGACGGTGGTTGCCCGACTGGCTGAAGAAGGTGGGGCGGACTTTGCGGTGGGCAAGAGATACTACGACTTCTTGCTGCAGAAGCACCATCTCCTGCCGCTGGACAGTGAGGCAGTCCTTGAGATGGGTCGCGTCGCCATCGACGAGATCAAGGATGAGCTTAAGAAGGTGGGCGAGAAGATCGATCCCACATTGAGCTGGCCTGAGATTGTGGAGGAGCTGAAGCGCGACCACCCTCCAACGGAGGGAGTGCTCGAGATGTATCAGGATGAGGTCACTGGCTCCAGGCAGTTCATTGAGGAGCGAGATCTGGTGACCATCCCGGATGAGGAGGGCTTCTGGGTAGAGTGGGTGCCTCCATTCATGTGGGCCACGCTTCCTTTCCACGCGTCCTATCCACCCCGCCCCTTTGAAGAGGACGATCGGGGCTTCTGGCGAATCACGCCGCCGGACCCGGCTGCCTCTCCCGAGGAGCAGGAGCAGAAGCTGCAAGGCCACAATCGCTGGAATGCCCGAGCTCTGGCCATGCACGAGGGCTATCCGGGGCACCACATGCACTTCTGTCTCATCAAGCGTTTGCCCAGCAAGATCCGCAGGCAGTTCATGGATCCGTTCCTGGTGGAAGGTTGGGCTCTGTACACTGAGGAGCTTATGTGGGAGCAGGGGTTTTTCGACGACCTGCGAGGCCGCTTGATTCAGCTGGTGAATGCTCTGTGGCGTGCCGTACGGGTGGTGGCCGGGGTCAGCATGCACACGCGTGGCATGACCGTGGATGAGGCGGCCGAGATGCTGGTGGAGATCTCCCGCCTGGGGCCGACGAATGCCCGGATTGAGGCGCAGCGGTTCACCTACACCCCCACGTACACCATAAGCTATCACACGGGCAAAGCGTTGGTCAGCCATCTGCGTGCGGACTACGAGAGTCGCCTCGGTGATGGCTTCGACCTCAAGTCGTTTCACGATGAGCTCCTCAGCTATGGGGCCGTCTCGCCGGCTGTGATTCAAGACTTGATGAAGTCAGGAGGTGATGCGACTCAAACGAGCTAACGAGCGACCGCCATGACTTGCGCGCAGGTGGGTGTTGGCGCGTGAACGAAGCTAGCATCTTAACGCACATCGTATGTGAGGAGGAAAGGGAAATGAAGTCGTATCGACGAAGGGTCGTACTCTTGTTGGTCCTTGGCTGCCTGTTGGCGTTTGCCGCGTCCTGCGGCCCGGAAGCAACAGAGGAGTCCGTGCCGGCAGAGCCGACTGAGGTAGAGGCCACTGAGGCAGAGGCGACGGAGCCGTCCGAATCCGTCGAGGAGCCTGACGACGGCCCCGTGACGGAGGGCCCGGAATCTGTGGTCTACGCCCCGAGAGGCCAGGTCGATAACCTGGATCCTTCCAGGCTGCCCAGCATCAACGACGTGGATATGCAGCGGAAGATCTTCGAGGGTTTGGTCGACTATATGGATGACGGCACAGAGCTGCTCCTGGGTGCGGAGAGCTACGAGGCCAATGATGACGCCACCGTGTTCACCTTCAATCTTCGCCAGGATGCCAGGTGGAGTGACGGAGAGCCGGTCACGGCGAACGACTATGTGTTCGGATGGCGTCGCTTCTTCGATCCGGCCATGGCTAACACAAACGCCAGCACGGTCTACATCATCAAGAACGGCGAGCCTATCAACAATGGGGAGATCGAGGATCTGAGCCAGCTGGGCGTGGAGGCGGTCGATGAGTACACGCTACGGGTGGAGTTGGAGCGGGCGGCGAGCTACTTCCCGAAGCTGATCTATGGGATGTATCCGCTGCGCGAGGACGTCGTCGAGGCGCACGGGGATGAGTGGGTCGAGGCGGAGAACATCGTCAGCAACGGGCCCTATCTTCTCTCGGAGTGGACGAAGGACGTGGAGCTTGTCTTCGAGCGCAATCCCCAGTATTGGGGAGAGCCACCCAAGATCGAGACCATCGTCTACAAGCTCATGGAGGATCCCTACAGCACGTCTCCGGCGATGTATGAAGCGGGTGAGCTGGATCTGGCTCCGTTCCCGCCAGAGGAGTACGCGCGGATCGAGTCAGACCCCGATCTCTCCGACCAAATCCATCTTCAGCCTCAGGCGGCGTGCTACTGGGTGGTCTTCGATACGGAGAAAGCCCCGTTCGATGATGTTCGCGTGCGGCAGGCCTTCAACCTGGCCGTGGATCGGGAGAGCTACGTGAACGGCGTCATGCAGGGACTCGGGGTGCCGGCCTACATCATTCCGTCCCCTGACGTGGTGGGTCGCAACCCGGACGCCTTCATCGGCACGCGGAACTACGAGGAAGACGTGGAGCGGGCCCGGGAGCTGATGGCCGAGGCCGGGTATCCCGACGGCGAAGGGTTCCCTGAGGTGGAGCTGAAATACCGCACGCGATTCCTGGAGCAAAAGATGGGCGAGGCGCTGCCGGGGATGTGGACCGAGGCGCTCGGTGTGACGGTCAACCCTGAGCCCACGGAGGCTCAGGCGTTCCGCGAGTGGTTCCAGTCGCGGGCCGAGCAGCCCTTCGACATGATGGTTTATGGCTGGGTGGCCGACAACGAGCCGGTGAACTGGTTCAACCCGATCTTCCCCTGCGATGCGGACTTGTACCACAGCGGCTGGTGCAACGAGGAGTTCGATGAGCTCGTCGGCGAGGCGGCGAGTGAGCCAGATCCCGACCGACGGATCGAGATGTACGAGGAGGCCGGGGAGATGCTGGAGGCCGAAACCCCGTATCTGCCTGTGCTGCACCCGGTTGAGCCGTTCCTGGTGAAGCCGTGGCTCGATGGGCCTGTGTTCAGCGCTACAGGCTACTACAACCTGCAGTGGGGTTGGGTGTTGCCTCACTAGTCGCACATGTCGTTCGAATGTGGAGCTGCCCTCATCAAGGGCGGCTCCACATTCACGCCCAGGACCCTAGCCTGGGCCATCGGGTCTCTATCGGGGACGTGTTGTTCAGGGCTCGGTCCCGCCGGGCGAACGGTGGTCCCGGCTGCATCGCGGAGGTTGACAAGCTCTTTCGACGGCAGTATAATTTCGAAAGGTTGTTTCATGGTTTCATTCTCTTACTCTCGGTCCCTTTCGACCTGCACAACCCCGGATGCCTAACAGAAGGTCTCTGCGGTCTGAGCAACCACAAGCCCAACAAGTGAGAAGGCCAACATGCCACGGAAAAACATTGAGATACGGTTCCACGGCCGCGGCGGCCAGGGAATTGTCACGGCCAGTGCGCTTCTGTCAGAAGCGTTCTTCAAGGAAGGAAAGTACCCCCAGTCCGTTCCACTCTACGGCCCACAGAGGAGAGGCGCGCCGGTAACCGCCTTCCTTCGGGTGGGTGAGGAGCGTGTGCGGGAGCGGTTCTGGATTCAGAGTCCCCACTATGTGGTGGTGCTGGACGATTCGCTGGCGAAGATTGCCAACGTGGAGGAAGGGCTGCACGAGGGGGCGATGCTGCTGTTCAACACCGCGCTCACAGACAAGGAGCGGCTCCAGTTGAATGGCACGTACAAGGTCGCTGGTGTGGACGCTGACGCGATCGCGGTCCGGTTCAAGCTTGGGGACTTCCCCTACCCTCGGATCAACACACTGATGCTGGCAGCCTTTGCCAAGACCACGGGCCTGGTGACTCTGGAGTCTTTGATATCCGCCGCCAAGGAGCGGTTCCCGCCAAAGGACGACCGCATGGAGATGGGGATGCGGCAAGCCTACGAAAAGGCAGCACTCTTATGACCAAGAAATCCAAGTTTGAGATCCGAAAGCCCCCTCCCGGTGTGTCCCAGGCACAGGAGTCGATCACTTTCGAGAGGCTGGAGGAGTACCCGTACAAGTCAGTGGCGCTGGCCTCGACTCGTGCCAATCTCACTGGCCTTTGGCGCTACTGGCGTCCCTACTTTGAGACCAAGCGGGCGCCCTGCGATGCCCACTGTCCGGTTGGGAATCGGATTGTAGACTACATCCAGACCCTGCTCGACGGGGAATGGCGCGAGGCAGCGACCATTCTGCGCAGCGAGAACCCGCTGCCCGCGATCACCGGCCGGCTCTGTCATCGGCCCTGCGAGGTGAACTGCAACCGGCGCCAGTACGACGAGCGTATCGCCATTCACGATGTTGAGAGCGTGCTGGCAGAGGCGGCTTACAAACTTCCGGTTCTGGCCGGGGTGGACGAGCCTCGGAGCGTTGCCGTCGTCGGCTCGGGTGCTGCCGAGCTGAGTCTGGCTCATTTTATGGCTCTGCTGCACCATCGGGTGACCATCTTTGAGCCAGGCGACCAACTTGGTGGTGAGCTCAGGCATGGGCGAGGGGCACGGCAACTGCCAGATGGCTTACTGGACGCAGAGATTGCCCGCATCGTGGAGGACCGTGTCGCGGTTGAGCAGCGCAAGGTCGAAATGGCGGAGTTGGAGAAGGAGGTTGACGTCGTCTTCGGTTCGGTGGGTGGGCCAGAACACCTTGTTCTCCGCGTATCAGGCCACGAGGCTCCGGCGCGCACGTGGGACTCAGAATTGGAGGGCTGGCTGGCTGATGGTGGCGTCATGGAGGGTGCCGTGATTGAGACCCCCTCCCTCGTGTCAGAGGCCATCGGCTACGGAAAGTGGATTGCGCTGATCCTGGACGCGGGGTGGCGAGGGCTGGATGCCGTGGAGACGTTGAGACAGATTGCGGTCGGTGCAGACGAACGCATAGTCTCGCTGAGCAAGTACGCGGCCCTGCTGCAGGGAGCCGAGTGGAACCAGTCGGAAGAGGTCGTGGGCTACGACAAACTCAATCTCGATCTGCTGGAGCCGGCGACGGAAGTCACACAGGACATGGTGCAGCGAGGTCTGACCTCTGTGACCTCGCGCTTCGCGGGGGAAGACGATGTCGCTCACGTCCTCTCGGAGGCAGCGCGGTGCTTCTCGTGTGGGCGGTGCAATGACTGTGGCAACTGTTGGATCTACTGCCCTGATGGTGTGGTATTGCGTGTGGATGGGGAGTACGAGATCGACTACGACTACTGCAAAGGATGCAGGGTATGTGCGGCCGTCTGTCCCCGCGGTGTCATCTCTGTCATCGAGGAGGAAGAATGGAACGAGTAATCATGAACGGGAACACGGCTGCCGCTGTGGGGGCCAAGCTCGCCCGTACTCAGGTGACGGCTGCTTACCCGATCTCGCCGCAATCCCAGATCGTTGAGGTACTGGCGGACTTCGTGGCAAGCGGGGAGCTGGAGGCGAAGTTCATCATGTCGGAGTCGGAGCACTCGGTGATGGCTTCCCTCATCGCCGCGTCTGAGGCGGGGGCGCGTGTTTTCACGGCGACGAGCAGCCAGGGTCTGGCGCTGATGCACGAGCTGCTTCACTGGGCCTCCGGGGCCAGGCTTCCCATCGTCATGGTGAACGTGAACCGCGCGATGTCGGCGCCCTGGACCATGTTCTGCGATCAATCAGACATTATCGCGCAGCGCGACACGGGATGGCTGCACATCTACTGCGAACAGAACCAGGAGGTGCTGGACTCGGTCATCCAGGGTTACAAGGTGGCGGAAAAGATTATGCTGCCAGTCTTGATCAACATGGATGGGTTCTACAACTCCTATACGACCGAGCCCATCGACGTGCACGATATCGAGGCTGTTGACGATTACCTTCCTCCGTACGATCCACCTGTGAAGCTTGATCCAGAGGAGCCGCGCACGCTGCACGGGGGTACCGGTCCTCATCTGTTCGCGGAGATGCGCTATCAGAACTGGGAGGCGATGCAGGAAGCACTGCCCCTCGCCAAGGAGATCGATGAGGAGTTCGGGCGCCTGTTTGGGGCCTCTTACGGCCTCACGGAGGCGTATCGGTGTGAGGATGCAGAGCTGATTCTGGTGACCGCCGGCTCCATGGTTGGAACCCTGCGGGGCGTCGTCGACGACTACAGGGCAAAGGGAGAGAGGATTGGGATGCTGAAGATCCGCTACCTGCGTCCCTTCCCGGTGAGGGAGGTCTGTGAAGCCCTGAAACCTGCTCAACGGATCGCCGTCGTCGATCGGAACGTGTCGGTGGGCATGGGCGGGGTCTTCTGGCAGGAGATTCGCTCGGCTGCCTACGGTACGGAGGTAGCGAAGAAACCGATTCTGGGTTTCATTGCGGGCCTAGGGGGCCGGGATGTGACACCGGCCAGCTTCGATGAGATCATCCGCATCGCACGGACTGAGCCACGACAGGATGTGCCAATCTGGATAGGACTGAAAGAATGAACAAGACTCAGGTCTCCGAATCGAACGTGACAATGCCAGACACCGAGTTGGTCTCACCGGGTATGTACTCTTGCCCGGGTTGTATGGCCGCTTTGGCCATGCGTCACGTTCTCAAGGGTATGGGGTCGAACACGATCATCGCTTTGACTACCGGGTGTTGGGCCGTGATCGATGGTCCTTTTCCCTATACTGCTGTGAAGGTCCCCTTGCTCCACGGTGCCTTCGGCACTGCAGCCTCGATGGCTCGAGGGCTGCGAGCGGCCCTGGATGCTCAGGGCAAGGAGGATGTGCAAGTCTTGGCCTGGGGAGGCGATGGGGCGACCTTCGACATCGGCATGACGGCTCTGTCCGCTGCGGCTGCCTACGACGAAGACGTGTTGTACGTCTGTTACGACAACGAGGCGTACATGAATACCGGAGGGCAGCAGTCGACAGCTACCCCACCGGGTATGAAGACGACGACGACGACGAACCCGGATCTTAGGGAGCTAAGGAAGAAGGATATCGTGGAGATTATGGCCGCCCACGAAGTCCCGTATGCTGCGACAGCGTCCACGGGATACCCATACGATCTGCAACGGAAGGTTCAGGAAGCACGAGCATTGAAGGGATTCAAGTTCCTCCACATCCACACGCCCTGCCCTACCGGCTGGCGTACGTCACCTGAGGATACTGTGCGGATCGCCCGGCTGGCTGTGGCGGCGCGGCTTCATCCTCTGTACCATGTCCGGAACGGGCAAGAGTACGTCATCGATATGAACCCAGAGCCAATTCCGGTGAGTGACTACCTTGCCGTACAGGGGAAGCGTCTGATGCCAATGAGCGACGAAGGGGTGGCTTGGATTCAGGAGCGTGTGGACAGACGGTGGCATAACCTCGTAGCTCGCACGCAGATGACGTGAGTATCCACTGGGGCACAGAGGCTGGGACCCACAAGGGACCGTGGATGCGGGGCATAGAACGTGCCCGGCTGTTGCCACGGCGCAGAGGTGAATTGTCGAATGACTAGAGCCTCGGGTTGCTCTGAAGGCCTGTTCTCTCATGATCAGGTCCGGATGGATCTGTTGAAAGAGCGCGCCTACAATCAGCGCTGGGCGATGCAGCCCGCGGACGTCATACCGCTAACCGCTGCGGATCCTGACTTCCCCGTCGCCCCGGAGATCCGCGAAGCCGTCAAGCGGTATGCTGACGGCGGTGTATTCAGCTATGGCCCGCCCGAAGGACTCCCGAAGTTCAAGAGAACCGTGGCGGAGGTGATGGCTGAGCGGAAGGGGCTGCGGTGCACGCCCGAGCTGATTCTTCCCACAGACGGGGCTGCGTCAGCCATGTTCTTGATCGCTCGTACGTTCTGTCAACCAGGCGACGAGGTGATCATCTTCGACCCGGTGGACTTCTTGTTCGGTGAGGCGGTCGACGCGGCCGGGGCGCGGCGTGTCTACTCCCACGTGGATAAGATGACGGGCGAGTTCGATCTCCACGGGCTGGAGGATCTTGTCACGCCGAGGACACGGATGATCTGTGTCTGTAACCCTCACAATCCCCTGGGGAGGGTGATGACGCGGTCTGAACTGGAGGCAATCGGCAGCCTAGGCGTGAAGCACGATCTGGTGATCATGTCGGACGAGATCTGGTCGGATATCGTGTATCCGCCAGCGGAGCACGTCAGCATGGGCAGCCTGGATGACGAAATCGCCGGGCGGACTGTGTCCGTCTTTGGCTTCTCGAAGACCTTCGGCATAGCGGGGCTCCGCATCGGCTTCGTCGTGGCACCTACGACCGAGTGGTACCAAAGGCTGGTGGACGCATCGCTGGTGCGGACGACGGCGGCGGGGGCAACCACAGTCTCGCAGATCGCCGCCGCGGCCGCGTACGAAGACTGCTGGTACTGGGTTGAGGCCTTCTTGAAGCATCTGGAGGCCGTGCGTGACTATGCGGTGGAGCGGCTCGACGGTTTTGCCGGTGTCCGCTGCCGGGAGCCTGAGGGGACCTACGTTCTCTTTCCCGATATTACAGGCCTGGGTATGAGCAGCACGGAGGTCGCCGAACTCATCCTTGAACGAGGGCGGGTGGCTGTGGTACCTGGACTACCCAGGTGGCTTGGGCCTGGCGCTGAGGGCAACATCAGGCTTTGCTACTCGACCTCTCTGGAGTTGATGCGCGAAGGGTTAGATCGGATTGAGTTGGCTCTTGACGGAATTGTCTGAGTGTCGGAAGAGCGTGCGATAGAGATCAAGTCGGGTCTTGAGGCGCAAGATGGACCTTAGCAACTGAGACGGAGACGCATGGCTCAAGGGCTGCCCATGAGGAATTGTCGGACACATGGTGGCTGGGAGAGGGTGCAGCGGCTGGATGGCGCCGCAACCGGAGGCGGACCATTCGGTGACCAGACTGGGGCAAGTGACGGTCCTTGGCAGCCGTGTTGGGTGAGCATCGAGCGACCGGTGACTCCGAAGATGTCGGGGGAGGGCTTGAGGCGGCGGGTGGAGCTGGCCTTGAGGAAGAGAAAGGCGCAGACGTTGCATTTCTCGCGGACTAGGTTGTGGACGATTTGGAGGCGCACGGACAAGCGGTCTGGGGGCTCCAGTCATGTTTGAACGGCGAGTCTGGGTGTGTTGGGCGATGTATGAGGGGTTCTTCTCGTCGCACTTATGATCGTCGGTGCAGCATTTCTTGAACCACTTGACCCAGATTGGAATCCAGAGGAAAGGATTCAGGTGTCCAGAGGCTAGGTCAAGGTTAGGGGAGAGTTGCAAGAAGAAGGGCAGCCACGGGCATCTGGTCGTTTCACCGGAGCCACCGACACCGTCGAATAGTTACCTGTCGAGCGCTTCGAGCAGGGCATCTTTGGCCGAGGTGTAGCCTGTGGTCGAGTTTGGGGAAGACACGAAGGACTCGGGCAGGTGACCGTCGGGGAGGAGCAGACAGAAGTCCGCCTTCTTTCGACTGAGATCGATGCCGGCCTGCAAACGATCCGTTATGGATAGGCTCCTTTTCAAGATAGTCCGTCGATCGGGCGGCTGGATCGGGTGCCCCGGGTCTGCGCTGGAGCGGCATCCTTCCAGTCAATTGGCCCTCACGCTGCGTCGAGAGCGTCTGAGGGCTGCCACCCCGCAGGCAGGCATGGTGCGCTGCCAGACGTTGATGCCCAGGGAGGCCGGGAGGTAAACTCATGAAGCCGTGACCTGTGTCTGGTCGGTCCAAAGTCCGGCCTGGGTCGAACTGGTGGCCCTTGTCACGCGGGGCACCCGATTTCCGGAAGCCTGTCCTGTAGTTGTTGGCGTGCAGATGGTTGTAGATGGCTGCAGATGGTTGTAGATGGTTGCAGATGATTGCAGATGGTTGCAGAGTGGTATTGTAGGGAAGGAGGCCAGTATGAGTATGCAGCAGTATCTAGTACAGCGGCTCCTCTTGATGATCCCGCTGGTCATCGGAATCACCCTCATTTCGTTCATCATCTCCCAGAGCGTGCCTGGTGATCCCATCGGGGCGCACCTCAGTCAGAAGGCCATGGAGGATCCTGAGATCGTGGCCGCCTTTCGAAAGAAATGGGGGCTGGATCAGCCGGTGTGGCGTCAGTATCTGACCTACCTGGCGAACCTCTTGCAGGGGGACCTGGGGACGTCGATCAGGACGCACCGTCCGGTGCTTGATGACCTTAGACGGTTCCTTCCGGCGAGTATCGAGCTGGCCGTTGGTGCAACGCTGTTCAGTATGTTGGTCGGAGTCCCGTTTGGGGTCCTATCGGCCCTCAATCACGACAAGCCGATCGATCACGTTGTGCGCATGATCTCGCTGCTGGGCGTGTCGACACCTGTCTTCTGGCTGGCGTTGATCAGCCTGTATATCTTCTATTTCCGGCTGGGCTGGCTCCCGGGCCCCGGGCGGCTCAACCCGGGTATGGAGCTCGATGTGGAGGCGACGATCACTGGGATGTACACCGTGGACACGCTGCTAAAAGGTGACTTCGAGACTTTCGTGATCGCCATCAAGCACCTTGTCTTGCCGACACTCGTCCTGGGCAGTGCTGCCCTGGGCATTGTCACCCGCATCACGCGGTCCAGCACGCTTGAGGTGCTTCATCAGACGTACGTGCGGACGGCTCGGAGCAAGGGGCTGGCCGAGCGGGTTGTCATTTTCCGGCACGTCCTTAAGAACAGCTTGATTCCCACCGTGACCGTGATCGGTCTCTCCTTCGGTGGTATTCTGGCAGGTACCGTATTGACCGAGACGATCTTCACGTGGCCGGGCATCGGCCGCTACGCTTATCAATCGAGTATCACGCTCGACTTTCCGGCGATCATGGGCGTCAGTATGTTGATTGCGCTCACGTTCAGTCTGGTGAACCTGGCTACCGACGTGCTGTATGCCTTCCTGGACCCAAGACTTCGAATGGAGGGGAAGTGAGATGAGTTCAGACAATAGCGGCATCAGCGACGCTGTGCAATCGAACGGCGGGTCTGACCTGCGCAGGAGAAGGGGAGGCTACCTGTCAGAGGAGCTGCGGACGGTACTCCGCTACCTGCGGAAAAGCCCCATGAGCATTACGGGGTTCGTCCTCGTCATTGCCTGGACACTGTCGAGTATCTTCGCGCCCCTATTGGCCCCTTATGGCCCCTTGCAGCAGGACATTGTGAACCGGCTTCAACCGCCATCCTTCGAACACCTCTTGGGAACGGACCAGCTCGGGCGCGACATTCTCAGCCGGGTTATCTTCGGGGGGCGGGTCTCGTTGCCGGTTGCTTTCATGGTGGTTAGTCTTTCCACGGTGGTGGGCACGCTGCTCGGTTCTGTTGCCGGTTACTTCGGCGGCGTCGTTGACATGGTGTT
Organism: uncultured Anaerolineales bacterium; assembly: GCA_964542755.1. Classification (GTDB taxonomy): domain Bacteria; phylum Chloroflexota; class Anaerolineae; order B4-G1; family B4-G1; genus SKLM01. Next base: position 40,456 of record CAZIWL010000024.1, read on the forward strand.
GATGCGCTTTACGGATATCGTCATGGGCTTCCCGGGCATCATCCTGGCCATGGCGATCGCAGCTGCTCTTGGCGCCGGGTTGGAGAAGAGCACGTTGGCCGTAGTCCTGGTGTGGTGGCCCAATTACGCACGCGTGGTGCGCGGCCTGGTGATGTCCGTGCGGGAGAACGAGTACGTGACCGCTGCCCGGGCGATTGGTTGCAAGGAGAGACGGATTCTGACTCGCACGGTGCTGCCAAACTGCATGGCGCCTGCGATCGTCATGGCGACTACGGATCTGGGTAACGCCATACTGACCTTCTCAGGCCTCAGTTTCTTAGGTCTGGGAGCAGTACCGCCCATCCCGGAGTGGGGAACCATGGTCGCTGCAGGCGTTCTTGTGTTTGATCAGTGGTGGGTCTCTGCGTTTCCGGGACTTGCCATCCTGACGATTGTGGTGGGATTCAACTTCATGGGCGATGGTCTGCGCGACGCGCTGGATCCCAAGATGAGGCGGCTTTAGATCAGAACGTGAGGAGGACTAGGATGCGGATTCGATTGGAGGAATTGGCGGAGATTCGCGAGGAAGGCTATCCCCTGGTGATGAAGACGGTGATCAACCGTCAGGATCATTCGGAGGAGCTTAGCGTGACCTGGGTCAAGATCTGGGGACACCATAAGAAGATGGTCTGCGATGTCAGTGATCGTGCCTACTACATCATTGAAGGTGAGGGCGAATTCCAAGTAGGAGATGATGAACCGTATGATGTTCAGGCTACAGACTTCGTCTTCATCCCCAAGGGCGTACCCTACGTGTTTGACGGGAATATGAGTTATCTGGTGATGAACGGTCCGGCGTTTGTACCAGGGTCTGATCAAGAGTTGGAGTGAGCAAGGGTAGTTTCCACGGTCGCGCGTTTGTTGAGTCGGAGGCGACAGAGTAGGTTGATCAAGGAGCGATGGGGATGGATCGCAACGAACGGAATGAAGACGGCAATGTGCTGCTCGATCTCAGGAACCTGGTAACGCGATTCTATACGGATGATGGCGCCGTGTACGCGGTGAACGGGGTGTCCTACACGCTGGAGGAAGGGGAGATTCTGGGGATCGTGGGGGAAAGCGGGTGCGGGAAGACGGTGCACGCGCTGTCAATCATGCGGCTGATCCCGAGCCCGCCCGGGAAGATAGAGGACGGGGAGGTCATCTTCCAGGGACGAGACCTGCTCAAGGTGAGTGAGCGGGAGATGCTCCACGTGCGCGGGGCGAATATCGCGATGGTGTTCCAGGACCCGATGACCTCGCTGAACCCGGTCTTGACAGTGGGCTTCCAGATTATGGAGGCGTTGAAGCTGCATCAGGGAATGGGGGAGAAAGCGGCGCGAAACCGGGCCGCGGAGCTGCTGGCGATGGTGGGGATCCCGGATGCGGACCAGCGGTTGGATGATTATCCGCACCAGTTCTCGGGAGGGATGAGGCAGCGAGCGATGATCGCAATGGCGTTGTCGTGCAATCCGCAGTTGTTGATCGCGGACGAGCCGACGACGGCGTTGGACGTGACCATCCAGGCACAGATCATGGACCTGGTGAAGCAGCTGCAGCGGCGTCTGGGGATGGCGGTAATGTGGGTCACGCACGACCTGGGCGTGGTGGCGGGATTGGCGGAGACGGTGAACGTGATGTACGCGGGCTACATCGTGGAGCGCGGTCCGGTGAAGCAGATCTACAAGAACCCTCGACATCCCTATACCATCGGGTTGCTGGCATCGTTGCCACGGTTGGACGAGGCGCCGGGGACAAAGCTTGCGTCCGTCCCGGGCCTGCCGCCGGACCTACTGGATTTGCCTGCGGGCTGCGCATTCGCCCAGCGGTGCGAGTTTGCCCAGGAGGAGTGTATGGAGGCGGTTCCCGAGTTGGAGGAGACAGAGAGAGAGGATCACATCGTGGCGTGTTGGCGGTGGGAGCACGTTGCTGAGAGGATGGGATAATGGGTGAGAGAGACGAGGTCCTGGTCCAAGTACGGAAGCTGAAGAAGTACTTCCCGATTACGAGGGGGGTGTTTCAGCGGCACGTGGGAGACGTGAAGGCTGTGGACGACGTGAGCTTCGACATCTTCCGAGGGGAGACGCTGGGGTTGGTGGGGGAGAGCGGCAGCGGGAAGACGACGGTGGGACGGACGATGCTGCGGCTGTACGAGCCCACGGATGGAAGTATCCTCATCGGGGGGAAGGATCTGGCGAAGCAGTCGGCGAGCGAACTGCGGGCGATGAGACAGCAGATGCAGATCATCTTCCAGGACCCGTATGCGTCGTTGAACCCGCGGATGACGGTGGGAGGGATCGTTGGGGAGCCGCTGGAGG
>CAZIWL010000025.1:0-20860 GCA_964542755.1 uncultured Anaerolineales bacterium
ACGGCCTACCTGGAGGTTGATGACGCCGCAATCTATACGGTTGCTTATGCGGAGTTGACGGGGCTGGGGTTCGCGGGCACGAACCCCGAGGGGATTCGCCTCTTCCGAGGGGAGGAGGAAGTGCCCTATGAGTGGGTGGGCGACGGCGACGAGGTTTTCGAGGCGGGGGAGGCGTTGGTCTTCTTCGCGGAGCCCCGCTTCAGCCGATGGACGGGAACCGATGCGTATCGACTGGTGGCGGATGGGGAGGCGCGGAAGTCCCTCGCGACCCGAAGTGGTGACCCCACGGGGCTGCAGACTGGGCTGATGTCCATAAGGCGGGTGGTCGAGGAGAATGAACACTATACGCCCGACTGTTTCTGTGGATCGCTTCCAGCTGGGAGAGACGGCGACCGCTGGACGTGGAAACGGCTGTCGTCGCCGGGTACGGAGTCGATTGCGGTGTTGTTCGATGCCGAGGGCGTGGATGTCGCGCAGGCCGCAGACGTGGCGGTCTGGTTCATAGGTTTCACGGAGGACCGCCGGAAGAGCCCGGACCACAGGGTAGACGTGCAGTTGAATGATCACTCGTTGGGGCGCGTGGAGTGGGATGGGAAAGCGGCGATCACGAGAACGTGGACCGTGGATCCCGGTATCCTCAAGCCCACGGAGAACGTGATGAGTCTGACGTTGCCGGGCATCTCCGGGGTATCCGAGGGGTGTTGGCTGGACGCGTTTGAGCTGCGGTACAGGCTTGCTTCCAGCGTCAGCGAGGGCGCCAGGGTCTTCGACGGTGACTCCGAACGCCGAGCCTACACGGTGGCGCTCACAGATACGTCTGGGCTTCACGGTTTCGATGTCACAGATCCTCTAGATCCGGTCAGACTGGCCGACCTGGATGTCCTGGGCGGGGAGGTGCAGTTGGGGGACCCCGAGACGGGGCGTCCCCGGCGGTATGCTGTGGCGGGAGGAGGGGGGCTGAAGGAGCCGGTGCGGATTCGCGGTGAGGCAGAGACGTGGTCGCTCAGTGGGGGGAGTGAGCCGCTCGGGGCCGACGTGCTGGTGGTGACTCATCCCGACTTCGCCGGCGCGCTCGATCCCCTGGTGGATCTGCGCGAGTCTCAGGGGCTAAGTGTGGCCGTCGCGAACGTACTGGGGGTTTACGACGGGTACGGGGACGGAAGGGTGGATCCAGAGGCGCTGCGCAGCTTCGTGGCGCACGCGTACGATACTTGGGATCCGCGACCGAGCTACCTGCTCCTGGTGGGTGACGGTTCCTACGACCCTCGACAGTACAGAGAGGACTCCGCTCCGACGTACATCCCCCCGTATCTGGCGGATACGGACCCCTGGGCCGGGGAGACGGCAGCGGATAATCGGTACGCGTGCGTGGATGGTGAGGATGTCCTTCCAGATCTCCTGGTGGGGAGGTTCCCGGTCAAGACGCTGGCCGAGGCAGAGGCGGTCGTGACGAAGACCGTGCTCTATGAGACGGCGCCTGATGGTGGGCTTTGGAGCGGCGACGTGGTGCTCACGGCTGACGACCCGGACTGGGGCGGCGACTTCCCGGCGATGGCAGAGAGCGCGGCGGCGGCGTGGATTCCCCCGGACGTACGCGTGCGGCGCCACTACTGCACGGAGGGATCGGATTTCGGGAGTGACTGTCCGGCGCCAACGGTGGACGCGATCCACGAAGGCCTGTTGCGGCATTGGGACGAAGGAGGCCTCGTCTTCGGCTTCTTCGGCCATGCGTCCTGGCATCAGTGGGCGGCGTCGCGTTTCTTCCATCTGGACGATCTGGCCGCGATCTCCAACCTGGGGCGGACACCGGTGGTGGTGGAGCTGACGTGTTACACGTCCGCGTTCCATCGGCCTGGGGAGACGCTGGACGAGGCGTTGGTGATCCACGACCAGGGAGGCGCGGTGGCCACGTGGGGCTCCACCGGGTTGGGTCTGGTGGCGCACCAGCGTCCGCTTTCCGAGGGATTCTTCAAGGCTGTGTTTACAGACGAGGTGGAGACGGTAGGGGCCGCTGCCCTGGCGGGCAAGCTACAGCTCCTGGGAGAGCCAGGATTCGAAGGGCAGACGGAGTTGATTGATACGTTTACGCTGCTGGGAGACCCGACGGTAGGGTTCTATCGGGATGCGGAGATCAGCCGGGTGAGGCTGCCGGTTATCCTGAGAGGTCAACCCTGAGCGGATGTTTGCCAGGATGTCTGCCAGGATGTCTGCCAGGATGTCTGCCAGGATGCCTGTCCGTCTCTGTCGAGGGTGGTGATTCGGTTACCCGGCCTTTCCAGCATGATTGAGGTGGTAGAGACTCGTTCGGGATTCGGGAGAGGGCGAGGTTTTGGACGCGGGCGGCCGCACTCGCGAATTGTGGCAGACACACTCCCGGCAGATGCGTCGCACCGGGTTGTAGGCACGACAACTCGTTAGCGCACCTAGGGATGCTGCACTGCCTTGAGGTCTGCAGCAGAATGCCCTCGGATAGCCTCTGGCGCCGTCTTCCCACGGAAGGGCACCAGTTGGATTAGAGGGGCTAGGCGGCGACCTTCATCATCCGGTTCTCCCGGTAACCGACGACGACGGTGGTCCAGCCGGATAGCTCTCGATCGAGCGCCAGGTCGCCGGTGTCGACGCGCAGGCAGTCGAGAGGGCGGAGTTTCTGTCGGGTGGCGATGACCCGCAGGTTGGTCGTCCCAACACCGCGAATTACCTCAGGCGTGAACTGTTTGTTCCCCCGGCCGAAGATGAAGCCGTTTCCGCCCAACGGGGTGACGACGATGGCGCGCTTCTCGTAGGCCTCAAGCAACTTCAGGATGGCAGATTCGTTTACGTCCTCAGCGATGAGCTCTCCACCGGCCACGGCGTCGACGCCGAGGAGTGTCTTGGATAGGTCCATCGCGTCGGTGACGGCCCGCACGGTGGTGCCCGGACCAAGGAGGTAGAGGGTCTCGTCGTCCATCTGCTCGATCACGAAAGCGGCAATATCCTTCTTCGCTTCCTCGACGGAGGGGCTGCCGCTTGAGGCGACCTTCCCGTGCTGGAGTAGGCTGTGGGCTTGAGGGACGAGGAGGTGCCCGTAGTGCCGGGCGTCGAGGCGGTCTTGACGATAGGCTTCCTCGTCTATGTCCAGGACTTCCTCCTCGGTCACCCCGGCGCCCTTGATGAAGGCGTCGACCATCTCGGCCGCCGCCCTGGGGTTGAGGGCGAACACAGAGCTGTAGACCTTGACGCCGGCAGGCACGGCCACGACGGGGATCTCACGGTCGACGGCGTCGTACACATCCCGAGCGGTGCCGTCGCCGCCTACGAATACGATGAGTTCGGCACCCCGCTCCAACATCTGGACGGCGATGGCCTTCGTGTCCTCGGCCGACGTCTTCTCGTCGATCTCGCCAACGATGTTGAACGGGAGGTCTGTATCGTCCAGATAGCGGGCACCCATCTCCCCGGGCGCGGCGAGGAAGGCAACCTCAACTGCATGCTGGATGTGGGCAAGAAAGACCGCCGTACGGTCCGGGGTGACCGGGTCGGCGCCGAGATCGACCGCTCTCTCGTAGAGATCGCCGTCAGTGCCCTTGAGACCGACGCTGCCGCCCATGCCAGCGACGGGGTTGACGATGAGTCCGATGGTTTTCATATGCTGTCCCTGACGTGTGAGCTGGCAAGCCGGCGCGTCGGGATCCCCGCGACCGTATGGGGACGGCGCTGCCCTGGCTCTCTCTCGGGGCGCGATGCGGGCGTTCGCACAGCAGCGGCGAGCCGGTCCGAATGAGCGGAAAGCCACCCGTGCAGGCGCGCGTCACACATGCGGGTGGACTGGGGGAGGGCCGCCGTCGACGCGTGGGTCACTTGTGGGGGATGACCTTGCCTGAGCGGAGTCTGCGCGTGACGAAGCGCATACCGCGGCCGAGGACGTCCTCGGCCTGGTCGATGATGGACGTGATACGATCCAGGACGTCGGCCTCGCCCTCCCAGTGCTCCCGGAGGATCTCGGGGTCGATCTGGTTGAGCTCGGCGACGAGATTCTGGAGAATCCAGGCCGCGACGACGACGTCGTCCAGGAGGCCCGGAGGTCCCAGGAAGTCCGGGATCATGTCGAGGGGCGTGATGAAGTAGGCGATGCCAGCGGCGATCTTTGCCTTGGCGGAGAGTGGCACGCGCCCGTCCAGGGCGAGGCGCGAGAGCAGGACGAAGAGGTCCGGAGCGGCGAGCAAGTACTCCAGCCGTCTCTCAGGGATTCTGCGCCGGTCCGCCCAACGTTTTACTCGATCTCGTAGCTGGCGGTAGAACCTCTTCTCCTGCGGCGTTCTGAACGTCTGTCCTTCCTCTATACTCGCCGTTTGATCGTTGGTTTGCTGGGCCGCACTGTCCATCCTGACTCCCTCTCGATGGTCCGAGGTAGGCGGTGTGTACAATCGTGCGCTGACCGCCGCCTGGTTTCCCTCCCGGGTCGCCCGATTACGTGCGTTGACTGGCAGGTGCTGTGCTCGGGGGCCGGCCCATTGGGGCGCCTGTCACGTACGCGTCGCGCCCTACTCCTGCCTCAACGCCTCATTGAGGTCGTGGCGGTCGTAAGCCTGGGGCCGTCCACCCCGCTGTCTTCCCTTTGTGCTCTGCCCCCGGACCTGCTCGGCCGTCTCCTCCACGACATCGGCGGCCTCGCCGCTGTGGACCGTGGGCGGGGAGAAGAGCTGGTGGACGTCAGTACTGTCGCACTCTGGGCAAGTCATCTCGGATGGTCGATCGTCGGGCGACATGTAGATGCGCTGGAACGTGTTTCCGCACATCTCGCATTCGTACTCGTAGATTGGCATGGCGACTCCTTTCGCCGGTATCTGTTCGGTCTGCGAAATCGCTCACGGTTGACGCCGCTGACGAAGCTGCCCACAGCCGGCCTGGATGGACGCACCGCGTCGCACGCGGATGGTGTAGGGGATGGACCGGGCCTCAAGGATGGCGATGAAGGCATCGACGGCGTCGCTCGCTGCGGGGCCTCGGGCGTATTCGAGCGAAGGGTTGAGGGGGATCAGATTGACGTGTACGAGGGTACCCGGAAGAGAACCGTGCACCCAGTCGGCCAGGGCGTGGGCCTGCTCGGGTGTGTCGTTGAGGCCCTCGATGAGGGCCCACTCGAAGCTGATCCGGCGTCCGGTCTTCTCGAAGTAGGCCGCGCAGGCCTTGAACAGGGCCTCGAGCCCGTAACGGCGGTTGATGGGCACGAGCTGGTTGCGCAGATCGTCGGTGGCTGCGTGGAGGGAGATGGCCAGGGTGATCTGGAGGTCCTCCTGCGCCAGGCGGCCGATCATAGGGACCAGGCCGACGGTGGAGAGGGTGATGTGGCGCTGGCCCATGCGAAAGCCGTCGGGGTGGTTGAGGCGCCGGATGGCGGCCATGGATTCTTCGTAGTTGGCGAGCGGCTCGCCCATGCCCATCAAGACAACGTTGGTGAGGGGATTGCCCTCGGCCTGGAGGGGACGGGCGAAGTGGACGGCCTGGGCGACGATCTCGCCGCTGGTCAGATCGCGGCGGAAGCCCATCTGTCCGGTGGCGCAGAACGGGCAGCCGAGGGCGCATCCGACCTGAGTAGATAGGCAGGCGGTCCGTCGAGTCCGGTAGCGCATCAGGACGGCCTCAATGGTCTCACCGTCGGTGAGCTGGAGGAGGTCCTTGCGTGTCCGACCGTCGGGGGAGCGGGTGGTGTCCACGACCTCGAGGAGGTCGATGGTTGCCTCCTCGGAGAGTCTCCGGCGCAGTGACTTGGGGAGGTTGGTCATCTGGCTGAAGGCGTCGACGAGATGGACGTAGAGCCATTCCCAGATCTGTGGGGCGCGGTAGGATGGCTCGCCCCACGCCTTGAGGAGGTCCTCTAGGGCGGGGAGGTCGAGGTCGTAGATGGCGATCGGCCGGGCTGGGTCTTGTGTTGGTTTTCTGGGCATGGTGACTGACATTGTAGCATGCGGAGGCGAGAGCCACAAGGTGCGTGAGCGGGCGAGGAGGCGAGAGAGGGAACCTTGCGAAGGTGAGGGTGTTGGGTGGTCCATTGGGGGCTGGGGCGGGTAGGGGCGGTTTGTGGGGAAGGGGGTTGCGTGGAACCTTCGCAAGGTGTGCGGTTTCGGGGGTGGGCTACGGCGATGAGAGTGTGTCTTTCCATTGGGCCAAGAGGTCGGCCAGGTGGTCGGAGACGAGGTCGGGCTTGATGTCCAACGTCTTGAGGTCATCCCTGGTGGTGATGCCGGAGAGGGTGAGAATAGTCCGCAGGCCGGCCCGGGAGGCGCCGGCGATGTCGGTGTCGATGCGGTCGCCGATCATGGCCGTTGTCTCCGGCGCGGCGCCCATGCGGTGCAGGGCCTCCTCGTACATGCGGGGCTCAGGCTTGCCAGTGACGATGGGCTCGACCCCGGTGGCGGCCTCGATGGCGGCTAGGATGGCGCCATTCCCAGGCGCGGGACCTTCCTCAGTCGGATAGGTGACGTCAGGGTTCGTACCCACGAAGGCGGCCCCGCGATGAATGAGGATCGCGGCCGTGGTGAGCTTCTGGTAGGTCAGGCCACGATCCCAGCCAACCACAACGTACTGAGCGTCATCATCGGTGACCACGAATCCCTGATCCTCCAGGGCCTGGACGAGGCCTTCCTCCCCAATCGCGTAGACCGGGGCTCCGGCCGGGGCCACGTCGCGAAGGTAGGCCGCGACGACGAGAGACGAGGTGAGGATGCTGACCTCGGGGACCTGGACGTCGAAGCCTGCCAGCTTGTCCGCGTACTGGTCGGGCGTGCGGCTGGCGTTGTTGGTGGCCAGGGTGTAGTCGATGTTCTGTTCATGGAGAAAGGCGAAGAAGGCCTGCAGCCCTGGGAGCGGCGCATCACCGCGCCAGAGAACGCCGTCCATGTCGATCAGCAGGTGACGGATGGGCCGGAGCACGGAAGCCGGATCAAGGGGCTCGGGGTGAGCCAGGGAAGACTTGAGTTCCACATAATCGGTAGGCGTGTCCACGTCGATGAAGACGTCAGGGTCGTCTACTGGCACGGTGATGGCCTCGCCCGGGTGGCGCTTGATGAGGACGCGCCCGCCCTGATCGCCGCCGACGCGGGCGAGCTCGGCGAAGAAGCGGCGAGGGAAGAGGACGGGAGTCCCGCGTTGATCCCCGTGGGCGGGGTGGACGATGGCGCTGCGCGTTTCCCGGAAGCGTGTCACAAGCCTACGGAGTAGATCCGGGCGAATCAAGGGCTGATCACACTGGAGGAAGAGCGCTCCCTCAATGTGAGGCGGCACGGCGGAGAGGCCGGTCTGGACAGAGGTGCTCATCCCCTCCTCCCAGCGCCAGTTGATGAGCTTCTCCACGGGGCGGTCCTCCAGGACGGCGTAGACCTGCTCGGCGTCGCAACCCAAGACGACGATGACGGGGTCGAGACCGGCCTCGAGGGCTACGTCGGCCACGTGGGCGACCAGGGGTTTCCCGTGCCAGTCGAGGAGTTGCTTGGAGCGGCCAAAACGGGTCGAGGCCCCGGCGGCCAGGACGACGGCGGCTATGTCACTCACGGACGAGATGTCTCCTTTGGATCGGTTGTCTATGAACCAAGTTGAGGGCGCGCTGCAGGGCGGGCGCTGAGGGTATTCTACTTCAGGTCCATCCGGTTCGCAACGGCTTGCCAGCGCCCGACCGGTGGTCTATAATGTCTCCCCGCTTCACGGAGGAGATGTCATGAGATTGTCCGTCATTGTGCCCGCCTACAACGAGATCGATACCATCGCCGAGATTCTGCGCCGAGTCCGGGCGGTGGATTTGACGGTCTCGATCGGTTTCGGTCCTGAGGATGGATCCGTGGTGGACCTGGAGCGGGAGATCGTGGTGGTCGATGATGGCTCTACCGACGGGACCCGCGACATCCTGCGGGGTCTGGAGGATGTCCCGGACGTCACGGTCGTCCTCCACGAGGAGAATCTGGGCAAGGGAGCAGCGGTACGGACCGCGCTGGACGAGGCCGGGGGAGATATCATGCTGATCCAGGACGCGGATCTCGAGTACGACCCCCGGGACTACCCGACGATGCTCCTGCCGATCTTGGAGGGGCGTTCTGACGTGGTCTACGGGAGCCGATTCCGGGGAGGGCCGACAAAGGCCATGTTCTTCTGGCATATGCTGGGGAATCGCTTTCTGACCCTAGTGACGAACGTGCTTTATGATTCGATCCTCAGCGACATGGAGACGTGCTACAAAGTCTTCACCCGGGAGGTCGCCGACCAGCTCGATCTCCATGCATCTGGATGGGGTTTTGACCCGGAGATCACGGCGCAGATTCTTAAGCTGGGCTACCGCATCTACGAGGTGCCCATCGCCTACACCGGTCGGGAGTTTGAGGAGGGGAAGAAGATCGGGTGGCGCGATGGTCTGACGGTGCTCTGGACGCTCCTCAAGTACCGTCTTCTGCCGTGACCCGTGATCGGTGGGGGGCCCCGCAGTGGTTCGGCGTGGGGCTGTGCTTGCTGGCATGGGCCTTGCGCCTTTTTCCGTTTTTTGAGAGTCCTCTACATCCCGATGAGGCCCTGTATGGGTACTGGGGCCTTCTGGTCGGAGGAGGGCGCGACCCCTGGCTGATCCGCCCTGCGGTCTACAAGCCACCTTTCCTGCCGTATCTGATCGCTGTATTGCAACTCGTCCTGGGGCGCGCGGCGTTTGTGCCCCGCATTCCAGGGCTGATGGCGGGTGTGGCGGCGGTCCCCCTGGTCGGGGCGCTGGCCCGTGGGCTGTATCGGGATGTGTGGACCGGGGTAAGTGCGGCGGCGGCCCTAACGGTCTTCCCCTTTGCCGTCGCCTTTTCCGGGAGTGCGTTTCCAGACTCGTTGATGGTCACCTTAGGCCTGGCAGCCTGCGCTGCGGCGGCGCGGCAGCGCGGCGACTGGACCGGCCTTCTGGTCGGGACGAGCTTCGCGACGAAGCAGACGGGTTTGGTCTGGCTGCCGGCGGCTGTTGGCATTCTGCTGGCCACGAGCCGGGACAGGGCTGGCGCCCTGCGGGCCCTGCTCCTGGGCTTCGCAGTGCCCACGGCGGTGACGTTTGCCTGGGACGGGCTACGGGTCGTTCAGGGGGGGCACAGCTTCTGGTCGGTGGGCGTGGTGGGGTATGGTGGGCTTCGTTTGATCTGGCCGCACGAGGTGTGGCCCAGGCTACGGACCTGGTTGGAGCTTGCGGCGTCGCTGCTGGACTCGCCGGCGATGGTGACCGTGCTGGTCCTGGGTGGTGCGGTTCTCTTCGGAGAGGGGCTGATGCGGCGGAGGCGGACGCGGGATGGCTTTTCTGACGTCCTTCTGACCGTCTTCTGTGTCACGTATGTGTGCCTTCACTGGCTGATTGCCTTTCCGACGTGGCGGCGGTATCTACTCCCGGTGATTCCCCCGGCGGCCGTGTTACTGGGCCGGTTCGCCCGGCGGGTCGGGACCTCGATGGCGCCTGATCAAGGGTTGCCGGGACGCGGTGCCCTGGCTGCGATGGTCCTCGTGGTCGTGCTATTGGTCCCGGCCGTGGAGGCGAGCGCCGGGCGGTCGTCTGGGGCTGAGGATCGGTCCGTGTATGCCGGGGTGGACGAGGTGACGAGGTTCCTCTCCAACCTCGACGAGGGTTCGGTGGTCTACCATCACTGGCTGGGATGGCACTACCATTACGCCTTGTTCGACGCACCGGTGTACCTGGCGTACTGGCCGACACCGGCGTGGCTGGCCCGTGACGTCCAGGTTTTTGGAAGCCGGGATCCGCGCTACGTGGCGTTTCCCCCGTGGGAGTCTTCTGATCGGGTTAGGGCGGTGCTAACGGAGGTGGGCTATCGGCTGGAGCCGGTGCTAGCATCTGCAGGAGAGGGCGAAAGGCCATTCATCGTGTACCATATCGCAGCGTGCGAAGCGGAATGAGGTTGCGGCGAGAGCGAACCCGAGACGGGGTGGGTGCGGCACTGCTCTGCCTCCTGGTGGTTGCGTTCACCTGGCGCATCGGCGTCGGGGGACGCGTCTTGGCCGGGGGCGATGTTTTCTCCTACTTCTATCCTTACTGGGCGGAGGCGACCCGGGCGATCCGCGCACTGCGGCTGCCCGGTTGGAATCCCTATCTCTTCACGGGTGTCCCGTTTGTCGCCAACAGTCAAGTAGGGTTCTTCTATCCACTCAACTGGCCACTGTGGCTGCTCTTCCCGCCCCACCGCGCCGTGCACGTCTCGATGGTGGTGCACCTCTGTCTGGCGGCCGTGACTGCCTATGTCTGGGGGAGGCGGGGACTGCGGCTGGGGAGGCTAGGGGCCTGGGCGGTTGGAGCGGCTTTCGCGCTGGGCGGCTATATGAGCGCTCAGTTGGAGCACGTCAACCAGCTCCAGGGTCTGGCGTGGCTGCCCTTGATGCTGACCCTGGCAGGGGATATGGGTGGTCCCAGGGAGACGTGGCGCGGGTCAGAGACACGGCATGCCACTGACCGGACGCCCCTGCTGACACGGCGGCGTGTGAAAGCCGCGGCGGCCCTGGCTCTGGTGATTGGGCTGGTCTTGCTCGCGGGTCACACGCAGACGGCGTTCATCACCGTGTTGGGGACCGGGGTCTACGCAGTGCTGCCGGGGCTTCTGCGTCTGTTCCGTCGAGGTGGGGCGAGGCCGCTTGCCGGGGTTGGGTTGCTGCTGGTCGCGGCAGCGCTGCTGGGGGCGGGTCTCGCGGCGGTGCAGCTCATTCCTACCTGGGAGCTCTCTCGTCTCTCAGTGCGGGCGGGGGGTTTGCCGCTTAACGAACGCGTGTCGTTTTCACTGTCGCCGCTCCATCTTGGGAGGGCCCTACTACCTGTTTTCGGCAACGCGGTCCCGCCGGATCATCTGGAGCACGTCGCCTACGTCGGCTCGATCGGGATCGTGCTGGCGGTGCTGGGTATGACGGGGGGTGCCCGTCGGAGTTCCGGTGATGGAACGGCGGGCCTCGAAAGGGATAGGCCGCGCAGTGGAGCCCGCGACTATGTGCTCTTGGTCATGGGGGGTGCTTTCGCCCTGGGCCTGTACAATCCACTCTACGTCTTGCTCGCGCGTTATGTGCCTGGCTTCGCCCACTTCCGGGTGCCGGCACGGTGGCTGGCACTGTATGCGCTGATCGCCGCCGGTTTGATCGGCCGTGGGTGTCATGCGGTGGCTGCAGGGTGGGAGTTGAGGCGGGGACAGGTTCTGGGCTCCGCCGGAGGCCTTCTGCTGCTCGTGGCGTTGGCCGCGTCAGGAGAATGGCTGGAGCGAGGTACGGTCGATTGGATCAACGTGGCGGGATGGGGCGCGGCGGGTGCCCTGGGCTTGCTGATGGTCCACACGGTCGCTCGGCGCCTTCCAACGCTGGGCGCAATGGTGTTGCTGGGCCTCGTGGTGGGAGAGCTGTGGTTGGCCGGCGAGGCTCTTCCACAGGCAAGGGCGACGGCTGCACAGGCGTTCACCAGCGTCCGACCGGCGATGGCGCATCTCATGGCGTCGGAACCGAACGGCGAGGGTCCGAGGGAGCGGGTCTTGAGCCTGTCCGACACGACGTTCGAGCCGGGCGATTCAGCGCTCATTGACCTGATCTACGGGCCGCAGCTGTCGGACGAACAACTCTACGAGTACATCGTGGCGACCAAACAGAAGGAGATCCTGAGCCCGAATCTGCCGCTGGCCTTCCAGATCCCAGCTGTTGACGGCTACGACGGCGGCGTGTTACCCTTGAGCGGCTACGTTGCGCTACAGCGTGCGTTCCTTTCGCCGGATGAAGTCTCCATGGACGGGCGGCTGCGCGAAAACCTGCGCGGCATCCCACACGGAAGGTGGCTGAGCCTCCTCAACGTGCGGTACATCATCACCGACAAGCTACGGGACGCCTGGGTGGATGATGTCTTCTATGACCTGCAGTTCGGGGCCAGGCTATCCGACAGGGAGGCGGTGAGCGTGGCAGAGGTTCCGGATTTTGAGGCGACCGGGTTGAGCATCGTCTCCTATGTCGAAGGGTTGGGGGGCGAGGTCAACGGTGCAAGCGTCGGAAGGGTGGAGATTGGGTTCGCCGACGGGACGACCCGGTCGTATGAACTTGGCGCGGGTGAGGACGTGTTGCGAGAGCCGGGTGCTGGCGAAGCACCGGAGGCGGCGCAGGTGAGCTGGCAGGATCCGGCGGTGCCCCTGACCATCACCTTGAGGGCGGCATCCTCGGGACCGACATGGGTGGTACGGGGCTTGAGTCTGGTTGACCAGCGCACGGGCAGCTTCCATCCACTGGTCGTCTCGGACCAGGGTCGATTCCGGCTGGCGCACTCGGGGGATGTCAAAATCTATGAGAACCTGGATGTCCTGCCTCGTGCCTTTGTCGTGAGCCGGGCGCGAACGGTCGAGGACGACGAGGCAGCGTTGGAAGTTCTCCGCGTTCCCACGACGGATCTCGCGTCGGAAGTCGTTCTGTCCGGGGACGGGGATGACTGCAGGCCCTTGAACCCGTCAGTTGAGGAGCGCGTGGGGGTCTCCCGCGCCGTGATCAGAGCGTATGATGCAGAGCGCGTCGTGGTTGAGGTGGAGCTCGAGGGTCCGGGGTACCTTTTGGTGACGGATGCGTACTATCCGGGATGGCGTGCCGAGGTCGATGGCGAACCGGCGATGATCTGCAGAGCCAATCTCGTCTACCGCGCGGTGCGCCTCGAAGGCGGGGAGCACCACGTGGTTCTCACGTTTCATTCGATGGTCCAGCAATGGGGCATAGCGGTCACTCTCGCCGCTGCCGCCGGCCTAGGGGTGCTACTCCGATACCAGAAGACATTGTCGGACACGTGAGCCGATGCTATAATAGAATGCAGAACGCTACAATAAGTGGGTCCGAGCGCGGGCGGTGAGAGGGGAGCCCGTTCTCGACGTTCGCTGCGCGGCGATGTCGCATGGGTTCCGGCAGGTTGTTCAGGCTCTTGTTGTGGATGGGAGGGAAAACCATGAACACGTTCAATCGGGTGGTGCTGATCATCTTGTTACTTCTCGCGATGGTTTTGTGCTCACTTACGCTGGTGGTGCCGCTCCGGTCACTGCAGATCATCAGCCAACAGGCTCAAGCCCTGGCGGATCTACTGAGGCGGATCCGTGGTGTGGTCCGGTTGCCGGTGGGTATCCTGCTCGCCCTCATTGTGGACCTCGTGGCCGTCCTGCTGATCGTGCTCGAGGTCAGACGGCCGGCAGCGGGTGCCATCAAGGTCGAGCAAGCCAGCGGCGGGGAGGTGACGTTGAGTGTGGCGTCGATCGCGGATCAACTGAAGGCGGAGTTGCACCAGCTCCCGGAGATCGTACAGGCCAAGCCGAAAGTCTCGGCGAAGAGGAGGGGGGTGTTCGTCGAGGTCGACGCTAGAATATCGGCCCAGTCGGGCGTACCGAACAAGGCGGAGCGGATCGTGGAGACGATTCGACAGGTGGTTGAGACGAAGATGGGTCTGAAGCTGGCACGGCCGCCAAAGGTCAACATTGAGGCTGTGCGGTCCGGTGCGGGTGCGTCAAGGGCGCAGGAAGGGCCTGCCTCGGGCCTGAACGACGATCAGGACACGGATGCGGAGTGGAGTGCGCAAGGGACGGATGACGAGCAGAGCGGTGTGTCCCCGTGATGCCGTGAGAGATAACGGTCAAGAGCTGGGTTTTGTTGCACGCGTGGAGAGCGTGCTCTTCGTGGCGGAGGAGCCGGTCTCCACGCATCGTTTGGCTCAGGCGCTGGAGACCACGGTGGAGCGGGTGGAGCGGGCGCTGGAGGCCTTGGCTGCCCACTACGAGAGCCGTGGCGTTCGGCTCCAGTACTGCGACGACGGGGTGCAGCTCACCACGGCACCCGAAGCAGCACCCTACGTCGAACGATTCCTCGGCCTCGAGTCGCGAGTCCACGTGTCGCAGGCCGCGCTCGAGGCGTTAGCGATTGTAGCCTATCGTCAGCCGATCACGCGACCGGATGTCGAAGCCATCCGGGGTGTGGGGTCGGACAGCGTGCTGCGAACGCTGATCAACGCTGGCCTCCTGGACCGGGTCGGGCGGGCTGACGCCGTGGGGCGGCCGTTCCTCTATGGGACCACGCCCGAGTTTCTGCAGCATTTCGGTCTACAGAGCCTGGATGAACTGCCCGACTTGCCGGAGGACGGCGAGATGGTACGAAGGTCACCTTGAAGCCTACCCCCCTTGCTTGATACACTGTCACCGTAGTACAGGGCAACTGTTGATCATCGGAATCCGGCAGCTTCCCGCGGAATGTCCGTGGGTGCCGGGCCGAAGGCGCGGGCTGTGCGCTGTCTGCCGATCTGATGGGGCCCGATCTGACCGTGCAGTCATAACGGAGGTGGCAGTGAACGCTGATGTTCTGATCGTCGATGATAGTCCGGTGATAGCCGACACGCTGGACGGCGTCCTCTCAAGTCAGGGCTATCGCGTACGGACCTGTGTGTCGGGGGAGGACGGCTGGCTCCGCTTGTTGGAGGGAGCAGAGGGGAAAACACCGCTGCCGGACGTACTACTACTGGACTTGAACATGCCCGGTCTGGACGGTCTGACGCTCCTGGGGAGAATCCGTCATCAGGAGGGGCTGACCGGGCTGCCAGTGATTATCATCACCGCAGAGACGAGTGCAGAGACAAGAACGGAGGCCCTAGGGGCGGGTGCCGATGACTACCTCTGCAAGCCCGTGGAGTTGTCGGAGCTGCTCGCGCGGGTCGCATGGTGGTCGACCAAGCAGCGCCCGTCTCCGTAACGGGCCGGGCGCGCTACTCGACTTCGCCCTCGTCCGAGAAGGCGTCGCACGGGGGTTCTTCATGGATCAGCGCCCGCGCTTCCTCGGCCCGGTCGCGGGGCACCAGGACGCGAACCTCTCCGAGACCGTCGATGGTGATGCCGATGACGTGCCCCACGCTTTCATAATCGAGCAGTACCGGGATGCCGGCGCCCTCGAGCTTTGATTTGATCACCTGAGCCTTCATCATTCCGGCGGAACTATAGATTACGGCAAGGTCCGGGAATCGCGAACCCTTTTTCATCGCTACCTCCTTCCCACGTGGTAAGTCTGCCTCAGGCTGGACTATTTGTCAAATGCACTGAAGATGGTATAATTCGTAATGGTGTGTTGACGACTTTCATGGAGGAAACAGAATCTTGATTCAAAGGAAGACTCAGAGTTCGACCTATTGGGCGGACTACACTATCGCTTCTGAGGATCTTCAATACCTTAGTACGTTGCTCGTGGAGGATGAGCTACCCCGGTCGACAGAGGAACTGAGCCGGGCCCTGGTGCTCCACCGCGCTCGACAGGAAGAGGCCCTCATAGAGCGAGCGCTCTCGGAAGGAACCCCGTATCGTCCCAAGCAGAGCTTCGAGGTCGGAGAGCGCGTCGTCTTCCCGGCCCTGGGGTACCGCGCGGGGGAGGTGGTTGAGGTCCGTTCGGGCTACAACCCGGAGTATGACCCCTTCAAGGTTGTCAGAGTGGTGTTTGAGGAAGGGGAGGAGCGGGAGTTCGCGGCTGAGTTCGAGAATGGGCACCCCCTTAATGAGGAAGGTGCGTCAGCCGCTGAGACCGAGGAACTCCGGTCGGCAGAGGAACTGGCCGTTACGTATGCCCCCGGCGTGGAGGAGAAGCTGGGGCAGCGGCTTGAATCCGATCCAGACTTCATCCGCCTGGCAGACAAGTGGTTCCGGCGTGATCTCCTGGTCGAGGTCCACGAGGGCCATCTGAATCTGGCGGAGGCGGTGCTGGACGTGGCTGGGGGAGGTCCCCTGCCGACGGAAGCGCTGTTGGGTGATGTGGAGCTGCCTGAGGAAATCTCTCCGCAGCTGCGTGTCTTCTCGCTGAACTACGCCCTGCAGCAGGATGAGCGGTTTGACGAGGTTGGCCCCGCGGGTGAGGTGCTCTGGTACTTGAAGCGGTTGGAGCCGGAGGCAGCGCGCTCCACGCCGATCTACCTCGCGTATGAGCCGCTGACGTACGAGCCACCCCTATTGACCAGCGAGATGCAGGCTCTGGAGCAGGATCTTGATGACGAGTGGTCGGACCTTGAGCCGCCGAAAACGTTCTCAGAGCCAGTGGAAGTCGTCCTTATCTATCCGCACTGGCGCTCGGGGACGCTACCGCTCTCGAGCGAGCTGGAACGTGTCTTCCCCTCTGCGCGCACGGAGCGCATCCGACTCACATTGATCGACGGCGACACGGGTGAGGAGATGCCCGGGTGGGTGGTGCAGGATGGGCGCTACGTTTACGGGCTGAAGGCGTGGTATCGAGAGAACGGCATCCCGGTGGGGGCCTATCTGGAGGTGGCCCAGGGGGAGCATCGTGAACGCATCGTCGTCCGCCCACGGAACCGGCGCTCGCGGAGGGAATGGGTGCGTGTGGCCAGGCGGGCAGAGGGCCAGCTCGCCTTCGAGATGCACAAGGAAGAGATCAACTGTGACTATGACGAACTCATGGTCGTGGCGACTGACGATCTCAACGGATTGGAGCGTCTGTGGAAGGAGAGGCGGCAAGCAGGACGATCGCTTGGCCGAGTCGTGGACGATGTGTTCCCGGAGCTAGTGAAACTGAGTCCGCAGGGGAACGTTCACGCGGCCACGCTGTACAGTGCGGTCAATGTCGTGATGCGTACGCCGCCCGGTCCCATGCTGGAGGTTTTGGTTACCAGCGATAAGTATGCACCGGTTGGAGACAACTACTGGGTCCTCCACGGTGGAGCAAGTGGAGCTTAGGACCATCTATGGCTGAGATGACGATTGCTGCGTCGCTGCGTGAGCTGGTCAAGCCCACGCTGGATACGCCTCTACACATCGACTACAAGTGGTGGGAGCGCAAGAACCGGGATATTGGGACGGAGCTACGGTCACATCTCTGCAGGGAGCATAAGGAGGCCTTCGGCCAGGACGTCGGGGCCGAGGAGGAGATCGACTGGATCGATCAGCGGACCGGCGAGGTGCGGAGGGTCAATGGGCTGCAGCACGTTCTGCATATCCACTGCAGCAAGCAGCCTGACTACATCAACGATGATCTTCCTTTGGTCGATGCGGTGTTTCGGGTTTTTCTGGCGCGGGGGAACAAGCCGATGAGTGCCAGGGAGTTGGGAAGCGTGACGGGACGGTACCCCGAGAGGATTCTGCGGACGCTCACGGGACGGACGGTCTACAAGGGGATTCGGCCCGCCCGATAGTAACTCATCTGGAGTAGAGCCTCTCGAGCGCCACGATCGAAACCGTGGCGCTCGTTTCATGGTACCTCGAGAAGGCCGGCTCGGAGAACACAATGGGCGAGCATGCTTTCGCGACGCTGCCAAGCTGATTGCTTGACATGGGTAGGTGTCCAGGTTAGAATAGCAGCGTACGCCCCAGTAGCTCAATTGGATAGAGCATCGGACTTCTAATCCGAGGGTTGGAGGTTCAAGTCCTCCCTGGGGTACTACCACGATGATTCCGGCTGGCCTTGGGACGCGCCGGGGCTCGCTGGCACGCTAAAGACAGTCCGCTTCTACCCGCGTCCAGCCAAGGGTCATTTCGGTGTGAGGGCACAGATGTGTGCCCTCTTTTGCGTGGAAGCCGCCGTTGGGGCGTAGATGAGCAGGGGAGGTCCCGTGAAAGTCGTGACCGTCAAGCAGATGGAGCACATCGAGTCGGAGGCGGATGCGTCTGGTCATTCCTACGCGGCGATGATGGAGCAAGCGGGGAAGTCGGTTGCTGAGGCGATCGCGGCCCGCGAATCACTCCAGGGAGCAAGAGTACTGATCCTCGTGGGCCCCGGGAACAACGGGGGCGATGGCCTGGTGGCTGCGCGCTATCTGAGCCAGGAGGGTGCACGCGTCACGTGCTACCTGTACCGTGATCGAGACCCGGCGGAGGACGAGAATTTCCGATTGGTCTTGGAGGGGGAACCGCGGGCTGTGCTCGCCGAGGACGACGAAGGCTGGGCTGAACTGACTACGCTGGCAGCGGAGTCGGACATTGTCATCGACGGGCTCCTGGGCACAGGGACACGACTTCCGCTGCGAGGCGGGCTTGCGGAGATGCTTCAGGTTCTGGGGCCCATCGTGGCCCGCAGACGGGAGACGGTGGGGGGCCCGCTGATCTCAATCGTACCTGGGCCCAGGGTGGCCAGACGGTCGGTACCGGTGGTGGTGGGTATTGACGGGCCGACAGGTTTGGCCTATGATAGCGGCGACATCGATCCGAGAACCATCCCGGGCAACGTGACCGTGACCTTCGCTTATCCTAAGATCGGACACTTCCGTTTCCCCGGAGCGGGCGCTGTCGGTGAACTGGTGGTGGCGGACATCGGCATTGACCCCGCCCTCGCGGAGCACGTTGAGCTAGAAGTGGCGACGGCGAGGATGGTGGGCGGCTGGCTCCCGGAACGCTCCCCCGACGCACACAAGGGCACGTTTGGCCGGACGATGATCGCCGCTGGTTCGCTGAACTACACGGGGGCGGCCTACCTGGCGGGGGCTGCGGCGACGCGGGCGGGTGCTGGGCTGGTGACGATGGCGCTGCCCAGCGTCATCCAGAGTGCAGTCGCGACGCATCTGGCCGAGGCAACCTACGTACTGCTTCCCCACGCTATGGGGGTGGTGAGCGTGGCTGCCGCGGATGTGCTGCGCGAGGCGCTGGAGGGGTACGATGCGCTACTCATCGGCCCGGGTCTGGGTCAGGAGCGTGAGACGGTCGATTTCTTGGAGAGGTTGTTGGGTGGGCACGAGCGCCAGCGGTCGATGGGATTCCTGCGGAACGAGGAGAGCGCGAAGGCGGCCGCTAGCCTGCCCCCGACGGTGATCGATGCTGATGCTTTGAACATCCTGGCGGGCTGGGAGGACTGGCCCGAGCGCTTGCCCCCGGGAACTGTCTTGACACCCCATCCAGGTGAGATGGCGCGACTGATGGGGGTTTCCATCGAGCAGGTGCAGGAAGACCGGGTGGGCGTGGCACAGCGGCAGGCGAAGGCCTGGGGACAGGTCGTGGTTGTGAAGGGTGCACATACCATTGTGGCGGCGCCAGATGGAAGAGCGACTATAGAGCCCTTCGCTAATCCGGGCCTCGCCACTGCTGGCACGGGTGACGTCCTAGCGGGCGCGATTGTGGCGCTGCGGGCTCAGGGGCTCGGAGCCTTTGAGGCGGCGGTCGGCGGTGCCTTTGTCCACGGGTTGGCGGGGGAGATTGCCCGAGAGGAGATGGGTACGGTGGGCATGGTCGCTGGCGACGTGTTGGCTCGCCTGCCGAGGGCCTTCGACAGGCTCGGCGCGGTCTGATCAGCTGGTGCTAGACGCAGTAAGCCCCCTCGTTCGTCACAGGTCGAGGGGGCTTAGACTGTTTGGCGGGGATTCCCTGCTCCGTGCCCCCATCAGCGCCGGTCTGCTCCGCAGCTATGGGAGAAGGACCGCCTGTCATCCCCTCCCGGTCGGCGTACAGCCAGCGCCTTCCGGTTCCGGCTGACTAGGCTTCGGCCTCAGCTTCGGCTTCGGCGGTCTCTTGTATTTCCTGGGCGGCTCTCTTCGTCTCCTCCACCGCCTTCTCCATCTGCGATTGGGCCTCCCGGAGGACTGTCTGGCTCCGTCGCTGTGTCTCCTCCGCCCGGCGCTTGATGTCCGCGGCCACGGCCTCGACTTTGGCGCGCGCCTCAGCCAACGACTCCTCGGCTTGCGACCGGAGCTGGGTTCCCTGCTCGCGAATCTGTTCTCGGGTCTCTTCACCGGATTGAGGGGCCAGCAGGAGCGCCGTCGCTGCGCCGACCAGTCCACCCATCAGGAAGCCAGAGAAGAAAGCACCGAACTCGCCACCGTTGTTCTTACTCATTGAACACCTCCTATCCCTTATGTAAGACTATCATGGCAGTCATCCACAGAAACCGGGGGCCGCTGGACCACCCGGCATCCAAGCAACTGTCGTGTGACACGCCAGCTACGTCTCTTTGTCCCTCTTGGCCAGGCCGCTGACGTCGCGCAAGATATGGCGGATCCCGGCCACGTATCCTGACCACCTTACGACAGGAGAGACGACGTTGTGGCTGACGAACTTGGTGGTCCCCCGCACTGTCGTCATGGTCTCGTTGGCTGCCTCCAGCATAGGCCGGATCTCGTCTCGAAGGAGCACGATGAGGGACTGAACCTGAATGACCAGGACAATCATCAGAACGCCGATGAGCAGGGATTCGAAAGCCACGAAGACGATGGCAGTATCCCTGAGCAGGCCCACGACGACACTTCCAGGGCTGGGGGCCTCGCCGACGCTCGCGGCACGATAGGCGTCAATGGATAGAAAGACCATCAGCACGATTAGGCCTATCATGAGCAAGCCGGCCAGTATAGCCCCGCCTATGAACCAGTGTTGCGCACGCCGCTCAGCCGGCGATACCTCATCGACGGTTTCCATCGGCTGTGGCGACAGAGGCGCTTCGCTCGTTACATCGTCTTCAGTTCTCTTCTCCATGATGGAGCCATTATAGCACATAATTTTGAGAGTCACAAATGGCTGCGCCGGTGAAGGTGCGCCAAGGACCTGTCGTGGACTGTGGTTCGTGCGGATCTAGTCGGCACCCGGCGCCCAACGGGAGGGGAACGAACGACGTGTTGAGGGTGAGTCCGGGTGATTATGGTGCGTCTCAGGGGACATGCGCAGCGCGTCGGGTGTGCTTTCCCACTATGACGGCTTGTTGCCGGGCTCCGGGGGAGACAGTCAGTCGCAGGTTTAGGGTCCAAGCTGATGGGTCACGAGGCCGGCTTCCAGTGGCTCGGGCTCTCCGTGCGCGATGGCCCACATTTCGGGAGCTGACACCAGGGCACTGGCTGCCCTGGGCAAGGGTGACGGGAGCGTCACCGGAAGCTGGATGCGACGTCACTCTCGCGCGAAGGCTGCCGGGCGCGGGAGGCCCGCCACCCAATGTG
>CAZIWL010000025.1:20960-42571 GCA_964542755.1 uncultured Anaerolineales bacterium
TGCTGCGCTGCTGAGATGATGCCCCCACCGAGGACCAGATCCCCGCGATAGAGGACCAGGAACTGACCCGGCGTGATGTCCCGCTGTGACTCCTCGAACTGGACGTCAGCGCGGCGGCCCGGAAGTGGATGCACAGCAACGGGCGTGGGCTGGGCCCGATAGCGGATCTGAGCCTCAGCCTGGAATGGTTCTCGTGGTGATACCGGACTGATCATGCGAAGGTTGACCACGCGGCAGCGATCCTGTCCAAGCTCCTCGACCGGGCCTACTATGAGCGCATTCTCGCCCGGCTCAATAGCCAGGACGTACAGCGGTTCGGGTCCCGAGATGTCCAGTCCTTTGCGCTGCCCAATGGTATAGGCCGCCAGCCCCTGGTGTTCACCCAGCAGCCTGCCGTCGGGATCTAGAATGGGGCCAGGACGTAGGCTGTGGGGCGCCACGCTCTCCAGGAACTCCCGGTAGTCGCCACCTGCCAGGAAGCAGACGTCCTGACTCTCGGCCTGCTCGGCGACGGGGAGGCCGTGGCTAGCAGCGATGGCCCGTACGTCTTCTTTCTGCAAGTCGCCCAGGGGAAAGGTGGTCCGGGCGAGCTGGTCCTGGGTCAGAGCGTGGAGGAAATAGGATTGATCCTTTCCTGGATCAGCGCCGCGCAGAAGTCGAAACTCGCCGTCGGCGGAGCGTATTCGGGCATAATGCCCCGTCGCCAGCAGGCTAGCGCCCAAGTCCCTTGCTTGCTCCATGAGGATGCCGAAGCGTACGAAGCGATTGCAGACGACGCAGGGGTTCGGCGTTCGACCGGCGGCGTATTCCCTGACGAAGTAGTCCACCACCTCGCGCTGGAAGGCGTTGCGAGCATCGATGAGGTGGAACGGTATGTTGAGGTGGTGTGCCACGGCGCGAGCTCGGTCTATGGCCTCCGGAGGGGGGACCGGGGCGTGGTCCGCGTCGGATCGGAGTAGGAGGGTTAGCGCGACGACGTCCACGTCGTGTTGGAGGAGCCGCAGGGCTGCCACCGCACTGTCGACACCCCCACTCATCGCGGCCACAACGCGACGGTGGCCGGATAGGGTGGTCACCGGGTCTCTCGCAGATCCTGGATGATCTTGGGGAGCAGGGTCAGAAGCTTATCGATCTGGCTGTTGGTGTTGGAGCGTCCGAGGGTGAGGCGGAGGCTGCCTATGCCCCACTCAGGAGGCAGCCCGATGGCGTTGAGGACGTATGAGGGCTCCGGCTCGCCTTCGGCGCAAGCGGCCCCGGAGCTGGCTGCGATCCCGGCCAGATCCAGTGCCTGGACAATGGATTCGCCCTCAATGCCGCGGAAGGCAAAACTGGCGTGATGGGGAAGCCGGCGCCTGGGATGCCCAGTGAGAAGAGAGTCCGGTACGTTGTCCAGGACCCCCTGGATAAGCGCATCACGCAGCGCGAGGAGGTCGGCGCCTTCGGCGGCACGATCTTCCTCAGCAATTCGGAGGGCCGTGGCGAGGCCGACGGCTCCGGCGACGTTGACTGTGGCCGGGCGGCGACCCCGCTCGTGATCGCCACCGGTAATGGGCGGAACGAATGGTGCGTTCCGCCGGACGAAGAGGAGTCCTACCCCCTTGGGCCCATAAAACTTGTGCGCTGAAAGGGCCAGGAAATCGGCGTTTGCCACCAGGGACTGGAGGGGCAGCCTCCCTGGGGCCTGGACGGCGTCTGTGTGAAAGAGGGTGCCGTGTTCGTGACATACACGACCGATCTCCTCAGCGGGCTGGATGGTACCGATTTCGTTGTTGGCGAGGATCACGCTGACCAGAATCGTGTCCGGCCGGATTGCAGAGGCCACATCGGCCGGATCGACAAGACCGTGCTGATCCACCGGGAGCTGCTCCACCGAGAAGCCGAATAGATCCTGAAGCTGGGCCAGCGTCCCGCCGACGGCATGGTGCTCGATGGGTGTGGTCAAAATGTGGTTGCCCTGGCCGCCGTCCCGGGCGGCCCACGCTGCACCGCGCAAGGCCAGGTTATCGGACTCGGTACCAGAACCGGTGAACACGACCTCGGAACGTCGGCAGCCAAGGATGCCAGCAACTGTCTGCCGTGCCTCCTCCAGGGCGCTAGCCGCAGCCCGGCCAAAGGCGTGAGACGATTCGGTGTTGCCGAAGGTCTGGCTCCAGTAGGGAGCCATTGCCTCCACTACCTGCGGGTCGACGGGCGTAGTCGCCGAGTGATCGAGGTAAATCGGGTCTTTTGATGTGTTCATAGATGCCCTCCAGGGTCCAGGGCATTCTAGCACGCGCGAAAGCCGGCGTCAACTGGCATACCGGTGCGGGGTGCGCTAACGACTTGTCGCGGAGATGGTCGCAGGTTGGAGACTGTTGGCTCCCATCTATTGACCCGTTGTGACTGGCATAGGAGGCAAGCATGCGCTCGTGAGGTGCATCGCACCGGTCGGGGCGACAACTCGTTAGTGCACGCCTTCGTGGGCGAGTAGAGGAGTGTTGACTTCTCGCTCCAGCTTCGCTATACTCCTGGTGTGTTGAGGACAACCATGGAACTGGGGCCAGGTAGGTGGTCCGGGATTGGGCGGACCGGGAGGTGATCGATGATGGGGAAGAGGAGATGGCTTGGGCTTGTGTTACTCGTGAGCGTGATGGTGACGGCGGGCTCCGGAGGATGCGCGCTGGGGCCGACAGCAACCCCGGCGCCGTCGCTTGAACCTCCAGGTGGTACAGAGACTCCTGAGGCTGAACCCGTCTCGGCGGAAGAGGAGGCGGTCGCAGCCACGCCGACCTATGCTCCAACGGCTACGCTGATCCCGTCCGCCACGCTGCCGCCGTCGGGCAGCGGGAAGCTCGCCTTCGGCTCCTTCGTGAAGCCGCGGGTGAACGTGCAGCCAGTCATCCACCACGAGGGGATCGCGCCGGACCTGAGCAACGTTGAGAGCCCTTTTCTCCTCTCGGAATCACAGCAGAAGCAACTCGCCGCGGACGGGTTCGTGGTCAGTCCCGGGACGGAGAAGGAGTTTTTCACGCTCTATGAGGAAGCTCGTTACAATAACGTGCCCATCTTTGTGACCAGTGACTCCGTGCTTCACGTCTACCACTTGCTTTTCAGCAAGGTCCTCCGGACGGCAGAGGTGGAGCACTTCGCGCCCATGCTGGACGAGATGAACAAGGCACTCCTCGCGCAGGCCGATGAGCAGTACCGGGCCCTTCTGGGCTCCGGCCGGGGGGAGCCGGCCCGACGGGTGGTGGCCTATCTGGGGGTGGCGACACGGCTGCTCGATGAAGAGGCGCAGATCCCGGAGTACGCTCTCGAGCTCGTCAACGCCGAGTTGGCGCTGATCCAGGAGGCGGAGGGAATACACGTGTCGCCCATCTTCCCGGAGCTGGACTTCGGGGAAGACTACACTCAGTATACACCCCGAGGACACTACACCAAGAACGATCTCCTGCGGGCCTACTTCAAGTCCATGATGTGGTACGGGCGGATGACATTTCGCCTCAGCAAACCGGATGAGACCCGCTCTGCAGTATTGCTCGTGCAGGCGGTGCGGACGGCGGAGGTGAATGGGAGGGCTGCAGTCGAGGCGTGGGCAGATCTTTACAGCCCCACGATCTTCTTTGTCGGACGCAGCGACGACCTCACGGTTCTCCAGTATGCGGAGGTTATGGACCGAGTATACGGTGAGGATGCGGCTGTGCAAGATCTGATGGATGAGGCACTCCTCGAGGCTTTCGTCGCCGAAGCAAAGACTCTACCCCCGCCGCGCATTCTGGGCATCGTGATTGGCGACTGGCAGGATGAGGAAGAGGAGACGAAAGGGCTGCGCTTCATGGGCCAGCGGTTCGTCCCCGATGCCTTCATCTTCCGGCAGTTGATCTACCGGAACGTGGGTGCGGCCACGCCCCCGGACCGGCGCGGCCTGCCGAATGGATTGGACATTCCCGCGGCCATGGGGTCGGCCCGCGCATACCAGCATTTGACGCAGATGGGCGAGACAGACTTCGAGAACTACGAAGACCAGATGAGCGAGATGCGGGGCTGGCTGTCGGGCTTGAGCGAGGATGAGTGGACGGAGACCCTCTACAACTCATGGCTGTACGCGTTCCATCCCCTGCTGGAGGTGCCGGGAGATGGGTATCCGGCTTTCATGACCTCACTCGCGTGGGTGGATAAGCAACTCAACACTGTGATGGGGAGCTTCGCCGAGTTGAAGCACGACACGATCCTCTATGCCAAGCAGGCCTACGCCGAGCTTGGCGGGGCGCCGCCACCGCCGGAACCCGTGCCCCCCAGAGGTTACGTGGAGCCCGTGCCGGAGTTCTATGCCCGTCTGGCTGCGCTCACGGACATGACGCGGAAGGGTCTTGGCAAGCGGGGCCTGCTCGTCGAACAGGATGAGGCCAGCCTCCAGCGGTTGAGTGAGTTGGCTCAGTCGCTACAGACGATGGCGGAGAAGGAACTGCGCGGCGAGCCCCTGACGGAGGAGGAGTACGAGACCATCCGCTTTTATGGCGGGGAGCTGGAGCACTTGACGATGGCGGCTGCCGACACGCCGGAGGGGCAGCAGGGAGTGGGTGGCTCAGTGATGCCGGAGGAGCAGCCCCAAGCGGCGGTCGTGGCTGACGTGGCCACGGACCCAGATCCCGAGGGAGATGGGTCGGCCAATCCGGTTGTGCTCGAGATAGCGGTGGGGCGCATCAATCACCTGCATGCCGTGGTTCCGCTGATCGAGGATGACGGGGCGATCACGCTCCAGGTTGCCAAGGGAGGTGTCTTTTCCTACTACGAGTTCGAATGGCCTGCCCAGGATCGATTGACAGATGAAGCTTGGCGGGAGATGCTGGAGCGTGGCGAGGCACCGCCCAGGCCGGGGTGGACGAGCAGCTTCTTCACGGAGGAGGGGGAGCACGCGGACCTGCGGCGAGGCATCTCGCGGTTCCAAGCGTCGCTGGTTGAGGCGTTCTGGTATCTTGAGCCCGGTCAACTGGCGGCCGGTGACGAGTTGGCTGCGGAGCTTGGGTTCGAGATCGAAAGCCTCCGGGCCGAGGGTCAGTATCAAGGTCGTCGGCTTATGGGCGTGGATTACCGCTCATTTGACCGTCAGTCGGACACACTGGCCGTGGTCACGGTCCGCGAGAGATGGAACGACACGCTCCACGAGTTCGAGGGTGAATGGCCGACGTACGGAGAACCGGCGATATCCGAACGCGGCCCCTACGCCGTGGATCTGACCTACACGCTGGAGCAGCTTGAACCGTATGGCTGGCAAGTGACCCGTGTTGTCTTCGACGAGGGACCGCCGGCGTGGGAGTAGGTTGCACGGCCCCGAAGAGGAGGTGACGGCGGAAACAGAGAGAGGGGGCGACCTCAAGAGCCGGAATGCAGTACGAGGTGACTCGTGCCCTCGTGGGTCGACCCACAAGCTCACTTGGTGGACAACCTCTGTCTCCCTCTTCTTGATCGCCGCTTGGCTGATGGTCAGCCTGGCGTTGGGTCGGTCGGACCCCATTTCTACGGATCTCTCCGCGTATCCCTGGCTCTTTCTGCGGAACGGTCGCTCCATCGCTGACGACGAAAAGCCGGCTGAGGTCGTCTTCGTGGGTGACGTGATGCTGGGACGGGGGGTGGCCGAGGGACCAGACTCCTTCGCGGCGGTCGCTCCTTGGCTAAGGGCAGCTGATCTGGCCGTAGCGAACCTCGAATGTGTGCTCGACGCCAACTCCCCTCGCGACGACGGTATGGAGCCAGATGCGGGCCTGGACCCGCTGGTCGCTCCCCCTGATTCGGTCGGCTTGTTGCGGCGGGCGGGCTTTGACCTCCTGGGCCTGGCGAATAACCACGGAATGGACCTCGGGCCTGGAGGGTTGGCCGAAACAGTCTCCCGATTGTCCGAGGCCGGGATGACGGCCTTCGGTGTGAGAACCGACGCTGATGCCAAAGATCGGCCTGTGTTCAGGGAAGTCCGAGGGGTCCGTCTGGTCTTCCTGGCATTCAACGCGATTCCTGACTGGGCGAGTTCTGGGGCGCAGGGTGTCTCGATCGCGGCGTGGGATCCGGCGCGATCCACGGCGGCCGTGGGCAGCGCGGCCGAGGACGCTGATGGGGTGATTGTGTTCATCCACTGGGGATACGAGTACGAGAGATACTCGGACCTTCTTCAGCAGCAGGCTGCCGATCTTCTTCTCCAGGCCGGCGCGGACCTGGTGGTCGGACACCATCCTCACGTTGTACAGGGTTTTGAGGTCGACGATGGGCGCTGTGTGGCTTACAGCCTGGGCAACTTCGTGTTCGACCAGGGCTGGGGTGAGACGGGGCACGGCCTGGCCCTGCGGGCCTTCTTCGACGAGGAAGGACTCCGTGGTGTGCAGGGCCTGCCCGTGCGCGCTGGCCCACGACCTCGTCTGTCGTTGCCGGGCGAGGCGGCGGACATCCTCCCGTCAGCACTTGGCTATCCAGACCGACTGGCCTTCGCGTGCACCGCAGCGTCCTGTGTGCCGATGGAGTGCGCTCACGAGTGTGCGGAAGATCCTTCGTCGGGGGTCTTCTGGGGAGGTCGTGTCGACCTGACCGGGGATGGGGTACCGGAGCACGTGCGCCGGGTTCGTGACCGTGTTGTCATCTACTCGGACGGGGAAGAGGTATGGCGGACCCCGGACACGTGGCGGGTGGAGGACGTGGCCCTCGGAGACCCGAATGACGATGGGCGGAGGGAACTGGTCCTGGCTCTGTGGAAGCCGGGCCTGGATGGTCTGGAGCCGCCCAGTGAGAGGAAGAAGCGCACGCTCCGAAGCCGACCCTTTATCATCGGCTATCGAGGCGGCGTCTATCGGACGTTGTGGGGCGGGTCGGCAGTGGCCGATCCCATCCATGAGGTCGCGCTGGGCGACGTCGACGGCGACGGTGCTGAGGAACTGCTCGTGCTGGAGGCTCCAGAGCCGGGAGCACCCGAGAGGAGACTCGCTGTCTGGCGTTGGCATGGCTGGGGCTTCAGCCTGATATGGCGGAGCGAGCCCGGTCGGTTCTCCGATCTGGTCGTGGATCCATCCGGAAATGTCTACGTAGATGCTGAATGAGCGCGGGTCGACTCTGAGCTTTGAAGTACGGATCAATACGCGGCGAGGTGATGGCGATCGGTGGTTAGGGGGAGGACGTGACGTCCGATAACGCGGTGCAAGACGTCGTTCTAGCAATGAAGTTCCGTGGGGGTTTGCTCGGGACTGGGCTCGGCGATGCCATTGGCGAGCTGGCTTTCCGTCGTCCTACCAGGGAAGGATTGACGGCTGAGGTGGAGGCCAGTGATGTGCTGATCTACACCGATGATACGGCGATGGCGATTGGGCTGGCCGAGTCGATGGCCGTTAGGGAAGGGTTAGACCAGACCCATCTGGGCGAGACATTCCGCACCAACTACCGACGGGAGCCCTGGAGGGGCTATGCCTCGGGCCCGCCTACGGTTTTCTCCAAGGTGGAGGAAATGGGGCTCTCCTATCCTGAGGCGGCCCGCACGCTCTACGGCGGTGAGGGCTCGTTCGGGAATGGTGCGGCGATGCGGATCGCGCCGTTGGGGCTGACGTTCCACGCCCAGGAGGATCTGTACGAAGAGGCTCGCGCCTCGGCTGAGGTGACACATGCTCACCCGGTCGGCGTGGATGGTGCGGCGGTGCAAGCCAGGGCCGTGGCCCTGGTCGTTTCGATGAAGCCAGGCGGCGCATTTCCTGTCGAGCGCTTCCTGGATGCGCTTCTGGACACGGCTCGCACGGCAACGATGGCACGGAAGCTGTCGTCCCTGCGCGATCTTGTGGCCGATGACGCGCCGCCGCCGGAGGCTGCCAGGCGACTGGGTTTGGGTGTGGCGGTGGACCGGTCGCAGCCCTTTGCGCTCTATGCCTTTCTGAGGCACACGAATTCCTTCGAGGAGACCCTTTTCTGCGCTGCGCTGAACGGAGGGGACCGAGACACGATGGGGGCCATGGCCTGCGCCATCTCAGGGGGCTATCTGGGCGAGGAAGGGATTCCTGCCGAATGGCGGAAGAGGCTGGAGAACCGTACTAGAATAGAGGCGCTGGCGACGAGACTGGCAGACCTGGTGTGAGAATTGACCTGCACGTCCACACTCGAGAGCGATCCTCATGCGCGCACTCCTCAACTGAGGACATGATCCGTGCGGCCATTGAAAGAGACCTGGATGGACTGGTGATCAGCGATCATGACAGGTTGGTGCCGAAGGAGCGCCTGCGGATCATTAACGTGAAGTACGCGCCCTTTCGGGTCTTCGGAGGCGTCGAGGTGACGACGCGGGGCGAGCACATCCTCGTGCTCGGAGTCGATGATCCTGAGATTGAGGGAAGGTACTGGCGCTACCCGGATCTGCACAGGTTTGTCAGGGAACGGGAGGGTTTCCTGGCCGTGGCGCACCCCTATCGCTTCAGTCCTCATCAGATCGGGGTCGACCTGGAGCGTTTCCCGCCGGACGCGCTAGAGGTATGCTCGCGGAACACGCCCCGCTCAGCAGAGCCCAGGATCCGCGAACTGGGTGAGGAACTGCATGTGCCCTTGCTCTCCAACTCGGATGCCCATCGCGCCAGCGACGTGGGGGGTTACTACAACGAGCTAGATCAGAAGCCCCGAGACGTCGAGGCGTTGGTCTCGATTCTCAAGTCCGGGGCTTCTGAGCCGGTGGCGCCGACCTGGGTCGGCGCCTGCTCTCGGTGGTGGTGACTGAGGCCCCCGATGGCTGACGGATTTGGTAGATGACTAGAGAGACGCGATTCGCCGTTCAGGGCCCGTACGATCTGGCACTGTCGCTGGCTTCGTCGCAGCGCTACACGCGTGTCTCCCGGGGCGACGAGGGTGCCTTCCGGGCGGGCGCGCGGGTTGACGGCGAGCCCACGGTGATGGAGGTTTCGCAAGTGGAGAACGATCCTCCCGTGCTGGCAGTGGCGGGCACCGGCGGCGCCCAGCTGCCCTTGGTGCAACAGGCGGCGGAGTGGATGCTCTTCGGCGGGCTGAGTCTCAAACCCTTCTACGAACAGGTCGGTGGGTATCCGGTGATGGAAAGGGCCGTGCGCCGCCTACGCGGTTTGAAGCCGAGCCGACCACCATCGCTGTTTGAGATGGCGGTGACGGCCGTGACGGAGCAGCAGATATCGATGGCCGCAGCGTACCAGATTCGCACCCGGTTGGTGGAGGCCTTTGGGGACCGCATCCCCGTGAGGGAAGAAGAAGATGGAGAACCGACGTACTACGCTTTTCCGGAGCCCGAGCGCCTGGCGTTTGTGTCCAAAAAGGCACTTCAAGGATGTGGTCTGTCCGGGAGGAAAGCAGAATACATCCTCGGGCTGGCTCGGGGAGTCGTGAACGGGGAGATCGACCTGGAGGGGCTGCGGGACCTCTCCGATGAGGATGTGAGGGCGTCCGTTACGGACCTGCGGGGATTCGGCCCATGGTCAGCGGACTACATCCTGGTACGAGGACTGGGCAGGCTCGACTGCGTGCCGGCCTCGGACCTGGGGGTGCGGACGGTGGTGGGGAACTTGCTGGGAGACGGGTCTCGGATGGCTGAAGAGGAGGTGCGGACGGCTTTGGCGCCGTTTGCGCCGTACGGGGGCCTGGCGGCCTTCTACCTGCTCCGATATGGTAGCATCGAGGGCGATTGAGCCCGGCGTGGGTGGCTTCATCAGCTCGAGGGAAGGGGAGACCGGCTGCTCCGAACGGAGACCGCGGAAGGCGCTCCATGCGATGCGGCACAGGAATCGGGGTGAGCCGACGGGTGGGTCTGTGGCCGGGGCGATAGTAAGGACACACGGCAGGCCGCCCTACGGTGTGGCTGTGGTCCACGGGGGCCCCGGGGCTGGCGGTGAGATGGAGCCCGTGGCGCGGGTTGTCGCTCGTCAGAGGGGTGTGCTCGAACCGATTCAGACGGCGGACTCGGTGAATGCTCAGGTTGCTGAGCTGCGGAGAGTGTTGGAGCGGGAGGCGGCTCTACCCGCCGTGCTGGTGGGGTTCTCGTGGGGGGCGTGGTTAAGCTTCATCCTCGCCGCCCGTCACCAGGGGTTGGTTAGGAAACTCGTCATGATCGGCAGCGGACCGTTCGCGGCCCGCTACGCGACTGAAGTAGGTGCGAGACGGATGGAGCGTCTTACGGAGGAGGAGCGGGACGCATTCGAGAGGGCTCGGGCGGCTCTGAACTGCGGGACGACGAAGGACAGGGACGCAGCGCTGGCAAGGCTCGGCGCCCTGGCGCGGAAAGCCGACGCGTATGACCCCCTGCCGCAAGCGACGGATGAGACCATCGTGCCGGACGCCGCTATCTTTGAGAAAGTCTGGTGTGAGGCCTCCGAGCTAAGGGAGCGGGGCGTGTTGCTGGAGCTAGGGCTAAAGATCACCTGCCCCGTCGTTGCTATCCACGGCGATTATGACCCTCATCCCGCCGAAGGGGTCCGACGGCCACTTGGCTCGGTCGTTGAGGACTTCGAGTTCTTGCTCCTGGAGCGCTGCGGGCACGTGCCCTGGATAGAGCGACAGGCACGCGCAACGTTCTTCCGAGTTCTGCAGAAGACCCTCTCGACGTAGTAGACTTAGCCTTTTATCCCCACCCCGGTTGCCGGGCCAATGCCCGCGGCTATAATGAAGGGGTGTCCCCAACAAATCACTCCCTTTCACGTGTCTCACGGGCCAGTCTGACGGTTCTCGTCGCGGGCTTGCTTCTGGTCGCTCGCTCCTCGCGTGGGTCTTTCTACGACCTTCAGCGGAGAGCGGAAAGCCACGCGGACAGGGGCGAGCGGACGGCTGCAGCAGCCGCGTACGAGGCACTGGCGCGGCTCCAGCCAAGGAGCCCCGTCCCACATCTTGCGCTCGCGGAGATCTATCTCGGATGGGGCCGGCCAGCCGAGGCACTAGAGGCGCTCTCTCAGGCTGAAGGGCGGGGAGCGAAGCCGGTTGACGTGGAGAGGCTGCGCGCCTTTACCCATGCGCGGAGGGCAGAGCGGTCGATTGAGACGGGGCTCACTGACTGGGCCTTGACTGCTGAGCACGGCGAGCGTGCCCTGACCCAGGGCGCGTCTGATGTCCAGCTTCGAGATCTGGTAGCCCGGGCGCATCTGGCGTCAAGGGATTGGTCGGCGGCCGCTTCGACCTACGAGGCGATCGTGAATGTGGATCCTTCGGTTGTGGTGGCTCACGAGCGGCTTGGCGCATTGCTGATGGGTGTGGACCCGACGGCACGTGAGTACCTGTTGGCGGCAGAAACGGATCTCGCGAGTCGACTGCTGGCTGCTCTCGATGGGCCAGACGGATTGGCCTCGCCCGGGGAGGTACACGCGGCCGCCGGGCGGATTCTATTCGCCCACGGAGCGTGGCCGCTAGCTGTCCGCCACCTGGGGCTGGCAGTGCAGCAGGACCCGGACGAAGGCGAAATACGAGCGTACCTGGGTCATGCACTGGACCAGATGGGGTACCGTGATGAGGCGGAGCGACACCTGCTCAAGGCCGTCGAGATGTGCCCGGGCTTGATCCTTCCACAGGTATTCCTGGGACTCCACTATGATCGGTGGGGCAGCGTCGCCGCGGCCCGGAGCGCGTATGAGGCGGCATACGATATGGATCCAGAGAGTGCGGCACTTTGTCTGGAGATCGGTCAGACGTGGGCGGCGGAGGGACGATACGTGGCTGCCGAGATCTGGCTCCGAGAGGCGGCGTCACTGACCCCGGACGACCCGGTGGTGTGGGAAGCGCTGGCACGGTTCTACCTCGATCATCACATCGTGTCCAACAACCGGGCGGTGGAAGCGACGGAGCGTCTCCTGGCCCTTACCCCCGGCGGGGCAGAGGCCCACGACTTGAGGGGATGGGCTGCGGTCCAAACGGGGGCGTACGAGACGGCGGAAGTGCATCTGGCTCGTGCTCTGGAGCTGGATCCTAGTCTATCATCGGCGCATTATCACGTGGGCCTGCTGCGGGATGCGCAGGGGCGGATGGATGAATCAAAGTATGCGTTTCGACGAGCCATCGATCTCGATACGAGTGGAACGGTCACCCGACTGATCGAGCGATCGAGGTGAGGTTTCGATGTCGGCGGAGCCCGCAGGATTTGTCCCCCGGTCGGACTCATGCTAGAATGGCCGCCAGTCAAGGGAAAGGGTGGACGCCGCGTTGGTGAGGGACGGTTCTTGCGGCGACACGAGTGCAACATAATGCGTCTGGAGAAGCAGCTGTGGCGACTGCGGTCCTGGTGATCGAGGACGATCCTCGATCGGTGAAGTTGATGAAGCTGATTCTGGCGTCTCAGGGGTACGAGGCTGTCATTGCGCGGAATGGGAGTGAGGGACTTGCGACAGCGCGGTCCCGAGGATTCGATATCATCCTGCTCGACCTAATGCTCCCGGAGGTCGACGGGTTTGAGGTGCTCCGGCAGCTCCAGGCCGATCCTGCGCTGGCCAACGTGCCGGTCGTTGTTACGTCAGCGCGGGCCAGGCCTACGACCAAGGAGGAGGCGGCCGAACTGGGCGCGTCCTTCTACCTGACAAAGCCCTACAGGAAGGCGGAGCTTCTGGACGTCATCGCTTCGTTCGTGAATCAGAAGAGGTGACGTGGGTCCAAGGTGGGGTTGGGCCAAGGAGTGAGCGGGCTACCCATTGGGCTGTGGGATGTGCTTCCGCCCGTGGGCCGCTGGATCTAGTCTGCTGATCGCTCAACCGATCCTTAGGTGTCAGAAAGCGGCTCCCGTGCGGGGGCCGCTTTGGGTTGTAGCGGAGGCAGGAGACGGGCTTCCACGTTGAAGATGGGTAGGTTCAGTGCTCGATAACGGCGCCGCCGCGTAGAGATGCCAGGGAGTCGTGTCCATGCGCGCGCATATATGTTTCCAGCTCCCGACTTGCCTCCTCGAAGACGCGGATGCCTCGATGTTGGATTGCGGATCCAATGCCTACTGCCGTGGCGCCAACCAGCAGCATCTCCACGATGTCGCGGCCGCTGCTCACACCCCCGGTCGCGACCACGGGCACGTCAACGGCGCGACAGATATCGTGAACGCATCGCACCGCGACGGGGCGGATGGCAGGACCACTGAGCCCGCCGGTACCGTGGGCCAGCACCGGTCGCCGGGTCTCGACATCTAAAATCAAGCCCGGGCCAACACTGTTGATGGCCGTTATTCCGTCGGCGCCCGCTTCCACTACCGCCTCGGCAATCTTGGCGATGTGCGTCACGTTGGGAGACAGCTTGACCAAGACGGGCGCATCGGTGTAGCGCTTCACACGCCTGGTGACCTGCGCGGACACGTAAGGATCGGCGGCGAACATCTGCTGGTATCGGTCGTCCAGGTTGGGGCACGAGACGTTGACCTCAATAATGTCCGGTTCGGCCTCTGAGATGAAGCGGGTGATGGTGCCGAAATCGTAGATCGTGTCGGCGAAGATGCTGGCGATGACGGGCACACCCAAGGGCTTCAGTAGTGCTTTAGCCTCTTGAATCTCCTCAACCATCACCTCCACGCCGGGGTTGGAGAGGCCGACAGCATTGATCAGCCCAGGTCCCCAGTGCAAGATGGTCGGATTCGGGTAGCCGGGGCGCGGCTTCAAGCTGCAGGACTTGGTGGTCACCGCACCCGCCCCGGAGCGCGCGACGCGACCGAGGACGGCATGGCTCAGCCCCAGGACACCGGAAGCGAGGACGGTCGGGTTGGGCAAGCGGCAACCGCAAAGATCCACAGACATGTCAATCTGACTCATCGTCCTCAGTCACTGTTCTGCGCAAGATAGGCAAGAACCTCGTGGTGCTGCTCAGCGCTGATCCGATCACTGGCTGCCAGTTCCTCAAGGAGCTCGGTCAGTGTGAGCACCGCGTGGAGGCTGTATCCGTGCTCCGCTAGATCGGCGGCCCCGCCTTGCTCTCGGTCGATGAGCACGAGGACGTCGTTGACGACGAGTTCTGCAGCCTGCAGGGTTTCGATGGCTTCTAACTTGCTTCCGCCCCGCGTTATCAGGTCGTCGACCAGCAGCGCCGTCTCGTCTGGCTCAAAGGTGCCCTCGATGGCGCGCCGGGTTCCATGCTGCTTGACCTCACGGCGGGGATAGATCATCGGCCGGTCGAGTTCGAGTGCCATGGCCACGCCGATGGGGAGCGCTGCGTAGGGGATACCGGCGATTCGGTCGAAGGGGAGTTCCCCTGCCCTCTCTGCGAGAGCTTGGGCCACCTGGCGGAGGAGGGAAGGCTCGCTCACAAGGAGCCGCAGGTCGATGTAGATGGGGGAGGTGAGTCCCGACTTGAGCCTGAAGGTGCCGAACTTGACGCAGCCGCTGTCATACAGGGCGCGGGCGATCTCCTTGACGTTATCCTTCATGAGGAAGCCTTTCGCTGTTGATTGATGCGCTCCCTGGTCGCCAGGGCAGCCTCACGTGCCGCTTCGGCGAAGTCGGAGCCGGACGAGGCATAGATGATACCTCTGGAGGAGTTGATGATCGGGCCGACACCCCCGGTCGCCGGGCCGTGGAGGACGGCCTGCTCAAGGTTCCCCCCCTGGGCTCCTATGCCAGGGATTAGGAAGGGCAGGGCCGGGGCGATGTGCCGGACGATGCTCAGTTCTCGCGGGTACGTGGCTCCCACCACCAGACCGCACGTACCTGCCAGCTCCTCGTCCCAGCGGGCAGCAAGCTGCGCGACACGCTGGTAGACAGGGTCGTCCCCGACTTTGAGGTCCTGGAGGTCGGGTGCCGAGGGGTTGGACGTGCGGGCCAGGAGGAAGACGCCTCGATCCTCTGCTGATAGGAAAGGGCGCAAGGTGTCCAGGCCAAGATAGGGGTTGGCCGTGACCGAATCCGCACCCAGCGTCTCAAAAGCCGCGCGGGCATAGGCCTCAGCTGTGTGCCCGACATCGTTGAACTTTCCATCCAGGATCACGGGGATGTGACTGGGCATCTCCTCGATGAGCTGCTGGAGCGCCGCCAGACCCGCTGCGCCCTCGGCTAGCCAGAACCCCAGGTTCGGCTTGTATGCACAGACGAGGTCCACCGTATGCTCGACGATGGCGCGGCCGAATTGGAGCAGGGGATCGGCAGCGGTTTGGACGCTGGCGGGAAGGCGCTCTGTGACCGGATCGAGCCCGACACAGAGCCACGAGTTATTCCTCTGCTGTGCCTCTTTCAGCTTGTGCGTGAAGGTCATATCCGCGTGTTACTCCTCTTTGGTTGGTGGGGCTGCGTCTCAATTGCCGATTCTGTGTCGGGCATGTATTGTACAACATGCAGCGAAACGTGCCACCCGCCGCGCGCGGGCCTCTCACACGCAAGAACGACCGCGTCCCACAGGGACGCGGTCGTGAATCGAATGGATCGGATTGGCCCAGATCAGGCTTTGGCGTAGAAGCTTAGCCCAACCGTCCCGGGGCCGGCGTGGGTTCCGATGACGGGGCTGACCGGCGCGAGATAGACCTGGGAAAGGTTGAAACGATCCTTCGCTCTATCGGCCACAATCTGGCTCTCGTCGCGGCACCCAACGTCAATGACGGCCAACTCCTCCATGGGTCTGCCATTGAGGCTCGCCTCGGCCCGGTCCAACATCTCGGTCACCGCGCGCCGCTTGGTTCGAATCTGACACAAGGGCTCTACGCATCCATCGTTCAGGTGAAGGAGGGGCTTGATGTTCAGCATGGTGCCGAGGAATCGCTTTGCACTGCCAATCCGGCCTCCCTTGTGGAGGTATTCCAACGTGTCGACGGTGAAGAGGACGGTCAGCCGCTGCCGTACGTCGTCGGCCGCTGCGGCGACCTCGGCAGCGGATGCCCCGGCGGCTGCCTTCCGGGCTGCAGCGAGAGCCATGAAGCCGAGGCCCATAGCTGTGGAGAAAGAGTCGATCACGGTGACATCAAGGTCCTGTACCTCCGCGGCGGCAGTCTGGGCGGAGTCCACCGTGCCGCTGATCCTGGACGAGATGAAAGCACCGACTATGG
The DNA here is from genome assembly GCA_964542755.1 of uncultured Anaerolineales bacterium. GTDB lineage: Bacteria > Chloroflexota > Anaerolineae > B4-G1 > B4-G1 > SKLM01. The sequence goes on from CAZIWL010000025.1 coordinate 36,889, forward strand.
TGTCGGTTCCTTGTTCCTCGGCCACTCGATGATAGAAATCGACAAACTCACCGACCGAGGGTTGGGAGGTGCTGGGGATTGTGTCCCGATCCTGCAACAGTCGGTAGAAATCGTCCGGAGCGATGTCGACGCCGTCTCGGTATCGCTCGTCTCCCCAGATTAGCCAGAGGGGAATGGCCGGGATGTCGAGTCCAGCGCACGCCTCGTCCGGGATGTAGGCGGTGCTGTCGGTGACGACTGCTACGTTCTTGCCCGTCATAGATGCCTCCTAGATTGATTCTTTCTCAGGCCATACGTGAAGAATCCAGTAAGATGAAACACGCGAAGCTTCTTGCCGTTGCGCTGACGGCGGTCGATAAGGAGCGTGGAATCAGGTGGCGGAGAGAATAGAGCCGCAGTAGGGGCACTCGGCCTTGTGAGCCTCGTGCCAGACGACATGGCCGGGTACCAGAGGGGCGCCGCACCCGCCGCAACGTTCGGGCAGGATGCCGCGGGCTGGGCCCGATTGGAGAGCCGGCGGAGCGTGCCACTCCGCGTCGCCAACGCTCAACTCCTGGCGCAGCCTGTCAGTCCGGCGCTCCAGCGCGCTGGCTTCGGTCTCCAGACCCTCCTCGCGAAGTCTCGCGGCGGCCGAGGATGCTACGTGGGCCGCGCGCTGCACCTGCCCGTGGCGGAGAAGCACCCTCAGTGCTCCAACAAGTCGATCCACAGCCTGCTGGGGGCGCTGGTCCGCCAGGAGCGCGTGAGATGCGCGAATGGCGAGGTGGGCTGCCCGAACAGGCATGCCCCGCCGCCTGGCGCCCTCGGACACCTGCAGAAAGAGCTCCGCTGCATCACCGTACCGCCCCTCCTCCATCCGTGCGTTGGCGCGAATGAGACGTCGGGGTGGTTGGAGGGGCACACGGGCCGGGCGGCGGCGGGGGTCCATGGGGGGGCGCCTGGGGCGTCTTGGGCGTCTTGGGATCATTGAGCATTGCTCCTGTGGGTACGAGATTCTGGAGCTCGATGCCTGGTGACCGCGTGCGTCGAGCACAGAGTTGAGAGCAATGGCCAAAACCCCGGCGACGAGGGTGCGGAGGCCGTAGCCCATAAGGCTCCGCTTGGACACGTGGCCAAGGAACAGGTCGAGCCCGAAAAGGTGATCAAGGCGGTGATGATGGGGAGGAGGTAGCAGGTCACAGCACATCCGATCACTCCCGCGAAGAAGAGGGGAGTGACGACGAACAAGGCAGCCACGAAGGGAGCTGCGCCGTCGACTACGGAGACGATGATCACGGCGAGACGTGAGGCACGCCCGATCTTCGTCCCACTCTGGTCGACCAGGCAAGCCCTCTCGAGCTCACTCAACTCCCGCTGACGCTCGGCCGTTTCGGTGAGATAGGCTCCCCATAGGCCGCTGATGCCCATAGCAATGGAGGTAGCGATGCCGGTGCGGATGGGTATAGCGAGATCCCAGACGCCGTCCAGACAGTTGCCCATCAGGACGCCGATGGTGGTGAGGACGCCATCGAACGCGTTCATGGCGAACTAACGCCGAGCGATCTCCGCAACCCTGGCGATGCGACTATACTCGCGGACGCTCTCGACCTGTCGTATGATGCGTCCACGTGCGCCGTTGATCTCTGCCATGGCTAGTCCTGCGGCGTGATGACGTCCTCGATGAGGATCTTGCCGGCGGCCACCTCGTCGATAGAATGAACAGCGGCACCGTTCTCCTCAATCACGTCAACGATCTGCTGATAGGGCACGTTGTGACCCTCCACCGTCAGTTTAGCGTTCTCGACACGGCGGTCTATCTCGTAGATGGAGATATTGACGCCATCCACGCCTTCAAAGTCGGCCAGCATCTGAACGAGTGTGACGATGCTGGGCTCCAGAGGTTTGAGCACGTCAATGACAACGCGTCGCAGGTTTCCCACGTAGGCTAGTCCTCCAAGGGTATGAGCTTCTGTCCAAAGATCAGGTACTCGGTGTGCGGTGAGAGCCGGTCTTGGGCCTGAGCCGGGCAGAAACGGTCTTCTACGGACACTGTCGGATCTCATCGACCTCGATGAGACAGAAGTCAGCGGCCCCCAGGGCCTGGATGAGATGGATCACCGGGTTGGCAGTCGGCAAGATGGATCCAAAGAACTCCCACCCGCCAGGGTGGCATAGGCCGGCTCCACAAAGTCCCAGGGATTCAGCGCGTCAAGGAAGGTCGCGTCGGCGTTCCGCTCATCGAAGCCGGCGCTGATGTCGCGCTGCTTGAGCGTCACGTAGGGAGCCAGGTGCATCCGGGTCCGTTTCTTGCGCGCCACCTCCTGGACGTCGGCGCGGGCGAACACCCAGGTGAGCTCCCCGCCGCCCGTCCTAGTCTCCATGACGCGCCGGCCCGGCGCGATATCCATCTTCCTCGGGATGCAGCCGGGATCCTCTGCAACGACGATCCGGGTGGTCCGCTCAAGGGTACGCAGGAGGTCGTCGGTCAAGGGCCGAGGGAGAATGAGGGGAGCTCCGAGGTGCATCTCGACCTCTGAGCCCCAGGGCACGCCAGACAAGTCGTCAAGGGCGACGGTTCCGCGGAGGGTGTGGAATACCGCGCCTGACTCCAGCCGAATGGCGGACGTCTTCTCATCGCGCCCAAGTAACAGGGCCAGAGCGCCGGGCTGGGCAGTCTTCGTCTCCTGGTCAGTACTCAATGGTTAGTTGCTAGCAGAGGCTCTCTCGCGAGCGGTGAAGGTCTCCCACCGTGGGAAATCGCGCCTAGGAAGAGCTGACCTCCGAGGGGATAGGGCACACCTTGCCGCCCCACAGCCGGTGGTGCGCGGCCTGCCACTCGCGGCCATCTTGCGCTGCGACCCCATTATAGCGGCGTTGATAGACTTTGCAACTTGAGGACGTTCGTTCAGGGGTACCGCGGGCGCTCCGATGGAGGGTTCTCAAGTGAAGCCACTCTGGCGGGACCGCTGCCCAAGCAGACGGCCGCCTGGTCTGGCACCGGGGCCAGGAAGCAAGGGGGCGTGGCCGGCGTGCTGTCTACGGCCTACCGCCTACGGCTCGGTGTCTGGCTCCGCCCGCGGGCTCGTACGTCCGTCCGGCGAGCTTGAGGACTCGGATACGACCTCGAGCGGCGTCACAAGGACCTTGTCGACGCGGTGCCCGTCCATGTCGATAATCTCGAAGCGGTGATGGTGAAACTCGAACTGCTCGCCCTCGTTGGGGATGCCGTCGAGTTTCGTCATAACGAATCCACTCACGGTCTGGTAGCCGCGGTAGATGTCCTCCATCTCCTTCTCAAGCCCTAGGACGGCCCAGAGGCGATTGACGTGGAGCAGACCGTCGACCAGCCAGCTCCCGTCGTCGCGCAGCTGTGCTCGCGGCTCTTCGGGCTCTCCCTCGGCGGGGATCTCGCCGGCGATGGCCTCAAGGATGTCCATATCGGTGACCATCCCTTCGACGCTCCCGTATTCGTCCGTGACCAGCGCGATGTGTCTTCCCTCTTGCTTGAAGATCTCCAGCACGCGGAGCGTCGACATGCTCTCAGGGACGAAGAGCACGGGCCGGAGGGAGGCCCGGATGTCGAAGGGCTCACCCTTGAGCTCGCGGACGACGAGGTCCTTGGTATAGAGCATGCCCACGGCGTTGTCGGGGTTTCCCTCCATGACAGGGAAGCGAGAGTGCTTCGCATCGAGAAGGATCTGGCGAGCCTCTTCCGCCGGGTCCTCCACGTCGATCCAGGTGACGTGGGTGCGGGGCGTCATAAAGGCGTCAACGCGCCACTCATCGAGCCGGAGGACGCTCTCGATCATGTCCCGCTCTGAGGCCTCGAAGACGCCCAGCTCAGTCCCATGCTCCACCATCGTCTCGATCTCCTCAACGGTGATGTCGGGTTGCCCTGAGGGCTTGATGCCGAGGAGGCGGACCACGGCATTCGTGGAGACGCTCAACAGCCAGACGAGAGGGCTGGCAATGCGCGCCAGGGCCTGCATCGGCCCGGCGACGAGCCCGGCGACCCTTTCCGGGTTGTTGAGGGCGAGTCTCTTGGGCACAAGCTCGCCGATGACGAGGGAGATGTAGGTCACGCCCAGAACGACCAGTGTGATGGCGATGACATCGGCGTACGGCTGAAGGACGGGAACTGTGGATAGGGCTGAGGCGATGAGGCGCGAAAGGGTCGCCTCACCAAAGGCGCCAGCGACGATGCCGATCATGGTGATGCCGATCTGGATGGTGGCGAGGAACTGCGTGGGATCAGTGGCGAGCTTGTGAGCGGCTTCCGCACGCTCGTCTCCCATCTCTGCGGCACGGCGCAGCCGGGCCCTACGGGCCGACACGACAGCTGTCTCTGACATTGCAAGAATGCCGTTCAGGACGGCGAAGAGGAATATGGTGAGGACCTGGAGGATCGGATTCACGCTATCTTCGTCTCTCCCATGGAGTGGTTTCTCATAGAGCCCCTACGTCGTGGGGCTCGCGAAGGCCTCGAGGGCCATGGGGCACAAGGTTTCTCCATCTTGCTTCAATGACCCTCAAGTAAGACTCCAATGACACCAGCCCCTGGAGATGGCTGAGGCTTTGGCTCACCGAACGACTCCCCGCTGCATCAGGAACCAGTGTACAACCCGAGCGTATGGTTGGTTCGCTAATCATGCAGTCACATTATACACCAAACAGAGTTTTCTGCTATGTGAATCGCGGCGGGCCAGGAACCGAACGTGTTGGTTCGTGTCAGGGATTCTGAGAGGCCAAGGGGCTTCTTCGATTCTCCCGCGCGATGGTGATGGTTTGACTTGAGGGCGCGATAGTGGTACACTTGGCTGGTCAGGTCTCATCTCTATCCTACCAATTGCACCCGGCTGACGTTGACGCTGCCCAAGGAGGCTTCTGATGGCGGAGGAAAGGAAGTTAGTCGTCTGCATCGAAGACGAGCCTGAGATGATCGATCTGGTCAAGCTCATTCTCCGGCGTGCCGATTTTGAGTTTGTGGGCGCTGTGGGAGGGCGTGAGGGCCTCAATGCGGTGCGCAAGCTGAAACCGGATCTGGTGCTCCTTGATTTGATGATGCCGGATGTCGATGGTTGGGAGGTCTACCGCCAGATGAAAGCCGACGACGCGCTTAAAGACATCCCGGTCATTGTCATCACCGCCAAGGCGCAGAGTATCGATCGCGTGTTGGGCCTTCACATCGCCAAGGTGGACGATTACATCACGAAGCCCTTTGGACCTCACGAGCTCCTCGAAAGCGTCCACAGTATCCTGGGTATGCAGAGTGCGGATTCGGAGGTGAGTGCTTAGGTTTCCCCTGGGACGCTGCGTGTGCGCGGAGGGCCGTCCTGGGTGCACAAGACCAGGATGTCAGTCATGGGTCCGTACCTTCAGTGAAACCATTCGGCACGCGTACGTGACCACCCGGGTTAGCCGGGGGCGACAGCGGTGCCCTCTCGCTGACACAAAGTGATGGTCATGCCTTAGGCAAAGCCTTAGGTGATGCCTCGCAGTTCCCCGGGTCTTGTTAGAAGACGGAATGCTGTCGTGTCTATAGCGGCGATGGCGCGGACCAAGTTTCCAGACCATCGCCCTTTGTTTGTGGATTAGGTGTGGCTGGCGGCGTGGGGTTGCGAGGGGCGCTGCGGTCCGGCCGGGTTTTCGCCCAGGGGGTCGGGAATCTCTGAAGGAGTGCCTCGGGTGGTGCGGCCGGGTTGTG
>CAZIWL010000026.1:0-42505 GCA_964542755.1 uncultured Anaerolineales bacterium
CCCACCATGATACCACTCTTGGTAATCGCCTCGGGCCAAAGCTTCTTCGCATTGCGGAGGACGTCCAGCGACCAGTCATAGCGACACTGGGGCTGAATGGTCGAGAAGAGGCGTGGGATGGTCTCGACGTTGTGGTTGAGGATATCCGGACGCGCATCCATCACAATCTTCAGCGGTTCGATTTGACCACGGAAATCGGGGATAAGCACCTCGACGGTGCATCCCGGCTGGAGCTCCCGAATGCGGTGAATGACGGCAGCGAAAACGGAAGCGCCGCCGTCGTCCAGGTCGTCTCGATCGACGGAGGTGATGACGGCGTGTTTGAGGTCCATAGCGTGCACGGCCTGAGCGACGTGCTCGGCCTCCTCGGGGTCTAGCGATCCCGGCCGGCCGGTCTTCACGTCGCAGAAGCGGCAGTTGCGAGTACAGGTGTCGCCCAGGATGAGGAACGTCGCCGTGCGGTTTCCCCAACACTCCCCCATGTTGGGACAGTGGGCCTCCTCGCAGACGGTGTGCAAATGCTTGGAACGCATAAGGCGTTTCAGCCAGCGGTAGGACTCACCGTCCGGGGCGCGAACTCGAATCCATTCTGGTCTGCGCTGGGGACGTGTGGTGGTCTGGTTTTCAGCGTTTTCCATGGTCTCAGATCCTTCTCCAGGCCATCTCGCGATGGTGGAACGTGACTAATCGTGTGAACCCGGCCGCGCGGGCCATGTCGAGGGCAACGTCAATGTGCGATCCCACCGCCTGTGGGACGTGAGCATCAGAGCCCACCGTGAGAATCTCCCCTCCGAGTTCATGGTACCAGCGCAGGACCTCCATGGATGGGCAGGGCTCCGGCTGCCCGCGACGCAAGGGCGACGTGTTGATCTCCATCCCCTTGCCCCTCTCCACGAGAGCCGTGAGGGCAGCCCGGATCAGGTCGGCATAGGGCCCAGGTCCGTCGTAGGGCTTGCCGAACTTCCTGGCGTCTCGCTTGATGAGATCAACGTGGGCCAGCACATCGAAACTCCCCAATTGGGCCAGGTCGACGACCTGCTGGAAGTAGGCTTCGTAGGCGTCCTCTAGGGGCTGGTCGAAATAGTCCTCGAACCAGGCGGCTCGCATACCGTGGGCGTAGTGGGCCGATCCGATGACGAGGTCAAAGTCGCCCGCCGCAAGCACAGCAGCCGCCTCGCGCGCGAAGAGATGAGGCTCTCCCACCTCGATGCCGGCTCGGATCGCCAAGCGATCGCCGTACGTGTTGCGGCAGCTCTGGATCTCCGCCAGGTAGGCCTCGGCCCGAAAGGGATCCGGCGGGTCGCAGGGACCGAAGTCGAGGTGATCGGTGAAGGCGATCTCATCGATGCCGTTGGCGACGGCGGCCTGGCAGACAGCGTCAAAGTCCGCCTTGCTGTCGACGGAGTACCTGGTGTGGATATGATAGTCGTGTCGATACGAGTTCATATGGTTAGGGAATCTCTCTTCCAGCGTTTCTCCAGGGTCTAGTGGCGAATCACGAGGTGCCCAATAGCCTGTCCCACCTCCAGTTCGAGCGGCTGATCGGCGCCAGCATAACCGGGGGACGTGCAGACATCATCCCCACACTCATAGTCCTCCGGCACCTGCCGTCCCGCCAGCCCCGTGTCGAGCACCAGTCGGGCCTCGACATCCTCGGGGATCACGACCACCGTCTCTCCAATGGCACCCTGGATGCTGCCTTGGACGCGCCCCTCCCGCGGCAGGGTGACGACCACCTGTCCTATACCGTGCTCCACGCTCAGACTATCCACGGTCAGCCCGCCCAGATCCAGGTCCGTCGTTCCAAGCCCCACGTTCGTGTTTAGATCGAAGGTAACCTGCGGGCTAAGTTTGACCTCCCAGCGACGCTGATTCGCCCAGCCAGCGCTAAAGGGGCCAAAGGATGTGGATGTCGTCCGGAGCGTCAGTGTCGCGCCGTCGTTCCCGGACGAGAAAGTCCGGTCCAGCGTCTCTCCGTGCCCCAGGGCCAATACGGCCTCAGCCAGGTTGCTCGAATCAGCAAGCGGCCCAAGCTCCAAGCGCCCGATCCCGGGGTCGATGATCATCTGGGCACGCTCCAGGTCCTCCAACGGCTGAGCGACCTCCGCCGTGCGCCCCGCCCCGCCGGCCGTCATCCCAGACTGAGATAGCCAGAGGGCCAACGCCACGATCGCGGCCGTCAAGAGAACGGCCAGCAGCGCGCCCCACACGGAGCGGCGTCCCAGTATGAGGTCGAGCCCTGTGGCGATGAGAATCACGGGCCAGAGACGAAGCAGGATGTCCCAGACGCTCCAGTCCAGCATCCCAAGGTTGTTCAGCAACAGAACGGCACCGAGCGCAATGAGAATCAGCGGACCGACGATTCCCCCGCGGCGGCTTCTGTTTTTTTCGCTCATATCACCCTCCTCGCCCACGTATCAGCGCGAGCTGACTGCCCGATAGAGCAGGTAGAGACCGCCGATGATGAGCATCGCCGGCCAGACGTAATTGATCAGTTCGGTGGCCGCGGCTGTGACCAGCGCACCCACGACCAGCAGCACAAGGGCCGGAATGATGGGCCACGCCATCCGTCCCTCAGGCGTGGGCAAGAGCGCCAACAGAGCGAAGGTCAGGCCGATTCCCAAGAAGAGCATGCCGCCGGTCTCGATGCCCTGAATGCCCTCGGGAAGGCCGGCGATCAGCGCCAGGGTCATGAGGACACCAGCGGGAATGACGGCCCACCAGTTCTCGGTGTCAACCAGGTAGACGGACCAGAAGGCAACCGAGATAGCGCCGAGGAAGAGAGAGCCGCCCCAGACCTCGGCTGCGGTCGGCGCGAGTTGATCGAACAGCGCGGTACCCATCAGCCCGAGAAGCACGAAGCCGGGGATGGCCGCCCACCAATTCGTCTGTGGTGCGGTCAGAAAGACAACGAGAAAGGCTACACTCGCGGTGCCGAGCAGAAACGGCCAAACGACGGCGCCGACCGCGATGACGCCCAGACTGTCCAATAGGAAGAGAACACCGCCGGCGATAAGCAAAACCCCCCACAGAACACGGGACTCTAGTCTCTTCATAATCATCTCACTCCTTGGATCTTTCAGTCGTTTATCAGCGCACAGTGAGGGAACCCAGCCCGGCTTCCACCTCAAGATCCACCCGGTGCTCCGTCTCCTCATACTCGGGCGAGCGATATGCGTCGCCACTGCGCGGGAATCGCTGTTGATCGACGTCAACGGACGCGAGGGCCCCCTGGAATCGGATGTTGGCAGCGACGCCCTCGGGAACCCTGACCATGATGGCGGCAGCCCCAGCCTCAACGTGGGCCCGCAAGTGCCCGGCCCGCGCGGGTAGGGTAACCTCCACGGAGCTTGCCCCGGTTTCCAGACGCAGGTCGGTGATGCGCAGATCACGGAGATCGAGCTGCGCTTCGCTGGCCCCCGTCTCGACCCCGAGCGTCATGGGGATCTCGGGACTAAGCCCGAAGGCCCACCCGATCCCCCCAGTGGACCAGTTCCACGGCGCGAACACCGCAGGGAAGCCGCCCGGGGAGAGCTCTAGCTCCACCTCATCCCCGAGGCGCCGCTTCCGGACGTCGAGGCCGCTCCCGAACGTGCCCTCCACCAGCATCCCGGCACTCGCACTGCCGTCGACTCGAAGGCGTCCGGCACCGTGCTGCACCCTAATGCGAGCTCCCAGGATATCACCCAGGGGAATCGTCACGAGCTCGCCCTCTGAGCTATCCAACCCACCCACGACGTTCCAGAGGAGCCCCACTCCAAAGACGATGAGGGCGACGGCCAGGAAGGCACTCCACAGATTGACGGTTACGATGCCCAGATTGCTCAACAACAGCAGCGTGCCGACGAGGAGCAAGACGATGCCCCAAAGCAGACCGCTTCTTCTCACCACGCCCTCCTTCGTATACGATGTTGACGCATCACGCGATACTCCCGCCTTAGGCAGACCCCGCCGCCCTGGAGATCAGAGGCGGGTGAGAACCTAGTCTCCCGAGTCCCGCTTCGGGATCTTGGGGATCAGCCAGGTGAGGAAAGCATCCTCAGAACGCATCTGCAACCAGAGATGCCCAGGCCCCGTCAGATCGACGACCAGGCCCTCCCCGCTGAAAAGGGTCGACTTCAGGCCGCCGACGCGTCGAACGTTAATCCCCAACTTGTCACTGAAGGCCACCAGGTGCCCCGTGTCGACGGTAAAGGTCTCGCCGTCGTCCAGCTCCATCTCGTCGATGGCCCCGTAGGTGGAGAGAACGAGGGTTCCGGTGCCCCTTATCTTTAGCAGGATGAGGCCCTCGCGGGCGAAGAAAGTCTTGGCGCCTCCCCAACTGGCGCTCAGGTCGATCCCGTGGCTGGAGGCGACGTAGGACCCCGACTGCACAAAAAGGATCTCGTCCTGCATGGGCTGAACGACCATATCCCCGGGCAGGGCCGGGGCGAGCAGAATACGGCCGCCCTGGTCGGACGCCTGGTAGGTGTTGACGAAAAACGACTCACCGCCGAGCATGGAGCGAGCGAGGCTCTTGAGGATACCACCCTGAGCCTTGGTCTCGATCGTCATGTCAGCCGACACACCGACCATCGATCCTGCCTCGACCTGGATCGGTTCATTGGGCTCAAGCTCCGCCACAGCGAGCGCGTACGACGGACGATGTTGTATCTTGACTTCCACCTGGTCCCTCCCTGGCTTCTTGTCGTTACAACCTCTATCATAGTATAACGGAATCTCACAGAAACGGAAGATCATGCCGGTCGTCTGGGACCACCGCAGAGGCGCAGAGGACGAATAGGGTGGCGAGAGCTTGGGCGTTGAAGAGCGAGATCCTAAGGGTTCTTCGAGGCCCCGCCTGCTCCGGAGAATCCAATCCGAGACGAGTGTCTCAGCACATCGAGAGCCTGGCGAAAACCCTTAGGATCGGAGTTGAGGCTCGCAATCGACGAACTAGTGCACGACGCCCCAGACCTGGATCTCTGCCAGGCAAGTATCATCATACCTGCTGCCTGGGTAGACTTCGTCGATGATGACTCGGACGGAGGTAGTCTTGACGTTGGGCCCGGGAGCACGGACCATGGCGAACTGCTGGAGCCCGCGGACGTCATCGAATTCGATGCTCGTCTGTTCGCCGTTGGAGAAGAGCACCGTGGCGCACTTGATGCGGTTGTTCTTGTCGAAGAGATCATCGCCCGCGTCGAAGCCGACGTCCAGGGCCAACGCGTGGAGCTCAAAGGCATCGGGGAACAGAAGCTCGATCCACTGGCCCAACCCGGGTCCTGAGCTGCCCTCGACCCAGGAGGTCTCTTCGGCACGGTCAACCGCCTGGTAGGGGCTGTAGGTCCCGTACTGATCGCCGGGCAGAGACGACGAGGCACTCACTTCCGCGAAGGGTGTGAGATCTCTGGGCTCGGGAGCCGGCAGTGACACCACGGTCAGTTCCTCCACCTCGATATGTCGGGCTTCCCCAGCGGGTACACCGATATAGAGCCGACCGTCGACGCTGACGTGTGCACCGTTCCACGCCGCGTCGGCGATTGCAGCGCGCAAGGCCTCATCGGACGTTCCTACATCATACTGCTCGCCGTCGTCGCGTACGAAGGTCTGCCCAAACTGGTTGCCTGGAGGCAGTTTGTAGATGGTGCCCAGCCATCCCTCCACGGGCTCACCCTGGTCGTTCGACTGGGAGAGGAACTCGACGCGATCCAGCACGATCGCCTGCGCCTCACCCTCGGAGGGACTGGTGTGGAGCGTCCCCCAGACCCGGACCTCCGCACCCGTCGAGCGCGCCTCGACGACCTGTTGGCGAATCTCATCCGTCGGCGTTCCCAGGTGGAACTCCTCGCCATCTTGCCGCACGAACTCCTGACCAAACTGGTTCCCCGCCGGCAGATCGACAATGGTTCCCGTCCATCCCTCGACCGGCTCACCCTCGTCCGCAGACTTGGCGACGAGCTCTACGCGATCCAGCACGATCGTCTGCGCCTCACCCTCGGAGGGACTGGTGTGGAGCGTCCCCCAGACCCGGACCTCCGCCCCCGTCGAGCGTGCCTCGACGATCTGGTCACGCACTGCGTCTGTCGGGGTTCCCAGATGGAACGACTGTCCGTCCTGCCGCACGAACTCCTGACCAAACTGGTCCCCCGCCGGTAGATCGACAATGGTTCCCGTCCATCCCTCGACTGTCCCGCCGCTGTCCATCTGGGGCGGGGGTGTAGGTGTCATCTTGGGCTCTTGAGTCGTCGGGGTATGAGTCTCCTGCGCTGTGAGCGGATTGGTGGGTCTAGCCTGGTCTTCAGCCGCGACGGGGCCGCAGCCGCTGATCAGTGCTGCACTCAGTGTGACTATCACACTTGATCGAACATACTTAGATCTCACGATCTGTCCTCCTGGTATCTGCAACAGAATTCGAAACTAGTGCGGACACGGGTCCGCTAGTTAGACGATCCCACAAGCATCTGCGTTCCATCCCTGAACACACCTCGGCACGCGATCCTCACTCGTGGACGATGACCAAGGTGCCAACCTCAGCCCAGCCGTACAGCCATTCGGCCTCGGCCGTCGGCAGATTGACGCAGCCGTGGCTCATCGGGTGCCCGAAATTCCCGTGCCACGTGACGCCGTGAAGGCCGTACCCCTCGTGGAAATACATCACGAAAGGGACATCCTCGATGTAGTAGTCCTCGCCAGCCATGTCGTCGTAGCGGAGTTTGATCCAGATCCGGAACTGCCCCACCGGTGTCGGCGTCTGCGGTAGACCGGTGGAGACCAGCATGGTGCGGACAAGGCTGCTGGCTTCGTACGCGGTCAGGTGTTGCTCGGAAAGATCGACATCGATCCAGCGCCCCTTGAGCATCTCATCGGGCGTGCCGAAATCCGGGTGCGGTGTGGTATCAGCCGGATGGGTGGTTGGGTTAGGTTGCGGTGTGGTCGTCTCCTCGACGCGGGCCTTCGCCGGAAGCTCGATGCGTTCTCCCACGTAGAGGAGATCGGGATCGACCATTCCGTTCAGCGCCGCCAGCTCCTGTGCGGACGTGTCGTACTGTGCAGCGATGATGGTCAACGTCTCCCCAGGCTGAACGACGTGGGGAGGAACGTCGCGGTCCGGGACCAGCGTATCAGCAGAGGGCGTATCGCAAGGTGTTGCGCTCGGGCTCGCGGTGGGTGGTGGCGTCGAGCTTGCCGGGGGCGTCGGGGAAGGAACCGGTGGGGTCGGCGTGCTTCCGTCGGACGGCATCTCCGTAGCCGCTGCCTCGGCCAGGACCGCCTGTGCCGGGCGCTCAACCAGCCAGAGCGCAGTCAGCGCTGCCACGCACACCACAGCCACGGTGATCGCAGCGCCTCGGAGATACGCGATGATGGACGACTGATTGAAGCAGTTGACGTTCAGCTCGAACATCGATGTTTCCTCATCGTGGTTGGTGTGGCGACATAATCTGCCGTGATGCTCGCCATCTAGCTATCGGATTCGAGTTCAGTATAAACGACCGCCATCTGACCGGCATCGGCCATCAGGTGGGTTCTCGCCCTAGGCCGGCAGCCAGGCCGAATCCTGGTCACCTGACCAGGGTAGGAGGTCCTGTTCCGCCCTTAGCTGACACAGCAGACCAGAGAGGCCCATTCCCGTGACGCCCCGTCCAGTCAAGAAGCCTGGGCAGCTTTTCAGCTGCCCAGGGAGATCGTCGTGGTCGCTACGCGGCGGGGTCTACAACACGACCCAAAAAGAGGATAGCGTCGGTCTCGATGTCACGGATGAGGAAGACGAAGGGATGATCCAAGACCACCTCGGTCGGCTGCGGCCCCATGGCCGACATCTTCATCACCACCGCCGTGGCGGCCGCGGCCTCGGTACCTGCCTCGTCGACCGAGACGAAGGCCTTATGAACCACCTCTGAGATGAAGAGGTCTCTGTTCCCCGTCATCCCGGAGAAATCGGCATCGCCGAAGAAGGCCGTCTCCATACCCAGCTCTCCCAAGGCCTCACCAAGTCCGAACTCAGATTCGAACTCGAAGTGAGGCATAGTGAGCTTGACGTCGCGGTAGGCGACGTTCCCAAGAATCTGTCCGACCCTTTCAGCGTCCAACCCGGCCTCGAAGTCGAAGAATTGCTCTCGGTCGGGCAAGAAGATGACCATGGACATCTCGCCGCCGTCGTAGGGCAGCTCCACGACCTGATAGCCGTCGCCGGCAGCATAGCCAAACGACTCAGTCTGGTGCATCACGGGCACGTCAATCTGACTCCCGTCGAGCCGGGTGAAAGAGCCGCCTTGAGTGGCGTCCTCTTGGAAGGGATTCGCCCAGGCAGCGTTGAAATAGATGGCGTTGGTTAGGACCAGGCGGGTCATGGGATCGATGGCACCCTGTGGGATGAGGTTTTCGATCTTGCCCTCCGTCTCCTCGCTAACCCAGTCGTTGATGATGACGCGGGATGGCTCCGGCGCGGACGCGAAGTCGAGCACGCGCAGGCCGGCACCGTAGTTGACCGCCAGAAGGTCCAGGTACGTGTTCAGGAACGCGTAGTCGCGCTGTCCCCAGATGGCGTTGGCGATGTTGAGCCGGAATCCTCCATCATCCTGGCCCGCGGCGTCCTCTCCCCGGGCTTCCAGCATCTGGTCCAGATCATTGAAAGTGGGATGGAGCGCCTGTTGAGAGAGGGTGAAGTGGAGCGCCTCAGCCATCTCGGCCTCGGTCACGCCGCGAGCACCAGCGTAGGTCATTGCCAGGGCAAGGGACAAGCTGTACGGCGAGTAGAAAAGATTGCCGTCCCCCTGCCGCTCGGCCAGGACGTGGTAGAGATCAAATCCAAAGGCCGAGTTGCCGTCGACCAAAGCCTCGACGTCCGCCTCCGGTGCGTCCGGTGATTCGCGGTCTGTTTGGGATGCCAGGATACCCCCCGATCCCGCTACATCGCTGCTGCGCCCCTGCGAGGGTCTGCAGGCCGTCACGGTCACCATCGCCGTCATCAACAAACCGAACAGTATCTTCCTCACGTGGAACCTCCTTAGATTCCGTAGTACCGACCTAGCATCCAATCCAGGCCGTCATAGGTACGACGGACTACATAGGCCAAAGGTTCCGCGGAATCTGTCAGAGGAGGGAAGACGCCGATCGGATCTGCGCACCGGGCTGTGGCATAGCCAGGACACCCACTGGGTCGGAGGAACGGGTTCGTGATGCGGGAAGGGCAGCGGATGGGATCCGCAAACCCGACGTGCTCAGCAGTGCGCCTGGGTGACCTTCACACTCCTGCGTAGGCAGCGGCTTGGATAGGCTTCCTGGCTAGCGCGACCGGCGCAGGATCCGACCCACTCGGGGCTATCAACCGCCGGGCGAGGGCCGATGGGCCATTCGGGGCCAGAGTAGGCGCTCAACGCTCGGAACGTATGATGGGTAGGGTCACAAGCTCCAACGTGACAGGACGGTCCAGGCGCTGGCGGAGCGCCAACGCGACCTCGTCGGCGGCAGCTTGGGGCATAGGCTCGACAGAGCGAACGGTGACCACGACCAGAAGCCTCCCCTGCTGCGCCTGATGCTCAAACTGGACCAGCTGCGTGTCGTGGGCGGCCATGCTCTCCGTCAGCACCTGTCGAATCTGCTGCCGCGTGTCATCTTGGCGCACGATTCCGGCCATGATAATCCCCAGTGGCACTGCAATGACCAGGACGAAGAGGACGAAACCGACAAGCCCCCGCCGCATACGACGGTTCGTCTCCGGCTGCCAAGACTGTGAACGCACGCCCAGCAGAACAAAGACTATTACGCCCGCCAGGCTGATAGCGGCGATATTGGCCAAGAAGAGCAGGAAGGCACCGCCCGCAACCTGAGGCTGCCCAAGGGCCAGCCCCAACCCCGCCACGCTGAGGGGCGGCATCAAGGCAGCCGAAATAGCCACGCCCGGCAGGGCCGCACTCACCTCCTCCCGGGATATGGCGTACGCGCCGGCCATCCCCGATGCGAGGGCCACGGCCAAGTCAATCAGCGTGGGTTGGGTGCGCATCAAGATTTCAGCGGTCAACGACTTGAAGGGCGACGCTATGCCAATCACGACCGCCAACACCAAGGCCAGGGCAACCCCCTTGAACATCGATTCAATGGACAGACGAACTAGTCGAACGTCGGCTAGAACCATGCCGAGGGAGAATCCAAGGATGGGAGACATAAGGGGCGCGACCAGCATCGCGCCGATGACGACCGCTGCGCTGTCCAGAAGGAGTCCCAAGGTGGCAATAATGGATGACAGAACAATCAGGACGAAGAAATTGGCCCCGGGCCTGGCACTGTTGCGCATCGTCTCTCGCAGCTTGAGCTGCTCCTGCACCTTCAGCTGCGGGAGGAGTTGGAAGAGGCCGAGGCTGGCCTTTCGAGCCCATAAGTCGGTCGGGCTCTTGTGGCGCCGCACGATCACAGCCGTCTTGGGCACACGGGCGGCAATTTGCTGGGGGATGCTCCCGAACACGAACTGATCGAAGAGACCTTGCTCCGAGGCGCCAAGGAGGATAAGGTCGTAGTCCTCGGCTTCGCGGAGGACACCCTCGACCACGCTATCCGCGACGACGACTTTCTGCTCTGGCGGCCTATGGAACGCGAAGCCGCTCAGTGTCCCAGCGATACGCTGCTTGTTCTCATCCATCTGACGCTGGGTAGCACGACCGTGCTGTACATAGAGGGCCGTCACGTCGGAATCGTAGACCTCGGAAACCACCATCGCCAGACGAGCCGCCATGGACGCATGGGGGCCACCAGAGGTTGGAACCAGGATTCGCCCCGCCCCCTTCCATTGCTCGCCTTTGACAACAGCGACATCGCAAGAGACGTCACGGGTGACGGCATCGATGATCGGCCCCATCGATGCGCCGGAGGAGCGGGTGCTGCCGTGCCACCCGAGAAGGATCATGTCGACCTCCTCCTCACGGGCGGTATCCAGGATGCCCTCGGCTACGCCGTGCGCCACGCGCGTCATCGTCTTGACGGCGAAGCCCTCCTCTTTGGCCTGAGCCATGGCTCGCTCCAGGAGAACTCGGCCCACCGCAGCTCTGTGCCGGCCCTCCTCCAAGGGGACCTGTTCGGGCACCGTGACTACCTGAAGAGCCAGCACCTCCCCACCCTTGTGCCTGGCCAGGACACCGGCTAGCCGGAGAAGCGTACCAGCGGTGGCCGGGTTGGCGATGGGAACGAGGACCTCGTAGGCCGGTCCCCCCTCCTTCTTGGCGGGCGACTTGAAGACTGTGACGCCCTCCTGAGCCTGAACGTGATGAGCTCGGGCATAGACCAGGTAGACGATAAGACCGACGCCCATACAGACAGCCCCCCAGACCAGGGAACTCGACCTCCAGAGGGTGAGGACAAGAGCATCTATGACCAGAGCCAGCCCGGGGATCCACGGATGGAAAGGGAGTTTGAAGCCCGACTGCTCGGACGGCGACTGGAGCACAAGAGCCACATTGACGCCCGCGAGAACGACCAGATAGAGCAAGCCAGTCAGTTGTGTGAGGAGGGCGGTTGGGACCATTGTGGAGCCCACGAGAGCCGCGGCTACGAGCAAGATGATCCACACAGGCGTCCCGAATCGCCGAGGGGTGTCGAGTAGCCTCGACGGCCAGTAGCCGTCCTTGGCCATTGCATAGATCTGCCGCACGACCAAAACGAACGCACTATTGAGCGCCAGGGCGATAGAGAGCGCCCCAACGGCGAGCATAAGTGGTCGTCCCGCCCCGCCCGCCACACTCGAACCCAGAAGGCCAATTGGCGACCAGGATCCGCTCAATGCCCCCAGGCCCACGACGCCAATCCCCACGCCAACGACCACCGCTACGATTGCAGTGGAGAGGACAGGAGTAAGGAGCAAAGTGCGGAGCGTCCGCCCGGACCCATCCCGCATCTCATTCTGCAGAGTAGCCGTGATCTCGAGGCCCACATAGGCTGACAAGACCGTCGAGATAGCCCGGTCCCAAGCCCTGGGCCCCCCTCGGTAGTTGGTCAGGTCGATCTTTGGCAGCGCCAGGAAGCTGACTCCCATGAGGAGGGCGATCATCAGCAGAGACGCGGTCACCGGCCCACGCCGCCCCTCTCGGGTACCGACAGTGTTGTTCGCGGCTAGCAGTAGGATCAAGCCGGAGGCCAGGGGCCAGACTGGAAGATCCAAATTCAGCTGAGTGCGGAGCAAAACGGCCACCTGCACGCCGAATCCCCGGGCCAGCATGGCGCAGAGCCCCATGCCAGAGAGAATCAAGGTCCAGCCGGTTAAGAAGGCGAGAGACTTGCCCTCGGCCTCGTAAACCTGGCTGTAAGCGCTGCCCCGCCGACGGCCCCTCGCGACCAGCTCCAGATAGCCGAGCAGGTTAACGAGCAGCAGGACCAAGGTCCCTAGCAAGGCCAACGGCGTCAGGGGGCCTCCCCAGGCGACGGCTTCACCGGTCAGTACGAAAGCAGCGACAGTGACGATCACCGCCAACCCACGAGCCACAACTTGCCACGGGCTCAAGCCTCTGCTGTATCGAATCTCACTCAAAGCGTTCTCCTCTGCAGTGCGCGCCATCATGGGACGTACGTGCCACAGACTGGCCCCATATCATAACACACGTCAATGATGATCGATCGTAGGTCAGGGGTACGGTGGTGACGTTCGCGGCCGCCACCGAGTGGACGACGTGGAAGTGACGGGAGCCCGTTGTCAAGACCAGTGTCGAGCGAAGCCCTGGGGCGCCGCCGTACCTGACGGAACTGATGCTACGCGGTCCTGTCAGGCACGGCACGACCCTACGAGCCCGGCCGACGCCCGTCCTCCTTCTCTAGGGCGTAGGTGTAGGTACCGGAGACGTTCCCTGCGTGCCGGTGACCGTGGTCCCTGCGGACAAGGGTGTGACGAAGCCCATCAGATCGGCCCAAAGGGCTTCAAGGCTGGGCCTGGCGCGGAAGGACCGATTCGCGATGAGATCGTCCACCGCGAGCATACGGTCCCGCAGGTCCTCAACCCGCTCCTCTTGTTCGGGAACCAGGCCGCCGGCCTGCTCCAAGTGCTCCACAGCAAGGGCGAGGGTCTCCCGCGCGGTACCCGGGTTGTCCTCGACCAGGAGGAGACGGACCTTGAGCAGGTCCTGGGCGGTCTGCAGGAAGAGCAGGCGGACCGCGGCCTCATCCAGTTTCCCTCCCAAAGCTTCAACACCCTCCTGAGAAGCCTCTATCTCCTGGCTGATTTCCTGACGGGCGTCCGCGAGTTGCTCCCCGATCATGTCGATCTCTTCCGTCAGATGGGAGGCTGTCTCCGAGAACGCTAGATCCGCCTCCTCCAGCTCCTTCTGCTGGGCCCTCAGGTCGTCTTCCAAGTCCGAAACGCGCCCTGCCAGTTGTTCGATCTCCCGCTCCAGCGCCTCCTGATTCTGGGCGCGTGCGACGCCCTCGTCCCGGAGTTCAGCGACCTCCTCCTCGAGGTCCGAAATCCGGTCCTCCAGAGCCAGCCGGTTGTTGAAGATGCTGTCCGAGTTCTTGGCGACCTGCTCCTCCAGGATAGCGACGCGGGCACTGTTCTCCTGGACCGGCCACATCAAGCGTCGATAGGCATACGGTACACCGTAGAAGAGCCCCAATCCAATGAGGGCTCCCACGATCAGAACGAAGACGAGTCGAATCAGGAATCGAAGAACCCTCCCGACGGCCCCCAGGAAGGAACTGTTCGAAGAACGCTCGTGATCAGTCATCGCTTGGGCCCTCACTTTCCCTCTGGGGTCGGCGTCGGGGCCGCGCCCGGTGCCCCCTCTACTTGGCCGAAGACATCTTGCAGCAGCGTCTGCAGACCGGTAAAGAAGCTGCGCGACTGCTCGGCTTCATCCTGCAGCTCAGCCACATCCTCCGAGACAGTCCGGAGTTGCTCCGAGAGGCCGTCAACGTCCTCCTCCACCGCGTCGGCGCGGTCGGCCAGGCCCTTCGTCTGCTCTGTCAGGTCGTCGACCACCGACTCCACGTTGTTCATCCGCTCGGTGAGCCCCTCCAGAGCATCGAGGCGAGCACCCAGGCTATCCACGTCGGATTGCACGGTCTGCAGCTCTCGTGTCAGCCCCCGCACGTCGCTCTCGATCTCCAGCACGGCCCTGCTGTGACCCACATCGAGGGAGCCGTTGACGCCCGCGAAGACGATGAGGGCAAAGGCCATGCCCAGGAGACCCCCGAGGAGCGCAGTCCAGACCCAGGAGATCTGGCGCCACCACGGCGGAGCAGGTCTCATCTCGGCGGGCGATCCCATCGTAGGTGTGGGCAGTTCCTCCTGCTCCTCCCCTTCCTCGCGCTCCGGACCTTCGGGTTCCACCCACCTCTCTGCCTCCGGTGCGGCTCGCGCGCCCCCCTCTCCTCCCGCCTTCTCCTCCGGCAGTCCGCCTTCCGAGAACGCGGTTCCCATGGGAATCCCCCGGTCCTCCTGATCCTCCGGCACCGGGTCGGCTCCTTCTTCTGATTCCCTCTCCTCGACGTCCACAGCTCCCTCCTCCACGCTCAGCTCGAACCCGCCCTTTGACAGGGACTCGCCCGGCGGGACCGCCTTGACCTCATGCGGTTCCTCATCCTGTGCAAGCCGCTCGTCGTCCTGAAGGTCCGGGGCGCTGGCCGAGGGGTCTGTCTCAGGCTCGGTGTCCGGTCCCATGGCGGAGGCCGCCGGCTCGGGCGTGCCCACTTCCCCCACCGCCGAGGGCTCCGCCGACGCGGACGCGACCAGGTGGTCGGCCAGCCTGCGGACCGAGTTCACGCCGATGCCCGCCACAGACGTCAGGTCCTCCGCCTTCTCGTAGGGACCAACTTTCTCGCGATGATCAACGATCCTCTGCGCCAGTACCGGGCCGATGCCGGGCAGCCGGTCCAAGGCCTCGGCACTCGCCTCGTTCAGATCGATCCTCTCCTCAGCCATCGGAACCTCCCGAGGTCTCGCACGCAACGCTACTCACCAGTGAGAGCCCATCCGGACCCACGGTCTCAAGGACATCACTCGCCAGGGCCATACTCACCCTGCTCTGCCGCGTCGGGACGACGAGGGACCTCGCCCTCCACGCCGCTCTCGGGTTCCGTCGGAGGCTCGGGTTCCCCGGGCTGATCGAGCATCTCCGGTGGCGGAACCTCCTCGACCTCTGTGGTCACCTGGGGCTCCACCGGGCCGGCGAAAAGCTGGCTCGGGTCGACGTCCAGGAGCGCCTTTTCGGCTTCGGCGAGATCTATCGTCATCGCACCTTGCTCGTCCTCGACATCCACCAGAGCGCTGCGTGAGACGGCGTCTGCCTCGGCGACCGGCCCTCTGACGGAGAGATTGACCAGGCTGAACCCGGTGATATGTCCCTCCTCGTCCAATACCACGTCACCCAGTTTCCCAATCTTGGTGCCTCCAGGCGTACGGACCTCGCGACCTTGGAGTTGGTCGAGACGCAGCCATCCCGGCGGCTCAGGTGCCTCGTCCTTTTCGTAGACCGTGAATGGGCTCTCAGCGAGCAGCGCATCGATCCCGAAGAGCGCAATGTCCCGTCTCTCCACGAATCGAGGCGTCGGCCGTAGAAGGCCCTCGCGGCCGAGGTAGATGCCGACCACCTCCATCAGCGCATCGTCGAGATAGAGATCCTTGACCTCCCCGAGCTTTCGGCCGTCCAGATGACCGAAGACATGGTTACCTATAAGACTCTTTCCCAATCGCATGGTTTTCCTCCCATTCCTCTAAGTATTAGCGATCCCAGAACCTCTCGAGCATCCAAGGTCGGTGAACCCGCCTGGCGGGCCTGCTCGGAGATCCTGGTTGCCGTAGATCTACTGCATGTACAACACAATGCTGGTCAGTCTCTATCCTCCAGCCAGACGGAGGAAGGCCCCGGGGACCCACAGATTACCCACACCGAAGAACGACAGGACGGTGGACCCCGCGAAGATAAGGGCGCTGATCGCGATAAGCACCTTGTCGCGAGCTTGATACGTCAGTCGATGGACCCATGTGCGCGGACCGACGCCAAACGCCCGAAGGTCCATGGCGTCAATGATGTCCTCCGCGCCCACAATGGCGTTGATGGTCACCGGCACGAGCAAGGGGGCCAACTTGCGGATCTGGGCGATCAGCCCGCCGGAGAGCTTCTCCACCTCGTACCCTCGAGCTCGCTGAGCATCCAGCGTGATGCTGAAATCCCGTCCCAGGGTGGGGACAAAACGAAAAGCCAGGTCCATGGCGTAGGCGAACTTGTCTGGCAAGCCCAGCCCCCTGAAGGTGACACCGTAGAGGCTGGGGTCAACTGTATACGGAATGGTGATCGCCATCGTGGTGATGGCGTACATACGGACGAGCTGGCTGACGGCGAAGATCGTCTTCTCCGCAGTGATGGTGAGGGCAAGCGTCCACCCGACGACGGGGAGGGAGAGAGGGCCCAGCTGGGTGATGACGTGCTCCTCGTGGTACGCATACTGCACGCCCCCTCTGCCGGTGATGAAGGTTAGGGTGGTCATGATCAGGATCAGCATACTCACCAGAATCCAGACGCGACGCGTCTCCTGCCAGGTAAGCTTCGCCAGCCCGTACTGGAGAAAGGCGATGCCGAGAAAGACCAACATGATGCGAAGGTCCCAGAACTGAACGACGGAGAAGAGCATCGCCAGCATGAAGATGATCCTCGCCCGGGGATCCAGGCGCTGGATGATCGTGTCTCGGTCGCGGTAGCGCCAAGCGATCAACATCTCACGCCTCCGCTCTCCCCAAAATCATCGAGTCCTCTCCAGTCACATCGCCCATCAGCTGCATACTTCCGTCTGCACGTCCAGACGCATGGGTCGTCTCAGCGCCCCGTCCTGGCCTGTACGGCCTCATACGCGGCCAGAAGGATGGGGGTGAGAATCATAGAATTGACAATGTTAGGGCCGGCGGCGGGGGCGAATTCCCCGATGATGGCCGTGGCAAAGCTGTAGCCGTTGATCCAGATATCCGCAATAGACGCAAAGCCGATGCCGACGATGATGCCCAGCGTACCCCACAGATTGACCGCCGCCATGTCGACACTGAATCTCTCCAGGACGAAGCGGCTCGCGATGACCACCGCCCCGCCCACCATGAAGATCCAGGCCCAGAGCTGGAAGCTCTCGATCTCGCCGGTCCAAGGTCCGACCACCTCGGGGTTGATGAAGATCAACCCCGCTGTGAGCAGGATCAGAACGGCGACGAGAATGGTGAGGAAGTTGAGGCTGCGCCGCTTATTGATGAAGAGCAACACCAGACCAGGCACCATGCCCATCAGGCCGTTGCCTATATCCCACGCCGGGAAAACGCCCCACCCGGTGAGGAAATCGCCGAGGATGTTGCCCACGGCCCCGGTGAAGAACCCGACCACGGGACCGAAGACGTAGCCAAAGAAGATCGGGATACAGACGGAGGGCCGCAGCGCCACCTGACTGACGGACGGCATGGGAATGGTATTGAAGATCCAGTTGAAGACGCCGTAGAGGGCGGCTCCAATGGCCATGTAGACGACCTCCCGCGTTCCGACGGCCCAGGCGTCGTTCTCCGCCGTCAGGAGGTAGACGCCAAAGACGAGGATGAGACCGACAGCGGTGACACCGATAGGGGCCACGCCGCTGATTCTCTGACCGCCGGTGAGAATGCTGGCGAGAGCCAGCAGGAGCACGAAGACAACGAGTACGATGAACCAGATGAGGGTTCGGTTGGTGCCAGGCTGTCCAGTCATATCTGCCTCCTATTGATTATGAGGGTCTGGCGATCACGTTTGACCCGGTTCCGTCCCACCGTGAGACTGAACCTAATGGCAATACATCAATCGTCGCCCAGCTGTCGTCCCTCCCCAGGCCCGACGGCTACGCGCGATACCCGCATCTGCGGCTAACTCCGCTGAGAGCAACCTACAACCTCGCTTGATCAGACGATCCCCCGCCCGTGCCCCGCACAACGCGCGCCAGCTCCTCAGCGGGTAGAAACCTGCCCGTACGCGGAAGGTGCTCAAGGTTGGCCCTCAGCAGCGAGGTCGGAACAAGGCGGCATGCCTTCAGTAGGTCAGAATCTGAGAGCACCTCGGCCGGAGGGCCATCTCCGGCGATCGCGCCTTCGTCCATAAGGATGACCCGATTGGCGTAAGAGATGGCCAAATCCAGGTCATGGGTGATGAACAGAATGGCGGAGAATCCAGGCGTCTGAAGGATAGCATCCATGAACGCCATGTAGTTCCAGTAATCCTGTCCGGCCGTGGGCTCATCCATGACGAGAATGCGAGAGCGCATCGCCAAGACCGCGGCGATGGAGACCCGCTTCTGTTGACCGAAGGAGAGGGAGAGAGGCGCATACTCCTCCAAACTTGTCAGGTTGAGGGCACGAACGGCCTCACCGACGCCCTGCTCCACCATCTCGTCGTCGTACCCCAGATTCTCTGGACCGAAGGCAAGCTCCTCTCGGACGGTGGGGGCGTGAAGCATGTGGCTCGGGCTTTGGAAGACATAGCCCAGGGTATGGGCAATCTCGGCCACGCTCAATTGCCGGGTATCACACCCATCAACGAATACAGTGCCCTGCTTTGGCTTCAGCAGCCCGATGGCATGCTTGATGAGGGTCGTCTTGCCCGCACCGTTGGCGCCGAGCAGGGCCGCGATGTCGCCCTGGCGTATGGTCAGATCGATGTCGTGGATGACGCGCGGCCCATGGCCGTAGGAAAAGGAGACGCCATTGAAAGTAACCAGAGGCTGCCGGCCGTTCGCCTTCACCGCCGGCACGAAGGCGGGCGGTGAGACCTCGGAAGCCCTCTGCATCACCGCGGTGACAGGTAACTTGACCTGCCGGTAGCCGACGACGTCCGCGAGGCCAGCAGGGGAGCCGGCGTAGGAGATCTGCCCCTCAGCCATGAAGAGTACCCGATCCGGCCGAGCCTCGAGCACGTCCTCAACCCGGTGCTCGACCATGAGGATGCTCATCCCCTCGTCAGCAAGACGTCGGAAAAGGCGGAGCGCCTCCTGGGCGCTGGCAGGATCGAGGCTGGCCAGCGGCTCGTCGAGAAGCAGCACGTCGGGCCGCATCGCCAGCACCCCAGCCAGACTCACCTTCTGCTTCTCGCCACCGGATAGGTAGAAGGTCTCCCGATCACGCAGGTGGGAGATGCCGAGATAGTCCAGCGTCTGGTCAACCCGCCGGCGAATCTCATCCCGCGGAAGGGCCAGGTTCTCCAGGCCAAAGGCCACCTCGGTGAAGACGTGCGCCCCGAGGATCTGGCGCTCCGGATCCTGAAGCACGGTCCCGACGTGCTGGGAGAGCCGCGAAAGAGGCATCTCCGAGGTCTCCCCACCATGGACGAGGATGCGCCCGCTCAGGTCCCCTTTGTAACTCCGAGGAATGAGTCCATTGATGCAGCGGATGAGCGTGGTCTTGCCGCAGCCGCTGGTGCCGGCAAGCAGGAGCAGCTCGCCCTGGTGCAGCGTTATCGAGACATCACGGAGCGCCGGTTCCGGACGGGCCCGGTACCGGAATGTGATGCCCTCGACCCTCAGTGGGGCGGAAGCCCCTTCTTCTGCAGTCACAACTCTCCCCCGCAAGGAACCCATGCTGACAGCGGTTGACATCAAGTGCCAACACGACAGAACGAAGCCCGGGGCGACGGGGGCAGCCCGGGTTGATGGATTGTCAGGCTACGAAGCAGTCAGCTCTTCAGGGCGAGGGGCGCTCTTGGGATGCCTCGACAGCCTCCTCTTGCCCCTCCTCCACCGACCAGATCTTCTCAGGATCCTCGATATGATCGATGAAGAGCACGCCGTCGCAGTGATCAACCTCGTGCTGGAAGACACGGGCCAGAAGACCTTCGGCCTCAATGCGCACCAGGCGGCCCTCTCGGTCCGTGGCCTCGATGGTGACCTCCGCGTGGCGATCCACCTCCCCGGCCCATCCCGGTATAGAGAGACAGCCCTCAATGCCCTCAATGGACTCCTCCGACGCATCGACGATCTGGGGATTGATCAAGACGTAGAGCTCGGTCTCCATGGATTCCTCAGATGGTTCTGCTTCATCCCCCTGGACAACCGGGACTTCGACGATGATCACGCGCTCCGGGACACCGACCTGGATGGCGGCGAGGCCGATACCGTTGGCCGCGTGCATCGTCTCGGTCATATCCTCGATAAGCTCTTCCAAGTGGGCGTCCACGCGGCGGACGCGGCGCGAAGGCTCGTGAAGCATCGGTTCGTTGGAATAGACAATCCGACGAACGGACATACTCAACCTCTCCTAACTAGATGAAGAGACATCAGAGCGGCTCTCCCGCCGGGATGGAGGCGCCGGCATTGGGCCACCGCCTCGCTCTTCATCAGGGTGACGCATCTGGTCATAGACCGTGAACCAGTCAAGAAGCTCATCACGGCGCCGGCGGGCTCGCTTGTGGCGCTCGTTCTCGTCGAAGCTCTCGACACGACGGAAGATCTCTGCCTGAACCGACTCCGGGTTCTTGACGTAATCGAAGGTGAAAGGCCCCGCGCCAGCGGTTTCGATGGTGACCGTGCCGTAGCCAAGCACACGACCTATGAGCCCGGGAACTGTGAGGTTCACGTTCTGGATCATGCCCAAGCTCGCCTCCCGGCGCTCCTCACGAAGCCCGAAGGGACGCTGTTCGATGTCGATGATACGCGACGAGGTCACCTGGTATATCTCATTCTGCCAGTCCTCAAAGACCCACAGCCACCAGGGAACCAGAAACATCAGCACGATGCCGTAGCTCAACAGGAGCGACGCCGTGTGCCCATCCCGGCTCAAGAACCAGGCCACGAGGAGCGTTACGACAGCAATGGCCGCCGTCGGACGGGCAATCGGCCCCAATAGGGCCACCCAGTGCTTCCTCCAGGTGATGGTGTCGCCCTCCTCGTGGCGGAGAGCGGGAAAGAAGTAGCGGACAACTCTAAGCGGCGCCAACAGC
This sequence comes from uncultured Anaerolineales bacterium, assembly GCA_964542755.1. Lineage (GTDB taxonomy): Bacteria > Chloroflexota > Anaerolineae > B4-G1 > B4-G1 > SKLM01. The sequence continues at coordinate 20,883 of CAZIWL010000026.1, forward strand.
TCCGACGGCCAACCCGGGCCCCCGCCGTCGGGGCCATTCCCGGGGTCCCCGACGGGCTCGACCGCGAGCGTCTCTGCCTCCCCAGGGCCAAGTCTTCTGTGCAAGGCGTCGTAAATTGCAGCCCGCTCCTCGGCCCGCACGCGGGCTGCCTGTCGATCCCGCTGTCTGAGGATCTGGCTCTGGACCTCGACAGGATGAGGAATCTGTCGGAACGCCACCTGCCCGCCCGGCTCTCCGGCTGTCTCGATGAGCAGATCTCCGAAGTCGAAGGTCCTCGCGAGCACCCCCTCCTGGACGTGTTGGATGCTCTGGATGCTGTTCAAGCGGGCACCAACCCGGGAACGGCGGATGAGAAAGATCTGCTCGTCGTGGATCACCCGCTTGTTGGTCAGGATGTACTTGTCATTGAGTTGATCCGCGAGGTAGTAGGCGACGAGCAGAAGCGGTACGGCCGACAGAACACCGCCCAGGATCAGGGCAGGCAACGCTGTACTGCCCACGTAGAAGTGCGCCGCGAGGATAAGCAGCAGCAACAGCCCGGGGAGGATCAGCCGCCGAACGAGGATTGCAGGGTGCTTACGGAGGACGAAGACGACGACTTCCTCAGGTTCCTGCCAATCGAAGTGGGGCGCCCGTCGTCTCTCTTCCACCTCGCGGCTCACCCGGAGATCCTTGAGGATCCAGGGACGATCTGCCAGGAGCAGGTCGAAATCGCCCTTCTCGATGATCAGGAGCTGGGCGTTTTCGGTCACCTCGACGGTGGCATCGTGCGGCTCGCCCGCCAGAAGCGAGCTTTCGCCGAAGAACTCGCCGGGCTCAGGGCGGTCGATCTCCCGCCGAATGCCGTCAGAGTTGACGCGGAGTACGCGGAGATGACCGTCGATGAGGAGATAGCCCGCGCCTCCAGGCTGGCCCTGGGAGAAGACGAGGGTTCCTCTGGGATAGCGCTCCTTGTACGCCAGTTCAGCAACCGCTTCAAGATCATCACGTTGAAGCGCAGAAAACAGCCGTGTCTGCCTGAGCTGATGGACAACCTTGTCGATCATACGGCGCCTCCCAATGCAAGACATTGTAGCACATTCTTCATGCAGAGGAAAGGAAGTCTTGTCTGGTGGATGGGTGGGCTGGACCGATGCTCAAGGCGCGGTGCGCCAGGTTCCGAGGGGAACAGCGGGGCCCAGATGCTCGTCCAGGTTGGGGAGCGATCTCTGGGTGAAGTGATCGTAGATCAGTAGAGAACCCTCCACGGGGACGGCGAGCGTGTCCTCAGGAATCGTCATCCGATGGGGATCGAGGACAGCCGATCCGTAGATCCATTTGAGGGTCGGCACGGCGCCCAGGGCAGGGACCGTGTCGTGAGATGCGCGCCATGCCCACGCGCCATCGGCCTGGACGCCGGTGAGCGATGTAGACATGATGAAGTCCCGAAGCAGGGGCCTCTGGCTGAGGAAGTGAAGGCGCAACTCAATCTCTGCACCCGGGGCTAGTTCGCCCGTAGGCCCCGTAGCCTGGGTCAGCACCACCGCATCACCGAATGGGACGTAGCGCTCGCCGGGATTCAACTCGGGCAGTTGGACCACGCCACGGAAGAGTAGGTTCCAGCGCCTCCCACCCTCGCGTCCGAAGGCAAAGACGCTGGAGGGAACACCAGGGCGGTCGACGGCGACGGTGGCGTACTCGCCAGAGCCCAGGCGCGGGACCAGAACATGTGTCACGAGGGCGTCGCTCTTCCCCGCAAGCGACAGGCGCGTTGGCTCCCCAGGACCCATCCAGTGAAGGTAGGTGCGCACGCTGCCGTCCTCACGGGGTTCGAAATCGACGCCGATCAAGGTAGGCCCCCCGCCGAAATGCACGAAAAGAGGGTGGTTCGTCACTGGCCGTGTCTGAGCCGGGCGGAGGCGGATCGATACGAGCCGGACGTTGTCGTCCCCCGCGGGAGTCGCAAGGCGGCCATCTGACGTGTAGGCGCCTACGACCAACGTGTAGTCCCCAGGGGCGGCGTGGAGATAGGGGTAGACGAGGACCCGGTCGATGACGATATCGCCGGGCACGAGGCTCCCGGGCGCGTGACTTGGGTCCTCTGCGGCGCTCCAGAGCCGGCCGTCGGGACCGATGAGCTGGACGAAGAGACCCACCACGTCTCCAGTCGCCTCAACGGGAGACCACGCCACCTCCACCACCAACGGCCGGGCGGGACGAACCTCCCCGGTCGCTACCCGGAACCCCATAAGGTCAACCCTGGAATCCAGGGTTTCACCGATCTCCACCATGTCTGAGGGGATGGTGTGCCGTGCTTCCGACCGCACGAGGAAGGCCTCTCCGAGGGGCTCAACGTCGTATGCGAGCTTGCCGTAAGCCGGCCCAAAGTGGCGGGCAACCACGACCGGCCGAGCGCGGATATGGGCCTCAATGGCTTTGACCCACGTTTCTGCCAGGGGCTCCCCACGTGGCGCCACATACTCCACCCTCACGTCAGGACGCTCCCCGTCCATCACTTGGGCATACCGGAGCGGGGTGAACCAGTGCCAGTTGGCGAGGATGACAGCATCCTCGGGAGCACCTTCGAACAGCGTCCGGACGTACGTCCGGGTGTCGTGCGTCCGACTGAGCTGCCAGTAACTCGGGACGTGGGCAATCAGGTTCGCGACGACGCCTAGAAGGCTCAGAGCCAGCACGAAGAGCAGCACCACACTAACGCCCCGACGGAGACGTGGTCGGCGGGAGCCAAGCTCCGCGAGCCAGGATGGCAGCCCACCGGTGTGCCCGAAGGGAACAGCAACGAGCAACGCCGCCGAGACGTAGGCGGGCATGGCGTACTCCACGGTCTGGGGGGCGTCGTAGGTCAGCGTGACCGCGACGTGCACGGCGAAGCTGCCCAGCAACAAGAAAGCGAGCCTCCAGTCCTGAACAACGAGCAATACACCGCCCAGCCCCACACCCAACAGGGCGATGGGATTGAACTGGAAACGGAGAAGCGTCGGCAGGAGGACCAGTCGATCGAGCAGGCTCAAGGCGAACATGTCGCCGCGGAACCCTCGAGCCAGGATATGATCCAGGAAGCCGGACAAGGTGGAGAGCCGTGGGCCACCGCGCAGAGGAAGATAGCCGAGGACGAGCAACCCCGGCAGTACGGCCAGCAGCGGCTTCACCCAGCGGCAGGGCCGCCGGAGTAGAGAGCGATCGAGCAGAATAGCGTACATGACGAAGACCAGACCGGGGAAAGCGAGGGAGGGATGATGTGTGAGCCCCAGGGAGAGGGAGAGAGCCAGAAGCATCAGGGGCCAGTCCGGAATCCTGGCGGCACTGTCCTCATCGGTTCTCCCCCCTGGTCCAACCGCGGAACCATCGTCTTTGTCCCCCCGGCGGGCTTCCGGGAAGACGTGATCGGAGGAAACAAGCAGGACTCGTGTGCGGTATTCCGCCAACGCATAGAGCGCAAGCGCGGCAAAGAATGCCGTCAGCGGACGTATGCTCGCCTTGGTCGCTGTGGCCCAGAAGGTGGTTGCGGATCCGAGGGTCCATGCAGCCGCGAGTCCCCCGATCGTCGAGGCGGAAAGCCGCCGGGCGGTAGCGTAGACGAGCGCCAGCGTGCCCGCCGCCGTGAGCGCTGAGAAGGCATTGACCCGCCAGGCAGGCGACGGCCCAACCGGCAGACGGGAGAAGAGCCAACCTAGCATCACGTATAGGGGATAGCCGGGCGGATGCGCCACGCCTGCGATCGGGACGACCCGCTGGAACTCCCCGGAATCGGCAGGGAGGACGTCGGGACGAAGCGTGAGGGTATAGAGTAGGAGTGCAGCGGCAAAGACGGCCAGACTAACAGGCCAACGCGTGAGCCGGCTGCCCCGGTTGCTGCGCGCTTCGGAGCCGCCGAGAGCACCGAGGAAACCACGGAGTCTCATCGAAGAGTCGACCTATCCCCGTCCCCAGAACCGGTCAATGGCTGGCCATACACTGCGATCCCTCTGGCAGTCTCAACCCAGAGCATCGCGGTAGGCCGCCAGCGTGGAGCGTGCCGTGATCTCCCAGGAGAACCTGGCGGCCTGCGCGACTGCGCGTCGGCTTAGTTGGGCTCGAAAACCCTCATCATGTGCTAGCCGGACGAGCACGTCCGCCATGCCCTTGGCGTCGTCGGGCCGGAGGAGAACGCCGCCGTCCCCAACGATCTCCGGAAGAGAGGCAACATCGCTGCCAACCACGGGCGTCCCACACGCCATAGCCTCCAGGGGCGGTAGGCCGAACCCCTCGTACCGACTGGGAAAGATGAATCCAACCGCCCCGCGATAGAGAGCGGGCTTGTGATCCTCGTCGACGAAGCCGCAGAAGCGGACAACGCCGTGATCCACGTCCTGCTCCTGTACCAGCCGGCGGGGATCCGGAGTGAAGGCGGTGTCTCGATCGGGCAGACGCCCAGCGATTACCAGTGGGCAGTTGTCGCCGATGAGCGGCCCGGCCCATCGGTAGATCTCGACAACGGTCGTCAGGTTCTTCCGCCGATCAAATCCACCCAGGTAGAGGACGTATGCCTCCGGCAAATCATAGCGTGCGCGAATGTCCTGGTCAGTGGAAGACGGTTCGGGTGTGAACCTTGGGGCCGCCGCCAGAGGGATCGCCCGCACCCGCTCGCCGCGCAGGGCCAGCCGCCCCAGGATGTCCCGGCGCGAGGCCTCCGAATCGGTGAGGGCCAGGTCCGCTCCACGCGCAGTGGCGCTGACCAGCGTGGTGTAGAGCCGCTGGAGTGGCCCGCCCCGGTAGGCCCGCAGGACGAGAGGAATCACGTCGTGGATGGTCACGACGAGAGGCATCGGCGAGCGGGCCGGCGGGGCCCAGTAGGGAACGTGAGCAACGTCTGCCTCCACGTCCACGCAAGCACGAGGAAAGGCACGCTGCTCAAAGAACACTTTGCCCAGGTTGGAGCGCCTGCCATCGACGTGGTGCGCCTGGACGGATGGCGGCAGCCCCGAGACCCCCAGCCCTGCCCCGCCGTCGAGCTCAGCGGGAAGCACAAGCACGAGTTCGAGGTCAGCCTTCTCGGCTCTCCCAAGAGCCGTAAGGGCCTCCACCAGCCGGTGCGCGTACTGACCGCTGCCCGTGGTGGGGCTACCCCAGAACCAGCCGTTGATGGCGATACGCATCAACATGCACCCTGGACTTGAGCACGTCCGCAAGTCCCCGCCCGACACCGGGCGCGGTCGACACGACAGCAGGTATCATCCCTCGTACCCACCAGGATGGCTGCGGTGCCACTCCCAGGCATGAGCGACGATGGTTTCCAGGTCGGGATACTGCGGCTCCCAACCGAGCTCTTGACGAATCCGCTCGCTGCTGGCGATGAGGACAGGTGGATCACCAGGACGTCGATCTCCGGGCTCTGCCGCGATCGCGTGCCCCGTCACCTCGCGACAGGTCTCGATGACCTCCTTGACGGTGAAACCCCGGCCATTGCCGAGGTTGTAGGTGCGACTCCCCTCACAGAGTGCGTCGAGCGCGAGGATATGAGCCTGAGCCAAGTCGACGACGTGGATGTAGTCGCGGACGCAGGTCCCGTCGCGAGTCGGATAGTCATCACCGAAGATCGCAATGTGGTCCCGCTGCCCCAGTGCAACCTGGAGGGTGATGGGGATCAAGTGGGTCTCAGGGTCGTGATCCTCCCCACGGGCGCCGTCGGGAGAGGCACCGGCGGCATTGAAGTACCGCAGGGCAGCGTACCGGAAGCTGTAGATACGATCCAACCAGTAGAGATAGCGCTCGAGGATGCGCTTCGATTCCCCATACGGACTGCCCGGCACGATCTCCTCCTCCTCGTCGATGGGGATTGTCTGGGGTTCGTCGAAGAGGTTCGCGGTCGAGGAGAGGATGAAGCGTCGCACACCGTGCTCAACGGCCTCACGGAGGAGGTGCAGGCCGTTGGTGACATTGTCGCCCAGGTACATAAATGGGTGGTCCATCGACTCGCCCACCAGGGTGTACGAGGCGAAGTGCATCACAGCTTCTACGTCGTACGCTTCGAAGACGGCGCGGACGTCCTCGCGCCGGCACAAGTCCCCTTTCACAAAGCTCGCGTCGGGATGCACAGCGGCGCGGTGCCCGCAGGAGAGGTTATCGAAGACGACGACGTCGCGGCCCTGTCCGACCAGTTCCTGGGTAACGATGCTGCCGATGTAGCCTGCTCCGCCGGTGACCAAGATGCTCATAAGGTCTGCCTCCTTGGGCTAGAAGATGCTCTGTACCGTGCGTGTGATGTCTAGCTGCTCGATGCCGGCCCCGGAATGGGTAAGGCCGCCGACATAGGCCTCGACGACAGAGACGCTCCGCCGGTACCCGGCGGCCTGAAAAGACTCAAGAGCGGCCGCAGAGAAGTGGCGGAAGACGCGCTCTTCCATGAGATCAGAAGATCGCGCTACCGCGTCGATCTCGGAAGCAGAGATGCCCATGCGCTCGGCGAAGACCTCCGCCGTCTCCATCCGATGACCTGGCGCAAGCTGCCGGACCAGCCAGTCGCGCCATTCCCGCAGGTCCTCATCCCGGACGAAAGCGAGCCAACTGGACGGATGGACGGATCGGAGAGTCTGCGCCACGCGAGGCCCGAGCCTATCCTGAGCCTGATAGTCAAGCCACGTGCGCAGGACATTGTGGAGGAACAACCGCCGGCGCAGAGGACCCCAGCTCCCACGGACGAAGACGTGGAACACGTCGTCGAGCCACAGCTCATCCAGCTCCAGATGTGCAAGGTAGCCAGCCACGAAGGCCATCTGCGGGTTAGACAGGGCGTCGCTCCGAATGAGCGTAGGGTGGGCGGCAAGAAGGCACTCGCAGGCCGGCCTGTCCGAGGAACGAGGGACCGTGTAGAAGTGGCTGTCCTCCCGATCCTGACCGCTCACACTCCTCACGTCAGGTGCCGTGTGACCGAGCAGAAAGGGGCCCTGATACCGCATCAGGAACTCGCAAACGGCAGGGGACAGATCGCCCCGTCGAAGCATCTCCTCGGCCAAAGCCAGATGGACTGCTGGTGTAGGCATGACGCGAACCATTGTACATTGCTGGGATCAACTTGGCTAGTGTCCCCAGAACGGACTGCCCAACTCTCCCGTGTGGAAATGACGTGCCACGTTGTCCGGCGTCGGGTATAATGGGCGCCACACGCCCAGAGGGATCTGGGACAGAGCGGCGGAGCATTGGGGGACTGGGAGGGGCCCTATGAAATCGAAGGCACAAGTCACTTGGGTGGGACCCGGTTTGCGGCTGCTCGGCGAGGCGGGAGGACCCGCCATCGTCGTCGATCATGCGATGCCTGACGAGGAGCGGGATGATACGGGGCCTCATCCGGTACAGCTTCTGCTGATCGGGCTATGCGGATGCACAGGTATGGACGTTATCTCCATCCTGCAGAAGAAGCGGCAGGCTTTCTCCGGGTTGCGCGTGGAAGCCGAGGCGGAGCGAGCCGAGGAGCACCCGAAGGTCTACACAAGCATCCATCTGGAGTTCGTGGTGACAGGCAAGGAAGTCGATCCGAAGGCTGTCGAGCGCTCGATTGAGCTCTCCCAGACCAAGTACTGCCCTGCGTCGGCGATGCTTGGCGAGGCGGTGGAGATCACGACATCCTACCGCGTCGAGTCCCCTTGAGCAAGACGCCAGAGAGACGAGGGTGCGCTAACGACTTGTCGCGGAGATCGTCGATGGTTGGAGGCCCTTGGCGCCAGTTTGCTGACCAGTTGTGACTGGCATACGTGGCAAGCATACGGTTTTGAGGTGCAACGCACCTGAAAGGTGCATCGCACCGCTAGGGGCGCCAACTCGTTAGTGCGCCCGAGAGACGAGACACCCTATGACCACCCAGCGAGAGAGGATCGAGGAACTGGAGGCACGCATCGCGGACCTGGAGGCACGCCTCCCCAAGCATTCGGTGCCTCCAACGATGCTCGTCCAACTGGAGGATCTGGAACAGGCCCTTGAGGAAGCACGCAGGGAAGCGGAGGGTAAGGACAAGACATGACCATCGGCACCTTTGAGGGAAAGACCCCGGAAGTTGGCGCTGGGACGTACATCCATCCGTCCGCCGACGTCTTCGGTGACGTCACCATCGGCGAGGCGTGCTGGATCGGCCCGGGCGCACGGATTCGGGGCGACTACGGCACGATCGTGATCGGGGACAGGTGCAGCGTCGAGGACAACTGCGTGATCCACGTGCGCCCCGGGGAGAAGACAACCATTGGGCACTGGGTGACCATCGGACACGGCGCCGTGATCCACAATGTGAAGGCGATCGGCGACTACGTGATCGTTGGTATGGGCGCAGTGGTCTCGGATTGGGCCGTGGTCGGGGAATGGGGCGTGGTCGGCGAAGGGGCCGTAGTTCGCCAGGGCCAGGAGATCCCCGCCGGACGCATCGCGGTCGGCGTTCCGGCGCGGGTGCTGGATAAGTCCGTGGACGACGACTATAAGGCCCAGTGGATGCACTTCAAGGAGACCTACGTGGACCTGGCCCGGCGGTACCCTGAGGGTTACCGCGCAGAGAAGGGCGTATGAGACTGGGGGCGCACGAGTCCATCGCCGGGGGCGTCTACAGGGCCTTCGACCGAGCGGCCTCGGTGGGCTGTGACGCCGTCCAGATCTTCGTGAAGCCGAACCGAGCCTGGGCTGCACCACACCTCGCCGATGAGGACATCCATCGGTTCTGGGTCCGAGCCGAGGAGACTCAGATAAGCCCGGTGGTGGCGCACACATCCTACTTGCTTAACCTGGCTTCCCCAAAGGATGATCTATGGCAGAGATCGATCGACACGCTGGTCCTCGAGCTGGATCGCTGCCACCGGCTCGGCGTGCCCTGGCTGGTGCTCCACCCGGGGGCTCACGTCGGCACCGGGGAGGAAGCCGGGTTGGCACGCGTGGCCCGCGGGCTCGGAGAGGTGCACGAGAGGACCGAGGGTCTGAACGCTGCTGTGCTGCTGGAGACGATGACCGGGATGGGAACGAAGCTCGGCTATCGCTTCGAGCAATTGGCCTGGCTACGCGAGGAGACGCCGGGCGGCGAGCGATTGGGCGTGTGCCTGGACACGTGCCACGTGTTCGCCGCCGGGTACGAGTTGCGCACAGCGGAGGGTTATACGTCGACGATGGAGGCCTTCGACTCCGTCATCGGGCTGGAGCACCTGAAGGCCATCCATCTGAATGACTGCAAGGCGAAGCTGGGAGAGCGGAGAGACCGCCACGAGCATATCGGTAAGGGGCACATAGGACTGGCGGGCTTCCGTCGTTTCGTGAACGACCCTCAACTGGCGCACGTACCCGGTCTACTGGAGACGCCCAAGAGCGATGACTTGCACGAGGACAAGGAGAATCTGGCGGTCTTGAGAGGTCTCATCCAGTCCACGCCGTCCGGTCAGCACCAGACAACGCGTGAGTCTCAGATGGATGGAGTACGGCCTTGACAGACGGGGTGGAACAAGCCACCGGGGTGGCGTCCACCGCGCAGCATCCCGTCAACAGCCCCTGGTGAGTCCGTAGGCAGGTCGAACAACTGGAGGCCTCGGTCCGATGGCCCGGGGCGCATCGATTGTCAGATAGAGAGGCCGTATGAAACGAGTGTTGCTAGAGAACTGGATGACGATCCTGGTCCTGGTGTTAGCAGTCGGCGGCTATGCCTTCCTTCGCACGCCGGGCGACGATCTTGCCTCCACGGAGGTATTCGATACCCAGGCAACGAATGGTGAGCCGCTGGTGGTGGAGTTCTATTCCAACACCTGAAGCCCCTGCCTGCTGGCCAAACCCGTCGTGGACGGGATTGAGCGGGATCTGGAGGATCGGGCGGAGGTCTTGCGCCTCAGTGTGACGGATAGCGTGGGAAGAGAGCTGGCCATGCGGTATGAGGTGCGGCAAGTGCCCACGCTGGTGGTGTTGGATGGTGGAGGCAACGTGGTACTGAGACAGACCGGTCGGCTGAGCCGCCCGAAAGTGGTGGAAGCCGTAGAGGGATTGACGGGTTAGGGGTTCGAGGGAGCTGGCTTACTGACCCGTGACGCTGAGTCCTGTGAATCCGATCCGACCGTGGGTGGGAAAGGCCAGCGGAAGGAGCCAGGGAATTGCCAACGTGATCGGGATCGGCACTGCCCTCAGGTCACAAGCTCGCCCGAGCGCCACCAAGCCCGGTGCACAGACCGGGACTCGGTAAGTTCGCCCGCCAGGCTCTCTAGCATCTCCTCAAACGCTGCGGACTGCCCGGTGGTGAAGAAGACGTGATTGCCTCGGCGGTCCTGATCGAACTCCAAACCCAGTCCGGTCACGACCCTTGCGGTCTGGCGAGCCACGGCGAGCGCCGGATCGATGACGGAGATGCCATCCCCAACGAGCCGCTCGATCGCAGGCCGCAAGAAGGGATAGTGGGTACAACCCAGGACGAGTTGGTCGACATCGGCATCGACCAGGGGCATCAGACAACGCAGCAAGAGAGCGTCGGTGCCCGGATCGTCCAGGGCACCAGCCTCGACAGCCTCGACAAGTCCGGGGCAGACCCGCATGAGCACCTCCACGTCCTGCGCGTACCGCTCCAGCAGGCTCTCGAAAAGCTCCCCCTGAAAGGTGGCTCGGGTGGCGATGACCGCAACCACACCAGTGCGGCTCCGCTCAACCGCGGGCTTGACCGCGGGCTCCATGCCGACGAAATGGACAGCGGGAAAAGCCTCTCGCAGGGCATAGAGGGCGGCAGCCGATGCAGTATTGCAGGCGACTACAACGGCTTGCACGCTCCGGGCCAAGAAGAAACGTGTGATACCGCCACAAAACCCCCGGACGTCCTCCAGCGATCGACCGCCGTAAGGGACGTGGGCCTGGTCCGCCAGGTAGATCGTGTCGTGGTGAGGCAACTGGCGGATGATCTCCCGCCATACGCTGAGGCCACCGACCCCCGAGTCAAAGACGCCAATGAGCGGCCGGGAGGGCACGCTATCCCGCTCTACCGCGTCGTACGAGCCAGAAGAGCCCCAGTACCACCGCCACCCCCTGAAGAACGCCCACGATGGTCAGCGGCTTCTCATAGCCCTCGAGATTGGGGAGCGCGAGCGCCGGCTCGGCAGCGCCGCCAGAGTAGACGGGCGTGGGCTCGGGCGACGGCAAGGGTGTCCAAGTCGGAAAGGGTGTTGGCCGACCGGACGATGCCGCGTCGGGCGATGGCGACGCGTCCTCTCCGGGAACCGGCGTCCCCGGAGAGGAGTCACCCGATGGGGTTTCGTCCGCTCCAGGTGCCGCCGTATCGTCTGGTTCGGGGGATTCCGCTGTTGCGGCAGACGTCTGATCGGAGCTATCGGAGGCGGCACTTGGCGTCGGACTTGGAGGCGGCGTGGTAGGGGCAAGAGGCGTGCCCTGGTCGAGGAAAATCCCGTCGGCCGAGGCCGCAGTGCGACCGCCGGCATCACGGAACTGGACGTAAACTGTATGCTCCCCCCCGTCGTCAGGCAGCGTCCACGAGACGAGTTGTGCCCAGGGCTCCCAAGGGAGCTGCTCAAAGCTGGGCTCATTGCTCATCCTTATCTCGATGGCCTCCCCGATGAAGGTGGTTCCCTGCCCGTCCGGGCGCACCCGTTCGTTGGTAAGCCGCACAGCGACCTCGCGATTCTCTGTGCTGGCGGCCCCGTCGTTGACGAAGATGGGCAAGACATTGGGGCGCGCGCCAAAGGTGAGCACATCGATCCTCTGCCCGGCGGCATCGGTGACGGCGCCAACGCCTATCTCTCGATACAGATTGCTGAGGAGGTTCTCGCGAGCCGTCTCATCGTCGAGAAATGCGGCCAAAGCGTCCTGCGGGCTGACCTCGCCCATCGAGACGTTCTCCGCCACCACCAACTGGTCGCCGTCGCGGGTCCAAGCCGCGTAGCCAGCTTCATCAATCCGCTCTTCCACATCGCTGCCATCAGAGCCGAGGTGAACGTCTTCGGGATCAGAGAAGCCATGCTGGGCCAGGTCATCCGCGTGGCGCTGCGCCGCCTGGGCGAGGAGTCGAGACTGACCGTAGGGGTCCAGGCCCTCGCTCAACCGTGTCTCGTTCACGATATCCAGCCAGGTCTCGGCGACGGACGCGTCCTGAGCCCGCGCGCTTGAACCAGGGAAGGCCGTCACGTTGAGTACTGCGACCGACACAACAAACGTGACGGTCAAGATGACACGCAGGGGACCATGCATGGGCCGAATTGTAGCATACACCATGCTGGACGCAAGAACCCGCAATCGGACTCTCATCGAGACTCGTCTGTTCGGCGTCACCTCGGTGGAGAGGCACAGGACCGTCACAACTCGGTGTACGCCCGTCGGGGGACTCGGTAGGCACCTCCGAGGAGCCTTCGGCCTCGAACAGGTCCAATCGCGGCCCGTGGATGCCAGTTGGTCGCCGGACTGGAGCGGTCGCGGCGGGTCGGGATCGGATTGTGGGTGTACCAACGAGTTGCTATACGCACACGCCCATCAGGTGCAACGCACTGGGAAGGTGCATCGCACCGAGGGGCACGCCCGACAACGCGTTGGCGCACTCTCAGATTGTCGGTTCATTTCGAGTTTGCCCGAATCGTGATATAATTGATAGGTCAGTGGGAAAACGACGGTGGGGGCTCGCTGACCGGATGTTCGAGCTTCGCAAACCGCCAGATGGTTTCTGTACGGGAGGGAGTGGCAATGCCTGAATACTACTCTTACTCACATTTCGAGGCTGCGGCCGCCGTGGTCCGCAAGGCAACGGAAATCGAGCCCCGAGTCGGCCTCATTCTGGGATCCGGGCTCAGCCCACTGGCCGAAAGCGTCGAGAACAGCATCGGCTTCGACTACCGCGAGTTGCCGCATTTCCCTGTCTCCACAGTGGAAGGTCACACGGGTCGACTCGTGATTGGTCACCTCGAGAACCAGCCGGTGGCGGTGATGCAGGGGCGCACGCATTACTATGAAGGCTACTCGATGGCCGAGATCACGTTCCCCGTGCGCGTTATGCAGACACTTGGGATCGATGTATTGATCGTCACGAATGCAGCCGGTGGTCTCAATCCGGAGTTCCAGGCCGGCAATGTGATGCTGATCACGGATCACATCAATCTGATCGGTATGGCGGGGTTGAACCCCCTGCGCGGCCCAAACCTCGACGAGTTCGGCCCGCGCTTCCCGGACATGTCGGCCGTCTATGACGCCGAGCTACGCGCTGAGGCTGCCCGCGTGGCCGAGGAAGAGGGCATCGCCATCCATCAAGGTGTCTATATCTGCCTGGCCGGCCCCAGTTACGAGACTATGGCCGACCTGGGTTTCCTGCGTTTGATTGGTGCACATGCCGTGGGCATGTCGACCGTACCCGAGGCCACAGTGGCACGGCACGGGGGCACACGGGTGCTCGGCCTGTCGGGCATCACCAACGTGCTGCCCACGGCCGAAGGCCCCGTGGTGGAGACAAATCACGAAGAGGTGTTGGCGGCAGGCGAGAAACTGACCCCACGGCTTGAAACCATCATCCGTGGGGTGCTGAAGGCGCAATGACGATCATTCTCCGATGGCTGATTGACCACGCCTGGGTCTTCTACATTGGATGCGCCATCGGAGCCCTGATCTACCTTGTGCGCGCGCTGGCAGCGCAGCGCGAGCAGAGCCTGGCGGTGTTCACGTTGGAACACGAGGCCGCCACGGCTCGCGCGGTCAGGGCTTGGGCAATGGTCTTCTTCTTCATCGTCGTCTCCCTGGTTGTCTTCATCGGCACGCGCCTTGTGTTGGCCAATCATCCCGCGTATGATCCGGCGATGCCCGTACCGACATCGACACCGAGCTCCGGAGTCAACCCTCCAACGCCGAGTGCAACCACGACGGTGACCGACACGATCCCCCTAGCCACGTTCCCGGCATCGACGACAACGGCGCCGGCTACCGCGGCACCATCCGATCCGACGACCGCACCGACGCCCCTCCCCACCGAGTTGCCCACACCGACGTCGACTCCGGAACCGGCAGTGGCGGGCCCCCTGTCCGGGTCTTTGGACGTGCGCTTCGGGGACTTCGGCGCGCTGGTTGGCTGGCGGATCTCCGCCTCGGAGATTGCCGTCGGCGAACCTCTTATCGTGACCCTGGTCTGGCAAGGGCTGGAGGGCGAGGCCTCGACCAACTACACGGTATTTACGCACCTCCTTGCGCAAGATGGCGAGCTAATCGCCCAGCACGATGGACCGCCAGCGGGAGGCTCCCAGAACACCAGCACCTGGTCGGCCGGACAGGTGATCGAGGATACCCACCAACTGAGTTTCCGGTCGGGAGTCGAGGATCCCACGGGCCCGGCCCGCGTCATCGTCGGCCTCTACGATCCGGCCAACATCGGCAACCGCCTCACGACGAGCCTCGGTCAGGACTACGTCGAGCTCCCCGTGACCGTCAACGTCGTTCCCCAGTAGACCACGTGCGTGCTAGCAAGGACACGAGGAGCATGGATACGATCCTGATCGCCCTGGCGCCCGGCACCCTCTCTTCCGAGCAGGTGGCTCGCGTGCGGGAGAAGGCGCCGGAGGGCGTCCGGGTGACGGTGACGAGAGACCGTGACGAAATCGGTGCGGTGATCGATCAAGTTGAGGTGGCGGCTGGCTGGTTCCCCGCCGATCTGCTTCCCAGGGCGTCAAACCTACGCTGGTATCAGCAGTGGACCGCCGGCGCGGATTGGCTCCTGAGTCACCCGGAAGCAGCGGCGGCGGATTTCGTCCTCACGAACACGTCCGGGATCCACGCCATTCCCATCGCCGAGCACGTTTTTGCCCTCCTCCTCGCGTTCGGTCGGGAGCTGCCCCGGGCGCTTCGAGCTCAGGACCGCCACGACTGGATTCCCCAGCGCGATCACACAGGGTTGTTCGAGTTAAGCGGGAAGACGATACTTCTCATCGGAGTCGGGGCAGTCGGGAAGCGAGTAGCGCGGGTGGCGTCGGTCGTGGGCATGGAGGTGCTGGGGGTACGGCGCGATCCCATTCAGGCGGTGACGGGTGTTACGTCTATGTGGGGGCCTGACGACCTGCTGAATGTACTGCCGCGGGCCGACGTAGTCGTCCTCACTGTCCCACTGACTGAGGAGACGCGCGGCATGATCGGGAGAGCCGAGCTGGAGGCTATGAAGGGGTCAGCCACCCTGATCAACGTGGGCCGCGGCGGCACCGTTGATGAGGAGGCCCTGGCTGACGCCCTCCAGAGCCGGCAGATCGGACGAGCCGCCCTGGACGTCTTTGAGGACGAGCCCCTTAGCGAGTCTGCAGCACTCTGGGACTTGGAGAATCTGATCATCACACCACACTACGCCGGGGTCACGCCCCACTACCACGAGCGGGCCCTGGACGTCTTCTTGGACAACCTGGACCGATACATCGCGGGAGAGGAACTGCGAAACGTCGTTGATAAGGACCTTGGATACTGACTGAGAGGAAACCATGGAATACCGTCAATTCGGAGACCTGGACTGGAAGCCCTCGGCGCTGGGGTTCGGCTGCATGCGGCTGCCGACCAAGAATGGCAATGAGAACATCGACGAGGACGAGACCGCCCGGATGATGGCCTACGCCATCGACCATGGCGTGAACTATGTGGACACAGCTTATCCCTACCACGGCGGAAACAGCGAGCCCTTTGTAGGCCGATTTCTGGAGAACGGATATCGTGAGCAGGTGAAGCTGGCGACCAAGCTACCTTGCTGGGAGGTAGAAGAGCGTGACGACTTCGACCGGTACCTCGACGAGCAACTTGAGCGGCTCCGAACCGATCACATCGATTTCTATCTTCTCCATGCGCTGCGTCAGGCGTCGTGGCACAAGATGCGCGACCTCGGGGTTCTGGACTGGGCAGAGGGCGCCCTGGCTGACGGACGGATCGACTATCTGGGTTTCTCCTTTCACGATGAGTATGAGGTCTTCGAGGAGATCATCGATGCCTACGACTGGACGTTCTGCCAGATCCAATACAACTACATGGATATCGAGACGCAGGCGGGGAGAAAGGGCTTGAAGTACGCCGCCTCCAAGGGCGTAGCGGTGGTGATTATGGAGCCCCTGTTGGGCGGCCGTCTGGTCGCCCCGCCTGAGAAGATCGAGGCTATATGGCAGGAGGCGGAAACGCCCCGGTCGCCGGCGGATTGGGCGCTGCAGTGGCTCTGGCACCAGCCTGAGGTAGCCGTGGTGTTGAGCGGCTGGAGTGCGATGGCACACGTAAAGGAGAACGTGGCCAGCGCCGAAAAATCCGCCGTTGGGTTGCTCACGGACGAGGAGCTGGCGCTCATTGATCGCGTCCGGAGTGCGTACAATGAGCTCTGCCCCATTCCCTGCACGCAGTGTAGGTACTGTATGCCCTGCCCCCACGGTGTGGACATTCCGCAGAATCTCGACGTGTACAACCAGGGCGTGATGTATGAGAAGCCGGATGCGGCGCGCACGTCCTATCAGTTCATTGACGAGGAGAACCGTGCGAACGCGTGCACCGATTGTGGCGAGTGTGAAGAGAAATGCCCGCAGATGATCCCCATCAGCGATTGGATGGTGCACGTGCACGAGGTGCTGGGCGAGGGCGCGCCGTACGTTTGCGAGCTGCCGTAGCGCCCGTGGACCCGGTGCCGCACCGCTCCCAAGGCCTGGGAGATGGCGTGGAGAGCCGTACCCGGGAGGGAATCGCTGACGGCGTCCCTATCGCCGAACACGACAATGAGCAAGAAGGAGGATGCATGCTTGAAGACCTGATTCGCCAGACACGCAGCTACCGCCGCTTCCGTCAGAGCGAGAACGTGAGCGGGGAGACTCTCCGCAGCCTGGTCGAGCTAGCGCGGCTGTCGGCGTCCGCGGCCAACCTGCAGCCGCTCAAGTACATCCTGGTCTCGGACGAAGAGACGAACGGCAAGGTCTTCGCCCACACTCGGTGGGCCGGATACCTCGAGGACTGGGATGGGCCGTTGGAGGGAGAACGCCCGGCGGCGTATATCATCATCCTGGGCGACCGCGAGATCCGGAAGTCCTTTGGCTGTGACCACGGTATCGCGGCCCAGTCCATTATGCTCGGCGCAACGGAGCGCGGGTTGGGAGGCTGCATCCTGGGCGCAGTCGATCGCAAGGGGCTTCGAGATCTATTCGACCTCCCGGACCAGTTTGAGATTCTCCTCACCCTCGCACTCGGCGAGCCCAAGGAGGATGTGGTGCTGGAAGAGGTGGGGCCCGAGGGCGATATAAAGTACTATCGAGATGACGACGATGTCCATCACGTCCCCAAACGTTCGCTTGACGCCATCATCCTGGAGGCATAGACCGCGCAGATCCCCCGGGGTGGAAAGGAAGTGGGGGCCGGACCTGATTTGCTTCCGCCCGCTCAGAGCTAGCCTCTTCCGGGCCAGGGAAGGGGCGCAAGCCTCGGCGCGTAGCGGTCCGGCTATCCGGCGAGACGTATCGACAGAGGACTGACGTCAGATCCAGGCCCTCTCTGCAGACGGACGCGGCGAAGGGAGGAGGAGGCATGGGGCAGAGCGCGACCATCTTGATCGTCGACAGCAACCCCGGCTTCGCCTTGATGCTCAAGGAGAGCCTGGAGGAGGAGGGCGGCTACCTAGCGACTGTCGCGCTGACGGGATCTGAGGCGCTGGATGCGGCGTCCGCCAGATCGTTCGAGCTGGCCATTGTGGATCTGGGTATCCAGGTTCAGGATGGGCTGGACGGAGAAGCGGTGGCGCGGAAGCTGCGGGCGGCCGACGCCGACCTGTCCCTGATCCTAATACCCCTCCAGGGCGATGAGTTGCCCAAAGCCTTGAACGACCTGGGGGTCCAGGGTACGCTTCCGAAGCCGTTCTTTCTGCCGGATCTGCCGAACTTGGTGGAGGCCGCCCTCGGAGGCCCCTTAAGGAGGCCAGGGGCGCAGGCCGAACCGGAGACACAGCCCGGACCTGGAACCCACGCCTGGCCCGGCGTGCCCGAGAGATCTCCCCCGGCGGACAAGGGAGGGCACTCAGCTCAGTCGGAGCTCCCGGAGCAGCCAGGCGTGAGAGAAGCTTCAGAGCGAGCCGACCGACCCGCGGTACGCGCACGAGGACGCGCGCCGGATCGTGTCAGCGGGTCAGCAAAGCAAGAGAGCCCCGCCCAACCTCCGGTGGCGGAGAGCGCTGACGTGCCCGAACTGCATAGGGACAGGGGAGACCCTCAACCCTCGAAGGGCAGGCACGCAGGGAGGACAAGGGATGAAGCCCCCTCCCCAGGCGCCAAGGGATGGTGTGAGGCTGCGACAGCAGAGCTCGAAAGGCTCGCCGGGGAGGTCAATGCCGATGCCGTCATGGTGACCGACCGTGGAGACGTGGTGGTATGCGTCGGTGGCATACGGGGAGACCGCCGAGACGCTCTGGGCCAGACTATCTGGCGCGCGTGCAGGCTGGCACGTATGGCGACGCGCTCTCTGGGATCGGAGCCAACGGGTTTCGAACAGGCCGTCGAGGGAGAGGACTATGTCCTCTACACATCGACCATCGAAGACAACGTGCTCTTGTCTGTGGTCTTGCGCTCGGATACCACACTAGGCTTTCTTCGCCATCGAGTGAGGGAAACGGCTCGACGGTTGCGCGCGGCCCTAAGTGTACCAGAAGGGGACGGACGATAGACAACCTACTCGCCGAGGTGTCTCGCCGAGGCGCAGCCGTCCCCGCCCCCTACGTTGTGAGCCGTGTGGCTTATCTTGTATGAATCTATCTGGAATGGGAGATCTATGGCCGAAGACAGACGTCTGGTCCTTATCGATGGTCACGCCCTGGCGTATCGGGCCTATCACGCCCTACCGGACGATCTAACGACATCGCGGGGTGAGCTGACCAACGCGGTATACGGCTTCACCTCGATGCTTCTCAAAGTCCTGGAGGACGAGAAGCCGACGCACATCGCGGTAACCTTCGACAAGGGCCGGACCTTCCGCCACGAGATCTATGAGGCCTATAAGGCCCACCGCGCTAAGATGCCCGACGAGCTCCGGACACAGATGGACCGGGTGCGGGCCGTCGTCGAGACTCTGGACATGCCCATCTACGAGCAGGAGGGGTACGAGGCGGACGACCTGCTCGGGACGCTGGCTCGGCAGGCAGAGCAGGAGGGGGTCGACACCCTGATCGTGACCGGAGATATGGATCTCCTCCAACTGGTCGACGATCACACGCGCGTCTTGACGTCGCGCTGGCGGTTCTCTGACACGGTAGTCTACGACGTGAAGGGTGTGCAAGATCGGTATGACGGCCTGGAACCCGAGCAGTTGGTGGACTACAAAGCCCTGATGGGCGACAAGTCCGACAACATTCCGGGCGTCTACGGCGTGGGAGAGAAGACTGCCACGAAGCTGCTGAAGAAGTATGGTTCGCTGGACAAAGTCTATGAGCACCTGGAGGAGATCTCGACGCGGTTTCGGAACCGATTGGAGGACGGACGGGAAGAGGCGTTCCTTAGCCGACGCCTGGCGAAGATCGATATGGACGCCCCAGTCAACCTGGATCTTGAGGCGTGCCGCGTGCGGACCTTCGACTACGACGAGGTACTGGACCTTTTCCACAAGTTGGAGTTCAAGACGTTGATTGATCGATTGCCGGAGCCGCGCTCCCTTCAGCGCCCAGGGGTGGCACACCAACTGAGCATGTTCGGGCAGGAGGAAGACGCGGCTGATAGGGTTGATCCGGGTACTGCGGAGGAAAACCTAGCCCGGTACGAGATTGTGGCCGACGAGGAGGGTCTGCGCCGGCTGGTGGAGCGGCTTGAGAGCGCCGACACCATCACGATCGATACGGAGACTACGGGGGTCGACTCCATGCGGGCCGAGCTGGTGGGCATAGGCCTCACAGACGAAGAGGGGTTAGGCTTCTACATCCCTATTCAAGCACCAGCGGGAGATCCCCGACTGGGCCTTGAGACCACACTTGAGGCCCTCCGTCCGCTGCTGGCGAGCAGCAGGGTCCTCAAACAAGGACACAATATCAAGTATGATCTGATTGTGCTGGAGCGCTGCGGGGGACGAATGAAGAACGTCTCCTTCGATACGATGATCGCCGAGTGGTTGGTCGACCCCTCGTCGCAGAGCTTGGGCCTCAAGGATCTGGCCTGGACGCGACTCCACGAACGAATGGTGCCCATCACAGACTTGATCGGCACCGGTCGACAGCAGATCACAATGCGCGAGGTGCCGGTGGAACGGGCAGCCCCGTATGCCTGTGCCGACGTGGACATGACCCACCGATTGGGTGAGGTCCTGCGGTCGGAACTGCAGGAGAGGGAACTCTGGTCCCTCTTCACGGAGGTGGAGATGCCGCTGGTTCCCGTCCTGGCGGGGATGGAGCAGGCCGGGGTCGGGTTCGACGAGGAGCAGCTTGAGCGCATGTCCCGCAGACTCGCGAGCGAGTTGACGGGAATTGAGAAGGAGATCCACGAGGACGTGGGGTATCCCTTCAACGTCAACTCCCCACAGCAGCTGTCCGAGGCGCTCTTCAACGCGCTGGGGCTGCCCACCGAGGGAGCCCGGCGGACGAAGACAGGCCACTACTCAACGGCGGCCAGCGTCCTGGAACGACTCCGGCACCGGCACGAGGTCGTCGAGAAGGTGCTCGAATACCGTTCCCTCGCGAAGCTGAAGTCGACCTACGTCGACGCACTGCCCCAGATGGTTAATCCAGTCACGGGACGGATCCACACATCCTACAATCAGACAGGGACCGTGACGGGACGCCTGAGCTCCAGCGATCCGAATCTCCAGAACATCCCCATTCGCACCGAGTTAGGCCGCCACGTGAGGAGCGCCTTCGTCGCCGACGACGGCATGCGGCTGATCGCCGCGGACTACTCGCAGGTGGAGTTGCGGGTGATGGCCCACGTCTCCAGAGACCATGGCCTTCTCGGCGCTTTCGAGAGGGGTGAGGACATTCACGCCAGCACCGCCGCCGCGATTCTCGACGTTCCTCTGGAGGACGTCACCCCGAATCAGCGGAGACTCGCCAAGGCGGTCAACTTCGGGCTCTCCTACGGTCAGACCGCGTACGGCCTGGCGCAGGCGACGGGGCTGACGCAGGCCGAGGCAGAGAACTTCATCACGACGTACTTCGAGCGATTCCCTGGCGTCCGCGAGTACATCAGGAACACAAAGGTGCTGGCGGGGCGGCATGGATACGTGGAAACTCTCCTGGGCAGGAGGCGATACTTCCCAGAGCTGCAACCGGGCAGCAAGGCCTCCCACTATGCCCGGCAGGCCGCGGAGCGAATGGCGATCAATGCCCCGATTCAAGGGACCGCGGCAGACATCATCAAGATCGCGATGATACAGCTGTACGAGGCACTCCAGGAACGGGGTCTGCGGACACAGATGATCCTACAAGTGCACGACGAGTTGATCGTCGAGGCGCCCGAGGAGGAGATAGAGGCCGCTATCCCGCTTATGTGCGAGGTCATGGAGCACGCGTTTGAGCTTGATGCTCCGCTTGAGGTGGATCTCAAGATGGGTCCAAACTGGGAGGAGATGGATCCCGTCGAGGTGAATGGATGACGGTCCGTCTCGCTACCGCAAGCATAGGGAAGAGAAGAATCAGCCGTCGATGACCGGCAAGGAGGCGCACGACCTTAACCGGCATCCAGGCGAGCAGAAGGCACGAAGGGTTATGA
>CAZIWL010000027.1:0-42043 GCA_964542755.1 uncultured Anaerolineales bacterium
ACCAGACCAAGAAGGCCCTGGTCAGCGATGTATCCGCGCTGCCTCAGGAAGGCCCCTGGCATATCGTCTTGAGGTCAGGCAACTGCGCCGTGATCGAGAGGACGTGGTGACGGAATTTCATAAGCATGTGACATTCCTACTCACACAGAGTATTGACTGTCCCTCGGGCTTAGGCCGCACGTGGCCCGTGGCGCGAGGACTGGTCGCGCGCGGCTACGGCGTCCGGATCATAGGGCTTAATCCCTACTTTGAGTCGCTATCCGAACGCCGGTTCGTCCGTGATGGTATCGAGGTCTGGTACGTAGGGCAGATGCACGTTCGGAAAGTGGGTTCGGTCAAGGAGTACTTTGGTCCTCTCTCCTTCGCCAAGGTCGTTGTTTCGGCTGCAGTGAGATTGACCGGGACAGCCATCAGAAACAATTCCGATGTCTATCATGTTTGGAAGCCGCACCCGATGAACGGGCTTGCTGGCTTGGCGCTCCTCGCCCTGGGACGGCGAGTCTATCTGGACTGCGACGACTTCGAAGCAGCCTCGAACCGCTTCGGTGCCGAGTGGCAGAGACGCATTGTGGGATGGTTTGAGGATATCCTGCCGCGTCTGGTGCACGGCGTAACTGTAAATACTCGATTCCTTGAGGATCGGGTCTCTTCTCTCACACGAGGGCGCCAAGACGTGACGCTCGTCCCTAACGCTGCCGATCCGGATCGCTTCCAGGTGCCGCGTGCGGACGCCGTGTCAGCGTTCCGGCGCCACCAAGGGCTGGAGAGTAACCCGATCGTAGCCTACATCGGGAGCATGGAGCTAGCCAGTCATCCTGTAGATCTGCTCCTGGAGAGCTTCGCGACGGTTCTTCGGAGGGTTCCAAACGCGGTCCTTCTGCTCGTGGGAGGAGGTGCGGATCTACCTACACTACGCAGCCGATCCGTCGATCTGGAGATCGATCGCAGTACCCGTTTTGTCGGTCGTGTGCCGGTCGGGGACGTTTCCATGTACTACGCAGCGGCGGACGTCTCGGTCGACCCGGTGCGGAACGATCTGACCGCGCGGGCACGCTCACCACTGAAGGTGTACGAGAGTCTCGCGGTTGGAACGCCGGTGGTAACAGGCGACGTCGGCGACCGGACGAGCATCGTCGGGGAGAACCGGGAGATGCTGGTGGAGCCCGGAAGTGCGGACGCGTTGGCCAGCGGTATGACCGCTTTCCTTGAGGACGAGGCGCTCCGCAAGCGGGTGAGAATCTGGGCGCTGGAGAATCGAGCCCGGTTCTGCTGGCCAAGCAGGATTGATGCGTTTGCTCAACTTTATGAGTAGAAACTCCGGCCCTCGCGTATCGATCGTGATCCTGAACTGGAATGGGAGGGACGTGATCGGCAAGACCCTGGTATCGGTGCACAACCAAGAGTATCCCCTGTGGGAGGTCGTGGTCGTGGACAATGGATCTACCGATGGCAGCCCCGCGGTCATCAGCCGGGATTTCCCGCATGTGACGGTGATTCTCAATGAGATGAACGTGGGATTCGCAGCCGGTATCAATGTCGGCATCCGACACGCGCTGAAGCGGGGGGCTGACTCGGTGCTGCTACTGAACAGCGATGCCCGACTGGCCCCCACGGCTACGGGGTCGATGGTGTCCGCGATGCTTGCGGATCCGCAGAGGGGTGTCATCGTGCCAAAGATCTACGTGCAGAGCGAAGACTTTCCACGGCGCATCTGGGCAGCCGGCGCTGAGTGGCGTAGATGCCCTCCAAGGGTTACCATGCGTGGTTACAATGAGCTGGAACGGGGACAGTACAACCGGGGCGAGACGGTGGCATTCGCCACTGGCTGCGCACTCCTCGTCCGGCGGGATACCTTCAAAACCGCGGGCCTGATGGACGAGTCGTACTTTATGTACCAAGAGGACTACGCGTTCTGCGATCAGGTACGAAGGAACGGTAGGGTGCTCTGGTATGAGCCCGAGGCCGTGGTCCGCCACCTGGTCTCGCACAGCGCAGGAGAGGGATCCGCGCGGAAGTGGAGGCACTGGGCACGGGGCATTGTACTCTTCTACGTGCAACATTATCGCGCTCGATGGAGGGCGGCGATGGCCCTGTTGGCCTTCATTCCGTGGGTCGTCATGAGAGAGACAGTCAAAGCGAAGCAAGGCTGGTTCATTCCGTTCTTTCATGGTCTGGCGCAAGGATGGGACGACGTTAGACGGATGGGGGCTTGATCAATGCGCCTGCTGCTGGTAGAGATCGCTCCAGCGAGTCAACGAGACGTACGCCTCACGACAGGTCTAGGGTACATTGCCTCCTATCTGCGCTGGGCGCTGCCTCAGATCGAGGTTGAGATCATCAAGGGGGACGCTGCGTGGGTTAGGCATCGTGCAGGTAGCTTCCGACCGGATATGGTGGGCCTGTCCACGGTATCCCAGTACTACGCGACGGCGGTCGAGGCCGCGGCCGTATGTGAGGAATTCGGGGCTTTCGTCGTCCTGGGAGGACATCACGTCAGCGCCCTACCCAGCTCCATGACGCCAAGCATCGATGTGGGCGTCATTGGGGAGGGTGAAGAGACCATGCTGGACATAGCCAAAAAGTTCCTTGATGTGGGTCCCGAGCGCCAGGCCTTCGTCGAGATTCCCGGCGTAGCCGCGATCGTGGACGATCAAGTCCTACGGAGCGGACATCGGGCCATGCATCGCCCCCTCGATGACCTCCCCTTCCCAGCTCGGGACCTGATGCACATCCGCCCGGGCGAGAGCGTGGGGATGATCACTTCGCGCGGGTGCCCCTACCGCTGTGTGTTTTGCGCCTCCTCAGCCTTCTGGAACAAGGTCCGATTCCATTCCGCTGAGTACGTCGTCGCCGAGGCTACGGAGATCGTCCAGCGCTATCGCACACGACACATCTACTTCTGGGATGACCTCTTTGTCGCAAACGTCAATCGCGTCGCGAAAATCGCTACGCTGATGCAGAAAGAGCCAGCGCTGAACGATGTCAGGTTTTCCAGCACCTGTCGCGCCAATCTGGTTGACGAGGAGCTAGCCCGCCTCTTGGCGAGCATGAACGTATCAGAGGTGATGCTCGGTCTGGAGTCGATGGCTCCCAGAACACTGAGATACCTCAAGCCGCATGTGACGGTTGCAGACAACCGCCGGGCTGTCCGAATCTTGCACGCGCACGGGATACGGGTCACCGGGTTCTTCGTCATTGGGTCTCCCGAGGAAACACCAGAAGAAGTGGAAGAGACTCTGGACTTTGTGCGCATGGCCCCTCTCTATCGGGCGGAGGCCTACTTTCTCACCCCACTTCCGGGGACCCCGGTCTGGGACCACGCCATCGAGAGAGGCCTGATAGATCCGGACCATGTCCCCTGGCAACGCCTCTATATTGATAACCCCGACGATCCCGAGAACGGGATACACCTTTCGAAGACTATGAGCCGGGAGGAACTGGAGAGATACTGGCGGGCGTTTCAACGCATTCGTCGCCGGAAGGATGCGATTAATCTGCTGCGACGAGTGCCAGAGCATCTCCGGCGCCTGCTCAATGCGCCTATCGACGAGTTGCGGCTCGTGCGGCAGCGGCTCCGCTCGCACCAGCGCGGTCACATCTGAGACACGCGCGACGAAGGCCTCTTCAGACCGGAAGGAAACGACTCCCACGTCGAGAGCCGCCCGGTTGGAGTGAGCCGACGGGAAGCGTTCTAGGAAGGATGGATCTCGAGTGATGCGCCAGATTAGGTGCAACGCATGTGGGGCCGACGGCCACTCGGTCATGCTGGTTGGTCGAGACTTGTTGCATGACCTGCCGGGGGAGTACACGCTGGTGCGTTGTGACAAGTGCGGACTGCTATACCTGAATCCACAGCCAACGTATGAGGAACTGCGACCACACTACCCGTATGACTACGAGCCCCACGTGGGCAGCAGGGAGGAGCAGCTCAACTGGCTACGCCGGATCGACTACCGATACGGGATTGAGAAGAGGTATCGGGCCATCATGCGGTACTGTAAAGGTCCTGGCACCATGCTGGACGTGGGCTGCGGTCCCGGTACCTTTCTGGCAGGCATGCGAGAGCACGATTGGCGCGTTGCAGGTATTGAGCCCAGCCCGGGGCCAGCTACGTACGCCAGGGAGGAGCTTGGTCTTGAGGTCGAGGTC
This sequence comes from uncultured Anaerolineales bacterium, assembly GCA_964542755.1. Taxonomy (GTDB): domain Bacteria; phylum Chloroflexota; class Anaerolineae; order B4-G1; family B4-G1; genus SKLM01. The sequence goes on from CAZIWL010000027.1 coordinate 4,150, forward strand.
TGTCCCTTCGAGGACGCAACTCTGCCGGGGGCTCGGTACGACTTGGTGACCATGTGGAACGTTCTTGAGCACCTCAGCGATCCCAGCGACGCCCTCAGGCGGGTCACAGCCGCACTGAAGCCGGGGGGACTCCTGGTTTTCGCCATCCCAGGCACGGAGAGCTACGACCGGAAGATCTTCGGTAGATACTGGGCCGGCTACGACATACCACGCCATCTCTACGTCTTCCCGCCAGCGACACTTGAGAAGATGGTTGTGGCGGCCGGGCTGGACGTGCTCGAGCGGCGCTGCATCTACGGCACCTATCATGCCCTGGCCTACAGCGCTCAGTTCGCGATGAAGAGTGTCGTGACGAGTCAGCCGATTCGTAGAGCCTTGAAGGGTTTGCTGCTCTCGCTACCAGTCCGGGCATTGATGATCCCGCCAATGCGAATCGTCGACGCCCTTGGTCGAGGCACCATCGTGACGTGGTTCTGCCGAAGGGTGGGCAGAGGTGGCTGAGCTCGTCGCCAAACTCCGGGCGGCGTTGAAGAAGCCCTGGGTCAACTTCCTGGTTGTTTCCGTGGGAGTGGTGCTAGCGCTCGCGGTAGCCGCGGGGGTGATCCGGAGCAATTGGAGCCAGTTTCAGACCTTCTCGTGGCAGCTGCGCCCCCTTCCGCTGGCCGGAGCCGCGGTGGCGCTGACGGTTTCGTTCGGGCTGAACACACTTACCTGGCATTTCATCAGTCATACGTTTGGCTGCGACGCGGGCTTCTGGACAGATGTCGAAATCTACAGCTTCTCAGCAGTCATTCGCCGCCTACCAGGGCTCGTCTGGCAGGTAGTGGGCCGCACCTACCTCTACAAAAAGGTCAACATGGACCTTGCTGTGCCCCTTTGGGGCTCCGTGTGGGAGGTCTTCGTGCAGTTTGCCTCGGGGGTGCTGCTGACCAACGCAGTCCTGGCGTCATCTCCTGCGTTGCGGACTTTGTTCCCCGGGGGTGTATGGTGGGGCGTTCTCCTTCTGCCCGTCGCATGGCTGGTCGCGCGGCCCAGGACTCTGGCCTCTGCAGCAAGCGCGCTGCTGCCGGGAGCGGACCAGAAATTGCCGCTCCGAAGCCGGCAGATCATAGGTTGGATCGCCCTTTACGGTGCCAGCTGGGTGCTCGGTGGTGCGATCTTGTTTCTGGTGGCTTGTGCCTACAGTCCGCAAAGCTGGACCCTGGTATGGGTGTGCGTCGGGCTCGTTGCGGCCTCGGGCGTTCTCGCCTTGCTGGTGGCGCCTATACCTGGTGGGTTGGGCATCCGCGAGGCGTCCCTCATGCTGCTTATGAGGCCTTACGTTGGTGCGCCCGTGGCAATCGCTTCAGCCTTGACGTTTCGCTTGCTGCTGCTGGTCGGGGAGATGGTAATCGCGCTGCTTGTGTTCGGTGCCGTTCAGTCAGCTGGTCACTTCGCACGAACTGGACCCAATACTCCGTAAGTAGTATTGACCTGGAGCGCTTGCCGACGTATACTTTGAATAACTTGACAGAAATGCTGTACATCGCATGCTCATTTGGGAGCATCTAGTCAACCTTAGAGGAGGTCATAGATGAAAAGGGTCGTAAGCGCAGCCCTGATCGTATTCGTTCTTGCAGCACTAACCGTCAGTGCCGCAAACGCTCAGCTCACCACGGTAACCAGCTTCCAGGTCCAGAACCTAAGTGGGGACACCGCCAACCTGCAGATCGTCTTCTACGATGCTAACGGGGATGAAGTCAGCGCCGCGACGGTTTCCGATACCATAGCGGGCAACTCGTCCAAGCTGTACACGCAGGGCAACAACACGGATCTGCCCTCGGGTTTCAATGGATCGGTGGTGATTAGCGCTGACCAGGAAGTCGCTGCCATTGGTGTCCAGAAGACGGCAAACAACGACGACTCACAGCAGTACCAGGGCACCTACAGCGGCTTCGCGGGTACCCAGGCAGCGGAGACCTTCTACATCCCGACGGTGATGAAGGCGTTCTACGGCTACACCACGGAGATCTCCGTTCAGAACGCTGGTTCGAGCAACGTGGATGTCAACGTCTCCTACAGCGGCGGGCAGAGTGACTCCACTACTGGCCTGAAGCCGGGCGAGGCGCACCGTTTCGACAATGCCGACACCTCTGGCATGGCGGACGGGTTCATCGGTTCCGCGACTATCTCCGCGACGGGGGGCCCCATCGTGGCGGTGGTGAACCAGGTGAACGAGGCTGCATTGGAAGAGCAGACCTATGAGGGGTTCTCCGCGGCGGGTGCCGGGACCGAGCTGTACACCCCGGTCCTGATGCGTAATTTCTACCAATACAACACCTCCATCAAGGTGCAGAAGATCGGAAGCGGCTCGACTGACGTCACGATCACATACTCGAATGGCCACGCAGAGACTCAGACCCTGACGGACGCGTCCGATTCCTACCTGTTCACTCAGCAGAACGAGACCAACCTGCCAGCCTCGTGGCTTGGTTCTGCTACGATCACGTCCACATCGCTGGATATCATCGCCGTGGTGAACCAGCAGAATACGACGACGGGTAAGGCAGCCAGCTACAACGGTTTCGCGCAGGCAGCTGCACGCTTCGTCGGCCCGAACGTGATGAAGAGCTTCTACGGGTTCAACACCTCGGTTCAGGTACAGAACCTAGGGTCCTCGACAACGTGCACGGCCTCGTTCTCGAATGGGACGAGCCAGACCTCGAGCACATTGGCCCAGGGCCAGACCTACTTGTTCACGCAGGGCAACAACAACGACCTCGGATCCAGCTTCGCCGGGAGCGTTGACCTCACCTGTGGCGGGGAGGACTTCGTGGCCGTCGTCAACCAGGAGGGACCGACAGGTCCTGGCGACACGCAGATGGCCTACAATGCGATTCCTGCTCCGTAGCGACGCTTTCGTCACCTAGCAGGTTCAACCCCCGAAAGAGACCACGGCGCGTGGTCTCTTTCGGGGCGGAGCATTCTATGACCATCGAGCGCAGTGATCTGCCACTTCATTACAACCAGGGACGGCCAACGCAGCGCCGTTCTGGAATCGTTGGCGCAGTTTGCGCCGTCCATTAGCCCCGCTTATGTCCTAGAGGAGGGACCACTGTGAGAAAAATAGTCAGCGCAGTACTGATTGCCATCGTCCTGGCCAGCCTGGCGGCAGGGGCCGCGAGCGCTCAGCTTAGTACAGTCACAAGTTTCCAGATCCAAAACCTGAGCGGCGATACCGCTACCGTGAGGATCATGTTCTACGACCAGACTGGCGACGAGGTAGCGACAGCCACCGTCAGCGATACCATCGCCGGCGATGGGTCCAAACTGTACACTCAGGGGAACAATGACGACCTACCGTCAGGATTCCTGGGCTCGGTGGTCGTCTCGGCGGATCGTCCGGTGGCTGGCATGACTGTCCAGAAGACAGCCAACGCTGATGAGAGCCGGCAGTACCAGGGAACCTATGGCGCCTTCCGTGAGTATCAAGCGGCAGACACCTTCTATCTGCCCACGATCATGGACGCCTTCTACCAGTACACAACGGAGGTATCGGTCCAGAACGCCGGTTCCACTGACGTGGATGTCTTACTGTCCTATACCGGCGGCTACACCGACTCGGTCGCAGGACTGAAGCCTGGCGAGGCGCACATCTTCGACAACGCGGCCACAGCTGGGATGCCAGAAGGCTACATTGGATCCGGGGTCGTCACGGCTTCTGGAGGCGAGGTGGTGGCGATTGTTAATCAGATCAACGAAGAAGCTGTGGAGGAGCAAACCTACCAGGGCTTCTCGCCGGACGGCGGCGGCATGAATCTGTACGTGCCTCTCCTGATGCGCCAGTTCTACGGCTACTACTCCTCCGTCAAGGTACAGAAGGTGGGCGCCGGTTCGACCGATGTCACGATCACGTACTCGAATGGCTACTCGGAGACTCAGACTCTGACGGACGCTTCTGACTCCTACCTGTTTACTCAGGGCAACGAGACCAACCTACCCGAGCCGTGGATTGGCTCGGCCGTCATCGAATCGTCCTCGCTAGACATCATTGGGGTGGTTAACCAGCAGAACGCGGACTACCCAAGAACGATGGACGTCGCACCGCCGTGGTCCGGGAAGGCAGCCAGCTACAACGCGCCGACGGCTGGCGCCACGCGATTCGTCGGTCCCAACGTGATGAAAGACTTCTACGGGTTCGACACGTCCGTTCAGGTCATGAACACGGGGGCTTCCACAACCTGCACAGCTTTGTTCTCCAACGGAACAAGCCAGACCTCGCCTACGCTCGGGCAGTACGAGACACACTTGTTCACACAGCATAACAATCCCGACTTAGGTCCGAGTTTCATTGGCAGCGTCGTGCTTGACTGCAACGGTGAGGAGTTTGTCGCCGTCATCAACCAGGAGGGGCCGACCGGACCGGGTGACACGCAGATGGCCTACAACGCGATTGCGGCACCAGTCGAGCCGGAATAGTCGCCCGCACACGTAGATTGGATAGCGCCGAAAGGGACCACCCTGTCGTGGTCCCTTTCTTTGATTGGTTTCACTTGATGGGCTTTTTTGCCGGGAGGTAGTTAGAGCAGTGACGAGCAGTGTTCGTCTTTTCCTTGCACTCGCAGTCTTAGGGCTAGTGGCCACCTCCGTCGGCTGTGCCCGGCAGGAGGCCACGCCAACCCAGTCTCCGATCCAGACGCCCGTGGCGGAGTCCACCGACTCGGCAGCCCAAGCATTCGAGTCTCCTTTGGAAGAGCCTACGGCTGTCAGCGAGACAGGGAGGCCTTCCTGCCTGGAGTTGATTGAGCCCGAAGGGAACACAGTCTGCGGCTACGTGGTTCACGCCGACACAGGAGACCCCATCACCGGCAGACCCGTGTTCCTGGCCGAGGCAGTGTTTTCGGACGACAACAGAATCGTACTGGCGGCGTTGGACCGAGAGCGCGCACCGCAGGGCACGACCAATGAGAATGGTATGTTCTATGTGAAGGACGTACCCGCCGACCTGTACTTCCTTCAACTGGATGAGTACCCCAAGCCCATCATGTTGCATGATCCGGAGAATCCGTCGGATGATCTCATTGTCGATTGGCGAGACGACGGAGGCGTCGTTGGTCTGGGCGTCATCCCCGCACGGGTCTTAGAACCCTGACCCAAGGCCGTCCGCTCGGGGGAGCAGTAGTCGGGTTCCACTGAGCTTGGGGGTCGTGCGACACGTCACGCGGCGTGTCGAGCCGAAGACGCACAACGTTAGCAGTTAGGGACTGCGTATCTGGTGTGAGTTCATCACGGAAGGAGCGCCGTGATGACCGTCAGCCCAGCGCTTCGTGCAATCCAAGTACATCCGGTACCGCGCTTCTTGTCGGTCTTCTCGATCCAGACCACGAAGCCCTGCACAGTCGCTTTTGTTCATAGCCTGGGCTTCCACATCAAAGCCAACAATCGCTAGCTCTCGCGTTAGCATCTCATCATCGTAGACAAAGCGATGCCCCCATGCGCGCATCCCGTGGTTGAGGATCTCCGCGAAGTAACGGGTTCCGTACTGGCTGCCGTACCACGCAAGGAACCTCTGAGAACGGTCCACGTAGTCTTCGGCCAGGACTCGCAAGTTAGGCGTGAGAAGCCGCATCGTGCCACCGGGGACCAGGATTCGGTGGCATTCGCGCAGCAACCGTTTCCCGTCGGGAAGGGTCAGGTGTTCGAGCACGTCCTCTGAGTAAATGAGGTCAACCGTCTGGTCAGGAAGAGGCATGGCCCTGCAGAGGTCGAGGAGAACATCAGGGCCGGGCGAGGATGGAAGGAGATCGATGTTGATCCATCCGGCGAAAGGGCGCCCGCCGCAACCAAGATTCAGGCGGACTTTGCCTTGCGGAGCCGCGGCGACAAGCGACCGCAACCGGTGAGCCTGCCAGGGCCGTATCAGAGGTGAATTAACGGCTACCGTCGCTGCAGCACGTGCAAGTGCCACTAGGCGGGTTTCCCACAGCATAGCGCATCCCCGGACTCTGCGCAGTGAGAGTCGGATTCTGAGCCATCGAGGCAAGGCGAGGGCACGATAGACCAGACCATGGACGGTGTCACATACCCACGGTGATCGCCTCGCGCATCCCCTCAAACGTCTTCGCGCCGATACCGGAGACCTCCTGAATCTCCTCAATCGTCTCGAACGGCCCATTCGCCTCTCGGTAGGCCACAATGCGCTGAGCGGTCACTTCGCCCACACCGGGTAACGTCTCCAGTTCCTCCGCAGTCGCCGTGTTGATGTTGACTAGCCCGGTTCCGTTCTGCTCCAAGGGCCCACCAGAGACCACAGGCGGCGGGTCCGCCTCGCCCACCCTGCGCACGTGCAGATGCTGCTGGTGCTGCAGCTCCAGCGCCAGGTTGATACACTCAAGATCCGCATCGGCGGTGGCCCCACCCGCCGCGCCGATAGCGTCCTCCACCGTAGCGCCGACGGGCAACTCGCACACGGAGGCATTCGCCACGGCGCCGCTGACGTAGACTCGAATCGGAGCCGGTGTGGGTGAAGGGGGAGGGGTCGCCGTAGGGAGCGGCGTAGAGATCGCGATCGCTTCGGATGCGGCGGGCCCCCGTCCGGCGCGGTAGCCTACGGCAAAGGCCGCCGTCGCCAACAGGACGGAGCAGAGGAGAACGAGGCCAATCAATCTAACGGTCCGTTGGTCCATCGGGTCCGCTCCGTCCAGACGAGCTGGTGCGTCACTCAGAACGGCTTCTGCAGCACCTCCAGCAGCAGCCGGACACCATTCTCCACGTCGCGCTCGTCCACCATCTCCGAGGGTGAATGGACGTAGCGACTTGGGATCGAAAGACAGCCTGCCGGAACCCCGGCACGCACCAGCTGGACCGCCGCCGCGTCGGTTGTCCCCCGCTCAAGAACCTCCAGCTGATGGGGAATCCCCGCCTCCTCGGCACGCTCCACGAGCAGCCGGCGAACCATCGGATGGGCGATCATACCGCTATCCTTCACCTTCACGGCCGGGCCTTGTCCCAACTTCACCGCCATGGGCTTCGATTCGGGGGTGTCGCCGGTGGTCGTAACGTCAACGGCAACGGCCACATCGGGGTCGATGCCGTAGGCCGACGTCTGCGCGCCTCGCAGCCCGACCTCCTCCTGTACCGCGAAAACGACATAGACCTCGTGGGGCGTGTGTTCGAGGCGGCGGACGAGCTCGACCAGCACGGCGCATCCAATGCGGTCATCCATGGCCTTCGACACGAGACGCGTTCCCTGAGCCAGGAAGGGCCGGACGAAGACCGCTGGATCACCAACCTGAACGGGACAGTCCTCCTTGCTGGTGGCACCAACGTCAATGAAGAGCTGATCCAGCTTCGGTATCTTGTCGGTATCGTCGCGCTTCTCATCGACACCGATCACGCCCATTCGTCCATCCTCGAACATGACCCGTGAGCCGATACACGTGAGGCTGCTTACCCCGCCAATGCTCGTGAACCGGGCGAATCCCTCGTCGTCGATGTAGGTCACCATGACGCCGATCTCGTCCATGTGGGCGTCCAGGAGCACGCGCTGCCCTCCCCCATCGCCCTCCATGTGCGCGATCAGACTTCCCATCGCGTCGACCCTAACCTCATCCACCAACGGCTCGACCTCGGCTCGGATTACGTCGCGAACCTGCTCCTCCCTGCCCGAGGGCCCGTAGCTCTCTACCAGCTTGCGAATTAGATCTTTCATCCATTCCTCTTTTTGCTCAATAATCCAGTGACCGTGGCCCTGCCAGCAGCCATCGGGAAGCTCTGACATAAGATCCGCACGTTCTTACCCCCCAGAGAGCCATCACGCCAGTGTCGCCCGCGTCAGGCGTCCAAGTGCTGACCGCATCAGGCGCACCGTATTCTCAAAGTCCTCCAGGTTCAGCATAGCCACCGGGCTGTGTATGTAGCGCGACGGCACGGACACTGTGGCACACGGGACCCCCTCCCGGGCTAGATGGATCACGCCGGCGTCGGTCCCTCCAAGGCCCGGCTGCTTGAACTGGTGGGGGATGTCCAACTCGTCGGCCGTGCCGGTCAAGAGACGGACCAAACGCCGGTCCGCGATAAACGAACGATCCATGACGGTGATCGCCGGCCCTTTGCCAAGCTCCGTCGTCGGGCTTTCATCCTTCTCCTTGGGAATGTCATCGGCGATGGTACCCTCCAAAGCGAAGGCGCAGTCCGGGTCAATCGCGTAGGCGGCCACTCGAGCGCCGCGCAGCCCCACCTCTTCCTGAACGGTGAATACACCGTGCAGATCGAAGTCGAAGCACTCCCCGCGTAACAGCTCAACCAAGACCGCGCAGCCCGCCCGATCATCGAAGGCCTTCCCAGTGACTGTTGGGCCGAGCTCACGATAGCGGGTGGTGAAGGTCGCATAGGTACCCACGGGCGCTGCCTCCTGCGCTTCGCCCTTCCCCTTGGCACCAATATCGATGACCAGGTCCTCGATCTTCGCCACCTTCTCCATCTCACCGGACTCCGTCAGGTGGATCGGCTTGACCCCGATCACACCAGGTGTACGCTCCGGGCCCACGGCGAGGAGCGTACCGGGGAGCAGTCGCGCGTCGATCCCGCCCACTGCCTGCACCTTCAGCATCCCTTTGTCGTCGTGATCGACGATCATCAGGCCGATCTCGTCCATGTGGGCAGCCACCATCACGCGCATTGGCTCATCGCCGGCGCCGCGTTTGACCGTCAGCAGGTTACCAAGGGCATCAATCTTGACCTCGTCCACGTGATCCTGAATCGCCTCAAGCAGGATGGATCGAACATCGTCCTCGTTGCCGGAGACGCCAAACGCCTCGGAGAGTTCTCTCAGGATCATGACCCTTCTCCCATCTTCCACGCGATCTCATCCAGGAGACCCACCTCCGAGTCCGCGACAAAGGCGGCTAAAAGCCGTCCTGCCCGTTCCACATCCTCGACGGCGAGGGTCTCCACGGGCTGATGCATATACCGAAGCGGGATGGAGACGAGCGCGGTCGGCACCCCTTCCCGGCTCACCTGGATGGCCCAGGCATCGGTACCGCTCCGCCCGGGAATGGGGTCTATGTGGTAAGGTATCTCCCGGTCCTCCGCGACCTTCTTCAAGCGGTCCACGAGGCCCGGGTGGAAATTGGGGCCGAGACCGATAGCTGGGCCCTCACCCAGAGGAAAGGTGCCGAACTTGTCCGCACCGGGCTGCTCACCAAACGTGACGTCCAGGGCAATCGCCAGATCCGGAGCGATGCCAAAGGCTGATGCGAGCGCCCCCTTGAGGCCGGTCTCCTCCTGGACAGTCGCCACAGCCACGACATCCCACGCGTGGTCGATCTTGTTCAATCGCTCCAGGGCCAGGCTAATGGCCGCCACACAGGCCCGATCATCGAGGGCCTTCCCAGCAACGCGGCGATTGGCCAGCTCGGTCATCTGTCGGTCGATGAAGATGAGATCGCCGATAGAGACAAGCTCCTCGACCTCCCCCTCCGGCAGCCCCACGTCAACGAAGATCTTCTCAAGAGGAACGGTCTTTTTCCGCTCCCCCTGGGGTAGCACGTGTGGTGGCCGGGTGGCCACGACACCGGGGAGATCCCGCCGTCCGTGCACGGTGACCTCAAGCCCCAGCAGGACACGCCGGTCGGTGCCGCCAACTCGAGAGACGCGCAAGAATCCGTCCTCAATGCCGGTGACCATCAGGCCGACCTCGTCCATATGGGCTGCCAGCATCAGACGGGGCCGCGGTTCCTCCCCACCGCCCTTCTTGACACCGATCAGACTCCCCAGCCTCCCCTCGTCGAGATGGTCGACGTAGGGTTTCCAGGTCTCTCGTACAAGGTCGCGGACCGGTCCCTCGAAGCCGGACAAGCCGCGAGCCTCAGAAAGCTGCTTCAACAAAGAAATAGCGTCCAATCTAGTTCTCCTCTACGTTTCTCCACTATCGATCCATTGGCGATCACCGGCGGTTCACCCAGAGGAGCCAGCAGCGGGTGTGGCCTCCGGCTCCGGCGTGAGTGTGGCCGTCGGCGTAGGCGTATCCGACGGTGGCGTCGTGGCAGCAGTAGTGACAGTCGGCGTGTCGCTGGGCTCTTCAGTCGGTGTCTCCGTCTCGACGGCTGTCGGGGTGTTCGTCGCCGGGCTAGACGGTGTGTTTGTCGGCTCACTCGTCGCCGTCGGCGTGTCGGTCGGCGGTTCGGTAGCCGTCTCCGTGGCCGTCGGAGCAAGGGTATCAGTAGGGGTAGGGGACGGAGTTGGTGTATGGGTGGGCAACGGTGTCCAGGTTGCCGACGGCTCAGGACTCGGGGTGAGCGTCGGCATGGTCTCCGGGGTCGGGGTGCGAGTTGGAGGATACCACTGGGTCGGCGTTGGCGGCAACGTCTCCGTGGGCTCCGCGGTTCCGGGCGTCGGGCTCAACAGTGGGGCATCCGTCGCCGTCGCGGTCGAGGTCGGCGTAGGCGTTGGAGCCTGCGGCTCCGGTCTCAGAACAAGCATCGACAGTCCGATGCAATAGCAGGGTAGGGTCAGGAGAATGATGCTGGCCAGGATCCAGTGGATAGGCCGCCAACCGCTTGTGTCGGGAATCGTGTCGAGCATGGTAGCTTGTCGGAAGCTTACATCTGGCCCAGCATTTGGATCGGAAGCGAACGGCTTCAGCCAACTCCGAGGCGCGAGGTATGATAGCACCGGTACGGTTCTTTGTCAACGGCCTGTGACCGGCATTCCGCCCTCCCGGCGCACAACTTGCAGGCCCATCGATGCCGGTTATACTTGTGATCATCGATGTCGGAGAGAGACAAGAAACCTCAGCTAGAACGGGTCAAGATACTCGCGGTCGCTGCCGGGATGCTCCTGGTCGTTTTCACCCTCTTCGTTGTTGCGATCCTGGCCTATCCGCTCTTCTTCCGGGGCCGTATCTACCCGGGGGTGACAGTCCGGGATCTAGAGCTCGGGGGGCTGACCACGGAAGAAGCCAAAACGGCAATGGCGCAGCGCCTCGGCGCAGCCCCGGCCCGAACGCTCACGTTGACCGGGCCCGGTGATGCCCGTGACATCGCGTGGGCAGACCTGGGACGCCGATACGACTGGACTAGTACCGCCGAAGCGGCGTACCGGGTGGGCCGCGACGGGCCGTGGTACCGGCAGGCGCTATCTGCTTGGCGCACGAGGTTCGACGGACAGCCCCTCGATGCACAGCTCACGCCGGTCGACTCGTCGAGGGTAGAGGCCCTGCTTAACGATCTGGCCCCACAGATCTACGAGGCCCCCAAGAATGCTACCGTCAGCATCGGGCCGACGGGCGTGACGTGCACCGACGGGCGCGCCGGGCGAGCCCTCGATGTCGAAGCGAGTACGGGCGCGATCGCGGCGGCGGCGACGGCACAGGGCGCCCAAGGCGTGGAACTCCAGGTGACCAGCCTCCCCCCGGACCTTACGGAGCCTGAACCTGGTTGTACGGAGGCCCAGAAGATCCTTGCCGCGCCGTTCACGGTGATCGTGGACGATCCTCTCGCCGGAGTTCAAGCCAGTTACAACACGTCGCCGGTGGGGTTGGCGGAGTGGCTCAGCACGGTGACGATCGACGACCAGATCCACCTGCACGTAGATGATACGGCGGTCGAATCGTGGCTGCTTGAGATCGCTCCCGAGCTCGATCCAGAGGTAATCCTGAACGTCGAACAGACGTTGAGTGGGGTCTTGGAGGCTGTGGCGACCGGGGGTCACGAGGCTGAGGCGGTCGTCCGTCATCCAGAGCATACTTACGTCGTTCAGCCGGGGGACACGCTCTTCGACATCGCCTACGGTCACGGCTTTCCCGTCTGGCGCCTCGAGGAGGCCAACCCGGAGGTTGAGCCGGGGGAGCTGCTCATCGGGATGGAGCTCACCATCCCCTCCATCGACGTTCTCTTCCCGGAGCCGCTGGCCCCAGGCCAGCGCATCGAGATCGATCTTCCAGAGCAGCGGCTGCGCGCGTACGAGGAGGATACCCTCGTCTACGACTTCACCTGTTCCAGCGGCATGACAAGCACGCCGACGATCGCTGGTCAGTTTCAGGTGCTCTTCAAGGAGCCCGAGGCGTACGCGCAGCGCTGGAGCCTGGAGATGCCCTACTTCATGGCCATCTACTATGAGGGGCCGGACTTCGCCAACGGCATTCACGAGCTTCCGATCCGAGCCGACGGACAGCGGGTCTGGGCCAGCGTCCTTGGATGGCCAGCGTCTTACGGCTGCATCATCCTCGACGTTGATGATGCCAAGACGCTCTACGAGTGGGCCCCGGTAGGGACCCTCGTGCGGATCAAGGGCGTCGCCCCGGGAACGCCGAGTCTCCCCTAGTCGTCCACCAGATGACTGATCGGCGCTGGACCTTGGCCTTCGGTTCTTTCAAGCTGCACCTCTCCTGCCCCCTGTTGTTGGGCATTATCATCGTGGCTTACGCCAGCATAGGTACTCTCTACGCCATCGTGACGCCGCGGTGGCAGGTTCCCGACGAGCCTGCACACTACAACTACGTGCGGTCTCTGGCAGAGGGCCGGGGCTTCCCTGTCCTGGAGCCCGAAGACTACGACCAGGACTACCTCGCCGAGCTGACGTCCAAACGGTTTCCGCCGGAGCTCTCGGTGGAGCCGCTCGAGTATGAGGACCACCAACCGCCGCTCTACTACTTGGTGGCAGCGCCCATCTACGCCGTCTTCGGCGGCCAGGTTCTGCCCCTTCGTCTCCTCACGATTGGCATGGGGGCAGCGCTTCTGGCAGTCGCCTTCAGCGCGGTGAGAGTCGCTGTGGGCGACAAGCCGCACCTAGCTGTGCTGGCGGCCGGGTTCATCGCATTCATACCACAGCACGTGGCGATGACGGCCGGGATCAATAACGACGCGCTGGCCGAGCTGATGGTTGCCGCTACGCTGTGGGGCTCGATTGTCTACCTTCGGAAGGAGCGAAGTCGCCCGTGGGGCCTGGGGGTACTGGTGGGGACAGCCCTCCTGACGAAGACGACGGCGTACGTGGCTGCCGGCGTCGCTGCCGCAGCCATCGCCGTCCGCTGGCGGCGCGGTTCTCGCTCCACTCGATGGGCGTTGGAGCAGCTCGCCTGGGTCTTCGTCCCGGCGGCCCTCATCTCCGCGCCATGGTTCCTCCGGAACGGCATGACGTACGGCTGGGACGATCCCCTGGGATTAGCACGGCACAATCTGGTGGTGGAAAACCAGCCGCGATCATCGGAGTGGCTGGCGACGTACGGCTGGTGGGGACTCGTGTGGCGCCTGGTCCGCACGACGTTTCAGAGCTTCTGGGGCCAGTTCGGCTGGATGGTCTTGCCACTTCCGTCCGAGGCCTACGAGGGCTTGCTCACGCTCTCCTGTCTCCTGCTCATCGGCTTCGCCGCCTGGGTGGTCGAGAGGCACAGATCGTCGCCGAACGGACTGTCGCCGGGGGGGGCGGCGATCATCCTGGGATTCTCCGCGCTCCTCACGCTGCTTGCGTTCCTCTGGTACAACCTAACCTTCGTTCAGCATCAAGGACGCTATCTCTACCCTGCCCTGGTTCCGCTGTCCACGGCGGCTGCATTGGGTCTTAACACTTTGGCCAAGCCGCTTCCGAGCCGACTGCGCCCCTGGTCTAAGCTCCTCCTGCTGGGCGGTCTGGCGGCGTTCGACGTCTACTGTCTGTGGAGGGTCATCCGACCGAATCTCTGAGGTGGCCTATGGCTGGACTAGAACCCGGATTGACAGGCGAGGTTGAGAAACGCGTGGCGGAGGACGACACGGCTGCCCGCTGGGGGAGTGGTCTTGTGCCCGTCTTTGGAACGCCTTCGCTGGTGGGCTTGATGGAGAACGCAGCCGTCGAGGCTCTGAAGGGCCACCTCCCCGCTGAACGGACCTCGGTGGGCGGCCACATGGACGTCCGTCATCTCGCACCCACGCCCGTCGGTATGCACGTACGCGCCCGCGCCGAGTTGGTGGAGGTCGACGGACAGCGACTCGTGTTCACGATTGAGGCCTGGGACGATGCGGAGCGCATCGGCGAAGCGTCGCACACGCGGTTCGTCATCGAACAGCAGCGCTTCCTCGAGCGAGCCGAATCTAAGCGGGCCTGACACGCCAGTAGCGCTCGGCGGGAGCCTCACCCCCGAGCCGCTCGGCGTAGCCACGCACCGAAGCAGCCATCTCCTCTGAGCCTTGCCAGAAGGTACTCACCTGCGACCTATAGCGGGCCAGGGCCGCCACCTTCGTCCTGAGCGCCTCCTCCGAAAGAGTGACCACCTCCGGGTTCCAGGCGCGGTTCCCGATCGCAGTCGTCACGCTCTCCGCGTCCTCCGCGTAGGGGAAGTCCTCGTAGTAGGTCAACCTTGCGCCGCTCTGCTCAGCCGCCCGTCGAACGATGCGGTGGTCGACGTGCCCGCCGACGGCAAGGGGCACGTATAGATGCCCGGACGACCCCAGGCATAGCCCTCCGATCCGATCCCGGAGCTGCCGAACCAAGGACCCGTCCGCCGGATCGATCGGCCCCCAGAGAGCCTCTTCGTCCGGGTAGGGGAAATGCCCCTGTGCGGACCGGCGGTAGACGCAGTCCTGGAAACGCCAATGAACCGCCTGCGCGCCCAGAATCCCAAGGGCCTCCAAGTCCTCCATCCGCCGCGTCCTAACGGCGTCCACGGGCGTGCCCCATCTCGCGTGAAGCTCTTGTGCGAAAGGCGAAAGCCGCTGGTCGGGGTCAGGCGCACCGGCGAAGACCGTGATAACCCTCACGAAGGTCCCACCCTGGGCCTGCTGCCAGACACGACCTCCGCAGGAGAGAGCGACATCATCCAAATGAGGAGATAGGTAGATCTGCACATTGGGTCCTCGCCCGAGCATAGCTGCCTCATCCTACCACACGGTGGTCAGGGTGCCAGTCGCCCACCAGTGGCGGTCGACACAGCCACGTGAGTCAAGGCCCTTTTTGCCTCTTCCGCGGAGGCGTCCGGTGGCCCCTCGAAGCCGGCCTGGTATAATGGGGTTTTGATTACTGTTTGGACCACGAAGGGATGGCCAAGTCTATGATCAGCATTCAGGTCAAGCTTTTTGCCACACTTCGTCGGCAGTATCCCGACCTGGGGATCGGTGAGGCGATGTCCGTCGCCGTGCCGGACGAGGCCACGATCGCGGACCTGGTCGAGAGACTCAATCTTCCCGACGGCCAGGTGAAGGTCGTGTTCGTCAATGGCACAGTCCGACAGAGGGACTACGGCCTGAGTGAGGGCGACGAAGTCGGTATCTTTCCTCCGGTCGGGGGCGGCTAGGGACTCGATGAGCTACGACATCAGAGCGGAGGGAGATCTGCGAAGCCGGCGCGTCTCCTTCAGCGCTGCCGGCGGCGGACCAGGCCTTCAGGGCGTCATGCATCTGCCCGAGCAGGGGGAACCACCCTTCCCTGCCGCCATCGTATGTCACCCGCACACGATGATGGGGGGCAATATGGGGAACGGTATCGTGGTTCAGCTCTGCCTTGATCTGGCCGTCGCGGGATGGGCAGCGCTCCGGTTCGATTTCCGCGGTGCCGGGGGGAGCGAGGGGAGCTTTTCCAGAGGCGAGGGGGAGAAGGACGATGTCAAAGGCGCTGTCGACTTCCTCTTCGTCCAAGCGGAGATCGATCCCGACCAGTTGGCCGTCGCGGGCTACTCCTTCGGCGCTGGCGTGGCTCTCCACCACGCAGCCAGAGACCAGCGGCTGCGCCGCATGGTTGGCATAGCCCTGGTCGCGGAACACTACGACGACCCGTTCCTTGACACGGAGCGCCGTCCCAAACTCTTCGTGGCCGGTGACGAGGACCCCTGGGCACCCAGCGAGGAGCTGCGGGCCTACGTCGAGCGCCTACGCGCGCCGAAAAAGCTTCACATCATCCCCGGCACAGGTCATCTCTTCGCGGGACATGTTGACGAACTGACGGACGCAGTCCTCGATTGGCTCGTGTGATGAATCCCGGCTCGACACAGGATTTCCAAGCAGGCCGAAGGTACTCCCGACCTCCAACAGAGACAGGCCTGGGATCCAACGGTACCGCGCGACGATGCCGGAGATGGAGTGATCGACTCTTTCTGACGAATATCGTCTTCGGCGTTCTCGTGACCGCCTGCTCCTTCCCGAGCTCATCTCCGGCCTCTGCGTCCCCCTTGTCCCTAGAGGGGGCTGCGGGTGCACGAGGCACACCGATCTCCGCTTTCTCAACCTCGGACACGCCAACGCCCCAGCCTGCCCTGACGCGTTCGCCGGAGACGAACCCGACCGGCTTGCCAACGGCGACGCCGACGGTGGATTGGTGGAACCGGTGCCCCTTCCTAGCAGGCCGGGAGCCGCCGGGCAGGCCACTGCAGACCGGAAGCCGGGACCTGCCACGCGAGACACCACAGGCTCCAGGGACCTACAGTCCGCTCGGTCTGGCGCTTTCAAGGCTATGAGGATCCGCGCACTTGTGGTCCTGCTCGCAGTCTGCTTGGCGGCTGCATCGGCGGGTTGTCGACCCGACCGGTCGTCGCTCACGCCGACGCTGCGTTCCAACGACGGTGTCACAGCCACCGCGGCGATCCCGACGGCGTCCACAGAGCCGGAGGTCGCGGCCACTCCCTCGCCCAAACCACCACCTGACGACGCTCCAACGCCCTCAAGCACACCCCCATCTGATGCGATCAGCTTTGAGCGAGCCCTGGCGCCGGGCTTCCGCGACGACCTCGACCAGCTCCCTGACGCCACCCGGTATCGTCTCGACCTCGACCTGGATATGGAACGGGCCACCGTGTCAGGCGACCAGGAGATCAGCTACACCAACACCGAGAGCGTGGAACTGGAAAGCATCTACCTGCGACTCTTCCCGAACACATCCGGCTACGGAGGGGAGATGTCGATCGTTTCCGTGGAAGTTGACGGTCGACCGATTGCGCCAGAGAGGGCCCTCCTGGGATCCGCCCTCCGCGTGCCTTTGCGCACGCCGCTCCAACCGGGGCGGCACGTCAAACTTGACGTCCGCTTCGAGCTGGCGTTACCAACCAGCAACCACCCCGCCAGCAGTCAGGAGCCCTCGGACGGGTATCGGCAGCTGGGTCTCTACGATGGCGTGGCGGCCCTGGCGAACGCCTTCCCTATCATCCCTGTGTACGATGACGAAGGATGGAATCTGGCAGTAGCCCCGTCGTATGGGGACGCCGTCTTCACCGACGTGGCGTTCTTCGACGTTAGTCTGACCGCGCCGACCACGATGACGCTCGTCGGGTCTGGAACGTGTGCCCCTGTGTCGGAAAACGCGGCGTCGACGACGTGGTCCTGCGCAGCGGCGCCGGTGAGGGACTTCACGGCGGTGACGGGCGGGTCGTACCGGACGAGGAGCCGAGCAATTGGTGACGTGACCGTGAACAGCGTCTTCTACGCAGGCCACGAGGAGGGAGGTCAAGCGGCGCTGGACTTCGCCAGCCGGGCCTTGGACCTCTTCAGCAAGCGCATCGGCGCGTATCCGTTCGCCGAGCTGGATGTCGTGGAGACGCCAACCCTGGCCGGAGGCATCGAATACCCGGGCCTGGTGGTCATCAACGAGTCTTACTATGACTCGGGCCAAGGTGTCAGCGATCGCATGGAGTGGGTGGTCGTGCACGAGGTGCTCCACCAATGGTGGTATGGTCTGGTGGGCAACGACCAAGTTGATGAACCCTGGCTTGACGAGGCCCTCGTTCAGTACTGCACCGCACTCTACTACGAGGATGTGTACGGGGAGGAGGCGCTCGACATCGTAGTCGAGACATCCTTCCAGCAGGCGTACGCGGAGCTGCAGGAAACAGGCCGCGATCAGCCGGTGGGGCTGCCAGTCGCTGCGTACTCCAGGCGCAACTATGCGCCCGTGGTCTACCAGAAAGGGCCGCTCTATTTCCACAATTTGCGCCAGGAGGTGGGGGCGAAGGCTTTTTGGCACATCCTGGAAGCGTACTTCGAACGGAATCGGTACCGTATCGCGCGCCCGCAGGATTGGCTGGCCGCCGTCGAAACTGTGACAGGCAGCCCATACCGCTCGCTGTATGACGAGTGGATCCTGGGGGAAAGGGACTAATGGGCGGCAGATCACGTGAATCGCGTGGACCGCTGAATATCGCTCACCGCGGAGCCAATCAGGTCGCCCCCGAGAACACCCTTCGAGCCTTTCAGGAAGCCCTGAACCGCGGTGCCGACGGCATCGAGCTAGATGTACGGCTTTCGGCAGACGGCGTGCCCGTGGTGATTCACGATGCCACCGTGGAGGCCACGACCGATGGCTCGGGCGCCGTCGCCAACATGACCTTTGCCCAGCTCCGGACACTGGACGCCGGCGGGTGGCTCAATCCGGCGTTCAAGGGAGAACGGATCCCAAGTTTAGAGGAGGTTCTGGACACCTTCGGGGGGAGGACGGTGCTGAACCTGGAGTTGAAAGGGGCGCAGGTCTTGGACAACGATCTGGTCCCCACGGTCGTCGATCTCCTTGAACGGCACGAGCTGCAGCAAGAGGTACTGGTATCATGCTTCAATCCGTATCTCCTGCGACAGGTTCGCCGACTGGCACCCCGGGTCCCCCTAGCCCTGCTCTATACCAACAGTCCTCTCCCGCTGCGTCGTCTCGCCGACCTCCTTCTGGGTGAACAGCCCGCCGCTATCCACCCGCACCATACGAACGTGAGCGAACGCCTGGTGGCTCACGCCCACGAGCTCGGCGTGCGGGTGAACGTCTGGACCATCGACGACCCAAAGCGTATGCGCGTGCTTGCGGACGGGGGCGTCGACGGCATAATCACCAACAAGCCGGCACTGTTGCGCCGCGTCCTGAAGCGTTAGGTAGCGTGGGCACGGTCGGCACCGCCGAAACCAAGCTCAGCCCGCCCCCGAGGATAGGTAGGAGAGTGTCCCTTGCAGCGAACAGCAACGCCCTCGGATCAGATGAGTCTTGGAGACATGCTGCATCCTCCGGACTATCGCCCGCCCGTCCTCCACGTCGTCCTCGTGGCTACAGAGCTTCTGGGCCGAGTCCAGCCCCTTGGACTCACGCCAGCTTGGGTGGCCTTGGCGGCCGTGGCGTGCTGGCCGTGGGACCACCTGCGGATCCCAGTTGCCGCGCTCTCCCTGCTGTTCGCGGCCCTCGACGGCATGGGGTTGGCGCTCCTCCCACGCTTGGAGCGGTCTTTCGGGCCTGTTACGCCCTCGTTGCTGGCCCTGACCCTGGTGCGGACAGGTATCACGTTCCTGTCGGGGCTCCTCTGGCCCACGCTGCCAGGCCTCGTCGGCGTGGTCTTTGCCCAGATCGCCATCGCGGCAGTCTCCGTGTACGCGACCTGGGTTGAACCTTTCGCCCTCCGGATCACCCGCGCCGCTCTCGTCTCTCCCAAGCTCGATGCAGACGCGTCGGTGCGTCTGCTCCACATTTCGGACATGCACGTTGAGCGGTGGACACGACGGGAAGAAAGGCTTCTGGCCGTGGTCGAGGAGCTCGATCCCGATCTGATTGTGATGACCGGAGACTATCTGAATCTGTCCTACATCCGTGACGGGGACGCCCACCAACACGCTCGACAGGTTCTGAACGGGATATGCGAGCGGTCGTCGTGCCCCATCTATGCAATCACCGGGAGCCCCCCGGTCGACCTGCGAGACGTGGTGCCGGACGTTTTCGAGGGCCTTGGCGTCAACTGGCTCTTGGACGACGTGATAGAGCTAACCCTCCGTGATCAGACGATCCGTCTCGCAGGGCTCACTTGTGCCCGGGACCGTGCCCGCGACGTCCCTCGCCTGCGACGGCTTCTAGCCCGCGCTGTTGAGCCAGGGGTTTTCACGCTGCTCCTCTACCATTCACCGGATTTGATGCCGGAGGCCGTGGAATTGGGCATCGATCTCTATCTATGCGGTCATACCCACGGCGGGCAAGTTCGGCTGCCTCTGATCGGTGCCTTGGTCACCAGCTCAGCATTTGGGAAGCGGTATGAGATGGGACGGTATGAGGAGAAAGAAACAACGCTCTACGTCAGCCGAGGACTTGGGATGGAGGGCCTCGGCGCGCCGCGGGCCCGCCTCCTCTCGCCTCCCGAGGTCATCCTATGGACCCTCTCCGGGCAGGGAAAAGGGGACTGAGGCACTGAGGCAGACACCACAATGCAGCGGATCCCCAGCCATACCCGTCGCACCAGCAACTGGACCAAAGAAGCATCGCAAGGTTCGAGCCTGCGTCCACGCTGCCTGCTCATGGGGGCGGGACACGAAGCGGGACGGCCTTCGCCGATGGATGCGGGCTGGCGCATATCCATGTGAGGCCAGCGTAAAAACGGACCGTATGGATTGCAGCAATCGCAGATCAGTCTCCTCCTGAAAGCGATAGATGGTGATCTGATAGCTTTTGGGAGGGCGCGCGTGGTATAATCGCAGGGAATCGGCCGCCGGACTCTTGTTGATCCGGCGGTCTTGGTGTGTTATGGGGCTAGAGAGGAAAACCCGGAGCGAGTGATGAGACAATCCTCCCGGATCGCGGGGTTCTACAACAGAACGCTGGCGGAGCGCGTCGAGACCGTCGCAGAGTGGGCCGACTTAGCAGAGGATGAAAGCGCGGCCCTCAGCGGGGCCATGGGGCTCGATCACGAACGGGCGACCCGCATGATCGAGAACGTGGTGGGCCTGTACGCCCTGCCGCTCGGCATCGCCGTCAACTTCCTGGTGAACGATCAAGATGTGCTGGTCCCGATGGTCATCGAGGAACCCTCGGTGGTTGCCGGGGCCTCGTTCGCGGCCAAGCTGGCTCGAGCAGGCGGCGGCTTCACGGCGATCACCACGGCTCCAGAGATGATCGGCCAGATCCAGGTGCTCGACGTGGTCGATGTGCATTCGGCTCGCTTCGACATCCTGGGCGAGAAGGAGAAGCTTCTGGAGCTGGCGAACGAGACGGATCCCGTCCTAGTGGAGCTGGGGGGAGGCGCCCGGGATCTCGAGGTCCGGATCGTTACGTCGTCCGTGACGGGACCGATGCTCGTGGTCCATTTGATCTTCGACTGCCGCGACGCCATGGGCGCCAATGCCGTCAACACGGCCTGCGAGACCCTGGCGGGCGAGATTGAGCGCATCACCGGGGGGCGGGTCCTGCTCCGCATCCTTTCGAACCTGGCGGATCGACGTCTGGCCCGGGCCCGGTGCACAGTCCCGGCGGAGGCCCTGGCATTCGAGTCCTTCTCCGGCAGCGACGTGGCGCAGGGTATCGTCGAAGCGGCAGCCTTTGCGACAGCAGATCCCTACCGGGCTGCCACGCACAACAAAGGGATCATGAACGGGATCGACGCCGTCGTCCTCGCCACGGGGAACGACTGGCGGGCAGTTGAGGCTGGTGCACACGCTTATGCAGCCCGCTCGGGCCAGTACAGCAGCCTGAGCACCTGGGCCCTGGACGATGCCGGCGATCTCGTCGGCACCCTCGAGTTACCCCTCACGGTCGGCACCGTGGGGGGGGCGACCCGGGTACATCCCACGGCGCAGATCGCGCTGCGTATCCTGGGCGTCGACACAGCCTCCGAGCTGGCAGCCATCATGGCGTCCGCGGGGCTGGCACAGAACCTGGCAGCTCTCCGTGCGCTGGCGACCGAGGGCATACAGCGGGGGCACATGCAGCTTCACGCGCGACAGGTCGCCATCGCCGCCGGCGCCGAGGGCGACGAGGTGACACTTATTGCCAGCGGGATGATCGACAAGGGGCCAGTTCGGCTTGATCGGGCCAGAGTCCTTCTGGACGAACTGCGCGAGGCACAGATGGATGAGCGATGAACCGTCCCCCAAAAGTGCCATTGCGGACGCGGCAGACTGTGTGCTAGACTGATGAAGGGTATGAAGGGTGCGGGACAGGACTGACGATCACGGTCGCCCCCCCTATCTAGCTGGACCGATTGGCTAACTAACGAAGAGATGGCGGAGAGTGAAGCTCCGATATGGTGACCAATTTGGACGCGGCAATACTGAAACCAGACCGGGATGTAGGCATTGTGGGATATGGCGCGTATGTGCCCCGCTACCGACTGCCGGCGACCGAGGTGGCCCGTGTCTGGCTGGACGGCAAGGGCGGGACGCCGATCAAGGAGAAATCGGTGCCCGGCCCGGATGAGGATGTGGCGACCATGTCCTTGGAGGCCGCACGCAACGCCCTGGCTCGCGCGGGCAACCTCGATCCGGCGGAGATCCGGGCCGTCTGGGTTGGAAGCGAGTCCCATCCCTATGCGGTCAAGCCCACGTCGACCATCGTGGCCGAGGCAATCGGGGCGACGCCCTACACGCAAGCGGGCGACTGGGAGTTCGCCTGCAAGGCCGGCACCGAGGCTATTCAGGCGGCCATCGGTTTCGTCGGCTCCGGCATGGCGCGATATGCGCTGGCTGTGGGGTCAGACACCGCGCAAGCCCGGCCGTCCGACGCGCTGGAATACACGGCAGCGGCCGGAAGCGCAGCCTTTCTCATCGGTTCCGCCGAGGGGGCGCTGGCGATACTCGAGGGCTCCGTCTCCTACGCCACGGACATCCCGGACTTCTGGCGACGGGCCTATCAGCGCTACCCCTCCCATGGCGGACGCTTCACCGGTCAGCCGGCGTATTTCACGCACATCGCCGGGGCCGTCGAAGCACTCTTCAAAACCCTGGGAACCGGGGCCAGCGACTACGAACACGTCGTCTTCCATCAGCCCAACGCCAAGTTTCCGGCCAAAATAGGCCGGCATCTGGGCTTCGACAAGGAGCAGATTGGAGCCGGATTACTCGTCAACGACATCGGCAATACGTATGCCGGTTCCTCGCCGATGGGCTTGACCGCGGTGCTCGACGTCGCCGAGCCGGGCCAGCGCGTGCTCATCGCCAGCTATGGATCGGGAGCTG
Organism: uncultured Anaerolineales bacterium; assembly: GCA_964542755.1. Classification (GTDB taxonomy): domain Bacteria; phylum Chloroflexota; class Anaerolineae; order B4-G1; family B4-G1; genus SKLM01. Next base: position 26,991 of record CAZIWL010000027.1, read on the forward strand.
GCTCGGACGCGCTGTCGCTCCGCGTCACCGACGCCATTGTCGAACGACAGCCCAAGGCACCGGCGACCCGGGACTACATCGCGCGACGCCGTCAAGTTGACTATGCTACCTACGTCCGCTACACTAAAAAGTTGGTCACGTAGCGCGTGCACTGGTCGCCCTACACCGTCGTGTGTAGGGCGATTTTTCTGGCTGACGTTGAGTGATGCTTGCACGACGCGAGGGATGAGGCTGTAGAGAACAGCATCGTGCGAGAGGTTTGAAGCAGGTCCAACCTATGAGAGACGTAGCCATTATCGGGATCGGACAGACGGAGGTCGGAGAACACTGGGGCGTGAGCCTGCGACATCTGGCGCTGGGGGCCGTCCAGGCAGCCATGGCCGATGCGGGGGTGATGAACGCCGACGCGCTCTACGTGGGAAATATGCTCTCCGGGGAGCTGGAGGGTCAGGAACACCTGGGGGCGCTGGTGGCGGACTTCGCCGGCCTGCGGGGGATCGAAGCCTTCAAGATCGAGGCTGCCTGCGGATCTGGGGCGGCGGCCCTGCGGATGGGATACATCGCCGTCGCCGGTGGGCTGGCGGACATCGTGGTGGTCGTCGGGGTGGAAAAGATGACCGACACGTTGGGCCCGGATACCACAGCTGCCCTAGCCTCGGCGGCTGATGCGGATCACGAGGCCGCTCACGGTGCCTCATTTGTTACCATTAATGCACTGTTGATGCGGCGCTACATGCATGAGTACGGATACAGCCATCAGGCCTTCGCACCCTTTGCAGTCAACGCGCATCGTAACGCCGTGCACAACCCCCACGCCATGTTCCGCTTCCCTGTTACTGCCGAGAAGTTTGCCCAGGCGCGGATGATATCCGATCCGATCAACCTGCTGGACAGCTCCCCCATCTGTGATGGAGCAGCGGCGGTCGTCATTGCGCCGGCAGGTCAAGCGCAGAACCACTCGGTGACCCCAGTACACGTGGCGGCGTCGGCGGTGGGGACGGACACAGTTGCCGTCCACGATCGACGGGATCCGCTGGTTCTGGAGGGAGCCGCACTCTCGACACAACGGGCCTACAATCAAGCGGGTGTCGGCCCCTCGGACATTGACCTATTTGAGCTGCACGACGCCTTCAGCATCATGGCGACTTTGAGCCTTGAGGCAGCCGGATTCGCGAAGCGCGGCAAGGGCCTCCGGTTAGCCCAAGAAGGCGGGATCGGCATCGACGGTCGCGTTCCGGTGACCACCATGGGGGGGCTGAAGGCTCGAGGCCACCCGGTGGGAGCCACGGGCATCTATCAGATCGTCGAGGTGGTCCAACAACTACGCGGCCTGGCCGGCAAGAATCAAGTCCGGAACGCGCGGTTGGGAATGGCACAGAACATTGGCGGCAGCGGCGCGACGGTGATCACCCACATTCTGGAGAGGATGGCTGACTAGGGCCGTCGAAGACGGCCTACGAGCAGGCATCTCACGTCGAAGATACGTGATCGGTCATAGATCGAGATGACTTCGGACTCGGTGACCGGGCAAGAGACCTAACGGAGACGTGCGAGACGCCGCACAGGATTGAGAGACAGGAGTGATAATGAACAGCATTCCAAAGAACTGGAGACTGCAGCAGCAGCGGTATCGATTGGTTGGAGAGATCTGCGAGAAATGCGGTGCGAGGATTTTCCCGCCCCGTGACGTTTGTCCCGAGTGTGAGACGGTGGAACAGAAGGAGGTCGCCTTCAGCGGCAAGGGTGAGGTGTACTCCTACAGCACCGTGTATCATCCGCCGAGAGGTTTTGAGGAGTTCGCCCCCTACACAGTGGCCCTGGTCCGTCTCGAGGAGGGACCGTTGGTCACCGCCCAGTTGACGGATGTGGACTCGGATGACATCGAGATCGGGATGCCCGTCGAGATGGTGACCCGGCGCCTGCAGAGCAGCGGTCAGGAAGGCGCCATCGTCTACGGGTATAAGTTTCGCCCAGCCGTGGCCCCGGCGGTCGGCTAGGAAGGGCGTACCCTTTCCCAACCACCGAAGAATCCGTGGAGATCTGTCTCACGCACACCCTTAACTTCCAGGGTTGACCTGAGACAGGTCTCCACGCCAATTCTGCCGCCCCCACCCCCGGCGGCGCGGAAGAACTAGCGTGGGATGACGCACCACCAACCCCGTCCATATCGCCCCGCTTTGGCCTCATCTCCCCGCGTACCTTTCGCGCCGGTGCCAACGAAGTATAATCTACCCTGCCAGATGTCGACGAGGACCGGGCGAGCGCTACGACCGATCCCGTCCGCCCCATTCCGTGACAGCAGTGCCGCTCCCATGTTCGCACTCGGTCCGACCCGACCACGTCGCACGGGGAGCAGCTTAGACCTACGAGGAGGACAGCGTGTTAGATCGGATTCACTGGCTCGGTCACGATGCGTTTCGAGTCGATGGGCCCATGACCATCTACTTCGATCCCTATCAGATTGGAGAGGGGAACCCCAAGGCGGACTTGATCCTCATCTCCCACGATCACTCCGATCACTGCTCGCCCGAGGATGTGGAGCACATCCGGGGCGAAGAGACCGTCATCGTGACCATCCCGGCAGCAGCGGAGAAACTCTCGGGCGACATACGGATCATCCATCCGGGGGACGCGGTCAGCGTCCGGGGAATCGAGGTCGAGGCTGTTCCGGCTTACAACGTGAACAAGTTCCGCAGCCCGGGGGAGCCCTTCCATCCCAAAGAGGCGGGTCACGTGGGCTTCGTGATCACCGTAGAGGGGAAGCGGATCTATCACGCCGGCGATACGGATCACATCCCTGAGATGGCCGATCTGGAACCTGTCGACGTTGCCTTGCTTCCCGTAAGCGGAGTCTACGTCATGACCGCGGAGGAAGCCATTGAGGCCGCCCGCACGATTGAACCGGGGATTGCTATCCCCATGCACGTCGGCCGCGGCATCGGCTCCCCGGACGCCGCCGCGAGGTTCAGGGACGACGCGCCCGTCGATGTCGTGGTCCTGGAGATGGAGTAGCCCTGAACGAGCGAGACGCCCTGCGCGAGGTGTACGCTTTCGAACTCACGACCAGCCGTCCTCCGGTCCCAACGCGCAGCTTCATAGTCAGGAGGACCCCTTCCTGAACTGCGTCGTCAGGCCCGCATGACATCCTCAACGCGCAGATCCTCGTCCAGTGTGGCCCGTTCGGCGGCCCTCGTCGCAGCTCTCTTCACACTTGACAAGATCCTCGCTTTGGGCCGGGACGTGGTGATCGGCCGCGCTTTCGGTGCGTCCGCCGAGCTGGACGCGTACTACGCTGCCTTCGAGCTGCCGGATGGATTGTTCACCATCCTGGCCGGAAGCGCAATGGCCACGACCCTCATCCCCATCCTCGCGGCTCGAATCCGCCGCGACGAACACGACGCGGGTTGGAGGCTCGTGTCTGCGGTGGTCAACCTGGCCCTACTGATCGTGGCGGTCGTCGGTGCCGTGGCCGCGATTTTCGCGCCACAGGTCATTGGGACCGTGGCCCCCGGGTTCGACGCCGAACAGGTGGCCCTGGGGGCCAAGCTCATGCGGTTGGTCTTGTTACAAACGCTGATCTTCACCGTGAGCGGTATCCTGGTAGGGGTGCTGAGAGCCTATCAGCACTTCCTTCTGCCGGCCCTGGCGCCCATCTGCTACACCCTGGGGCGCATCCTGGGCACCCTGTTTCTCGTCCCAAGGTGGGGAATCTTCGGCCTGGCCTGGGGAGGCGTGGGCGGCGCGGTGGTCTACTTTCTCGTGCTCGTGCCCGGCCTGGTCCGCTTCGGAGCCCGCTGGTCCCTCACCCTGACCCATCCGGATATGAGGGCCCTGGTGAGACTGATTGGCCCCCGCATGCTTGGATTGGGCGCAACCTACGTGAACTTCGTGCTTCCTACGTTTCTCGGATCGCGGCTCTCCGACGGAGCCATCTCCGCCTACGAATACGGGTGGCGTCTCATGCAATTCCCAGAGACGATCATCGGTACGGCCCTGGGGATCACGGTCTTTCCCACTCTGGCGGATCTAGCGAGCAGTGAGGATCGCGAAGGGCTGCGCCGAACGGCCTCCTGGGCCCTCCGCCTGGTCCTGGCACTGGCAGTACCGGCAGCCGTAGGGCTTGTGGTCCTTGGGCGGCCCCTCACGGTCCTTCTCTTCCAGCGGGGGGCCTTCGATGCCGCCACCACTGATCGGGTCTTCCTGGCTCTCCAGTTCTTCTCCCTCGGGCTCATCTTCCACAGTGCGCTGGAGGTGACGAGCCGGCTGTTCTACGCCCAGAAGGATATGTGGACGCCGCTGTGGGCAGCCGTTGCAGGCTTAGGGATCAACGCCGGCCTGGGATGGCTGCTGCTGCCCAGGCTGGCCCAGGGCTCTATCGCCCTGTCAAACTCCTTGGGCGCGGGGCTCCAGGTCATACTGCTGTTGTTGGTAGCTCGCCATCAACTGGAGGGCATCGAGGGGAGAGCGCTGGCGGCCTCGCTGGGGCGCACCGTGTCCGCTTCTGCGCTCATGATTGCGTCCATTATCGGCCTCCGCGCCCTGGCTCCGTCGCTGGATCCACGCATCCTGGGCGTCGCCGGCCTGGGTCTGGGGGCCCCGGTCTACGTCGTAAGCGCCGTGCTCCTGGGCAGCGAGGAAATCCGACAGCTGCCCAGTCTCCTTCTGGACAAGGAAATTGGCTTGCACGCTGAAGATCCCGGTCCACCAGACAGCGCTTAGACCGAGGGGCCAACAGCGTCAGGCGGCTGGGCGGGAGGCTGCGTTAGGAACGGCATGCTCGACCGGCGTCCTGGCTCTCGGCCCGGGCAGGTCGGGGCCCGTGCGGGCGTGCCTCCGCGCCGAAATCTCTGGACAGTGAGGGAGAATGAAGCAGATCAGCCAATCTGACCGGGCAGCGAGGGGTGCCGGCTGCCCCGGCCTGACGTTGAGGTCACGCCTGGATGCTACCCGACGCTCTCCAGAGCCTCGAGAGCCGGCTCCCAGTCGTCGTGGTGCCGGAGGGCACTCCTGAAGTCAGAGCGCGCGCCGTCGACGTTGCCCAGCGCCATACGGGCCCTGCCGCGCCAGTAGTACGACTCCTCGAGATTGCCCGCCGTGTTCAGCGTCACATCGGCCAAAGTGATCACATCCTCGAAGCGGCCTGTCTCGTAGTAGCTCTCATACGGGCCGAACTGGTACCAGAGCATGCGGAAGTGAAGTCCGAGTTGGCGGGACTTGTCGTAGGCCGCCGAGGCATCCTGGTGCCGTCCCAACGCCGTCAGAGATGAACCCACGTTGAACCAGGAGAAGGTTACCCAATCGGAGCAATCCGCATACGCCACACAGTCCCCGGGGAGGGCCACTGCCTCATTCCGTGCCACCTCCAGAGCGCGCTCGTACATCGCTGCATCGTCGAGGTCAGGTCCTATGATGGAGGCCAGCTTCTCCCAGGTTTCCGGCGTGTAGATCACCGTATAGAGTCGGTTGAAGACCCGCCAGAGCTCATCGAGCTCCCGGTAGCCAATGGTCACATCCGGTCCGTGAAGCGAATCGTAGGTTATGAACTCCCGCACTCCATCATCATAGCCGACGACGAGCCGGTAGTGACCCAGCTGATCGCGGGCATCGCGAACGTACCACGTCTCAACCATCACCGGGAATCCCGCCTGCAGCATGGCCTTCAGCATCTCAAGGTCGCCGTTCACCCGGGTGATGGCCTCGTATCCCTGATCCCTCACGTAGGACTCGATCTCCCACGGGCTCACGTTCTTGTCGTCGGGATCGGGCTTCAGGACTGGCGCCGCATCATACTGCGTCTGCTCGCACCCCCAGTACGAGAGGAGCATGCTCGCCGTCGCTGGGCCACAGTTGTTCCAACCCTGGTGCTCGTGCCGCAGGCCCGCCAACTCCAGCATGACTGGAGGCGTCGGGGTTGGTGAAGGCTCTACCGTGGGCGTCGGTGTTGGGGCTGGCGTCTGGGTGGCTGACGCCACCATACGCGTGTCGGTGGGCGCCGGACGCTCCGCGGTTGGGGGCGGCTGAGTTGCTGTCGACGAGGATGTGGGCGAGACCGCGGGGATGAGCGTGGCGACGGAGCCGCTGTCCTGGACCGCAACCGGGGTGGGCAGTTGGTCCGGATGGGGGCGATGCCGCAGCTTCTGAATCGGCTCCGGCAGATAGTAGGCGTAGCGCCCCGGCAGCGCTCGAATCACCGTCACCAGGGCCAATGAGACGACCACCAAGGTGAGGACAGCCAGACCCAGAGCTGCCAGGGGAAATGCATAACGTGATTTCAGCATACGGGCGGGATTATAGCAGGGTGAAGGGCAGCGACAAGCAAACGAGGCGCGACTCGCGCCGTGGAGACGCCCTCAAAGACGGTCAAGGGGACATCCTGCGCGCCTTGCGTGGTGCCCAACCGAGGGACGGACCCAAAACACGTGGCGTGGGTCTGGCGGAGCAGTAGGATCAACCAGCGGTGTCGGGTGTGCTTGCGGCGCAGTAAGGTTCCAGATGAGCTGGACACCGCACAGCAGACGCTGGACAAACGATATCGGATGTGCTAAACTCTGGATACCTTGCACTAGGCTTGCCCCAATCAACTCCGTGTGGCTTCCTTTCCGATTGGCGGCCGACTGCCTTTAATGGTCTGAGTCGGTCACGGGGCTCCGAAGCCGGCCCTGCGATCCGCCCGGTGTCTGCCTCACACAGTATGCCCATCTTCCGAGTGAGAGACTCGATAGAAGGTCCGCCTTTGGTATGTACCACTGGTCCGTCGAACACTCCCTGTCGCTGGTGAGGCGCTTGCCTCGCCGTAGAAGGATGCGTCCGGCGGCGCTGCTGTCAGACTAGGAGGACTCGCGTGGACGAGAAACCGACCGTTCAGATGGACGCGTACCCCGAGAGGGATCCCGGCGGGATGGACGCCGATTCGCCTCCGACCATACCCATCGATGATATGTTCCAAGAGCCGGCATGGCCCACGCCCATGGACGCGCCGGCCCCGCCCGGGCCGCCGCCAGCCTATCAGCCCCCGTCTCTGGGCACGCCGCCTCAGGCACCCTCACCCGGTGCGGGACCAGCCGGGCACACCGTCATCATGCAGCAGGAAGCTTCGGCGCCTCTCCTCGCCTGGCTCGCTGTCATCAAGGGACCAGGGGGACCTCGGGGGCAAGTGTTCACGCTGGACCGAGAGACGGTGATTGGGCGCAAGGCCGGACAGATCGTCCTTGGGGGTGACTCCTACGTCTCAGGGCAGCACGCCAAGGTGCGCCTTGAGTCGAGTGAGACGGACGAAGAGACGCACACTTTCGTGCTCTACGATCTGGCCAGCGCCAACGGCACCTTCGCTGGCGACAGGGAGACCTATCGCGACAATCAGATCTACAGGTATGAGCTGGAAGACGGCGATTTCCTCCTCGTCGGCGAGACCACGCTGGTCTTCAAGCAGGTGGAGCTGGACGAGAAAGCGTAGGCCGCTGCTCTGACAACCAGGAGGGTGCACATGTCAATCATGCGCCGATTCCCCGCAAGCGCTTCCCTGGCAGCCCGGTGGATGCGCGCCATACTGAGCGTACTCCTGCTCGGGGTCCATCTCTGGGCGGTACCCTTCCGGGTGGACGCCCAGACCAGCGACATCACGGTGACGGTCGAGGAGGTGGACACCTCTGCATCCCCCTCGCTCCGCATCCGCGTGAGTGTCCGAGACCAGTACGGCGTTCCCATCCAGGACCTCTCTGCCGAGCATTTCGAGATCGTTGAAGATGGGGCCGCCACGTCTCTGCCGGGTACGGTGGAGGCGGAGACGAATCCCAACGCCCAGGTGTCGCTCGCCCTGGTGATCGACCTCTACAGGACGCTCCAGGGGGAGCCCATCGAGGCCGCGCAGCAGGCAACGCGGGACTTGCTGACAGACCTTCTCGACGAACCCAACGACCAGGATAGAGCGGCCTTCGTAGGGGTCCGACAGGATGTGAGCACCGACCCGGCGGAGATCGACGAGGCGTATGACGTGCGCTTCACCAACGACCGCAACCAGCTCCTGAACGTAATCAACTTCCTCCACGAGCGGATTCAGACCACTGGACCGGGCACGCCCCTCTACGACGCTGTGATCAAAGCAATCCGCATGGCGGAGGCGACGGAGCCGGTCGCGCACCGGGCAGTGATTGTCATGACGGACGGCGAGGACCGAGGAAGCGTCAACACCGACGGCGACACGATTCAGCGCGCCTCGAACGCGCGCACCCCCGTCTTCACAGTGGGCCTGAGCAACAGCGGGCTGGACGAGGCCTACCTGAGACGCCTGGCGGAGAACTCTGGCGGGGCGTACCAGGCCGCCGAGACGCCGGACGACTTTGCGCCGCTGTTCTCGAACGTGCTTTCCACGCTGCGGAAGCAGTACGTGCTCACGTATGAGACGGGCCTGCCGCAGGACGGTCAGATTCACAGCATCCTGGTCCGAGTGAAGACGCCGACCCAACTGGAGGGTTTTCAGGAGCAGAGAGTGACGATGCCCGGGGGAGCTTCCCCCGAGGCGGGGGAGGAGGAGGCCGAGGAGGAGCCGGCGCCCACCGCCGAGGCAGCGACACCGGAGGCTGGAGGCGAAACAGAGCCGCCACCACCCGAGGAAGAGAGAGACGAAGGAGGATCTGCGGGCATCATGGATTGGATTCAGGACAACCTACTTCTAGCCGGACTCGCAGTCGGCGCGCTAGCATTGGTCTTCATCGTGCTGGTCATCGTCGCCGTCATCGTCATGCGTAAGCGCCGCGCGGAGGCCGACCAGGGTTATGCGCCCCTGGAGGCCCCGCCCTATCCTGCGGAGCAAGACTTCGGTTTCGATGTCGAGCCCCTCCAGACCATGGATGATACCAGCGACGGGGGATTCGGCTTCGGAGAACCGGAGTTTCCCCAGGCCACGATGATGGACGACGAACTGGCCTTCGGCATGGGTACGGCGCCCGACTACAGCGCGCCGCCGGCTTCCGCACCCGCCTTCCCGCAGGGGGGAGGCCAGCCCCGATTCCAGGCGTCTACCGAGGATCGGACGCGCATCTTGCATCGTAGCCCCAAGATGTCGACTGTGGGCTTACTCATCGATCGCGAGAATCCGGCCCAGCGTATGGACGTCGCGAAGCCGGTGGTGACCGTAGGACGGTCGCAGGACAGTGACCTCACGATCGACCACAACACGGTCTCACGCCAGCACGCGGTCATCAAACTGGAGGAGGGCACCTTCCGGCTCTACGACATGGGCAGCACGAACGGTACCTTCGTGGGCGACCAGCGCATCCGCGAGCCAGTCGCGCTCGAGGACGGTTCCCTGGTCACGTTCGGCGAGAGGCCTTTCATCTTCAAGCTCATATCGCTGTCGACGTAGCGAGAAAGAAGGCGACGGTCGGCAGGTCCGACGGACGATTTCCAACCTTGAGCCCGAAGCGTCTCCGGGCTTGGACAGCTGGTCCGCATCTGCATCTAGCGCCGCTGTCCACCCTGCCGCCCGGCACGGTTGGACGCTTCGGAGACGATCCTGAGGCACTCATGTAAGAAGGGGATGTACCTCTGGCTGGGAGGGGAGAGGAATGACAGCAGGTTTCACGATCACCGTCACGTCGCCCGATGGGCGAACCCGCAGCTACGATGTCCAGGAGTCGGGACTCTCGCTGGGCCGAGCCCATGGGAACGACGTCGTACTGCAAGATCCAAAGGTTTCGGGACGTCACGCTCGGCTTCAAGTCAGCCGCGGAGCCATTGAGCTCATTGACGTGGGGTCCTCCAACGGCACGTTTGTCGACGGCCGGCGGATTCCTGCGCACTCGGCTCACAGGCTGAGCCCACATAGCTCTGTTCGCCTCGGGGACACGGCGATCCGTGTGCATCAGGCCTCCTCATCCAGTCGGGCGAGACCTACACCGGATAAGGGACGTGCCGGAGCAGCCGCAGCCCAAGCGCAACTGGTCCTGCAGACGCAGATCCCTGGTCGCGTGGACGAGATACCGATCCTCAAGCCGGAGCTCACCGTCGGCCGTGCGCCCGACAACGACATCATCCTCGAGAATCCCAGGGTCTCCAGCCATCACGCGAAGCTCCTCTTCCGCTCGGACGGCTTCGGCGTGATGGACCTTGGGTCCCTCAACGGGACCCAATTGAATGGCGAGCCCCTGCCGAACCGGCAAGGCGTTCCCTTTGGCATCGGTGACTGCATCCAGATTGGCCAGCACGTTTTTGCTGTGCGGGCCGTCACGTCGGAAGCTCCAGCTCCCGCTCCGATTGGGCCCCGGGTGCGTCTGTCTCCCTCCGGGCCCGCCGGGATCATCATCCACCAGCCGGGTCAGCAGGCGCGTCACGCTTTGAGCAAGGCGCAGGCGACAATAGGTCGCTCCTCGAAGAACGACATCGTGGTCCACTCGCCAACGGTCTCGGGCACCCATGCCCGGATTCAGCGCACTGGCGGCTCCTTCTCCATCCTCGATCTGGAAAGCCAGAGTGGTCTGGTCCACAATGGGAAACGGATCTCGCGGAAGACCCTGAGCGACGGCGACGTGATCTACCTGGGCCGGGACGTGGCCCTGGCATTCCACGAGCACATCGGCTTCCAGCCCGCCGCCGTGCGCCCGTCCCTGCCCCCCGCGCAGACGCTCCAGATCAGCGCCGACACCGTGACTATTGGCCGCGCCCAGGACAACGACATGGTCGTCGATTCTCCTCAGGTCAGCCGGTACCACGCGCTCGTGGAGCGGCTGGGGATGAGGACGCGGGTGAAGGACCTGAAGAGCTCCAACGGCGTCTTCGTGAACGGAAAGCGCATCGACGGGGAGGCCTGGGTCAAGAAGGGCGACGAGATTCGCATCGGGCCTTACCGGCTGCGCGTCGGAGACAACGTTCTGGAGCAGATGACGGAAGAAGGGCTGAGGATAGACGCCCTCAGACTCCAGAAGTGGGTCACGCCAAAGTTGAACCTGCTCAAGGAGATCTCCCTTTCGATCCACCCCCAGGAGTTCGTCGCGCTCGTCGGGCTGAGCGGCGCGGGCAAGTCGACCCTGATGGATGCGCTCAACGGCTTCCGACCCGCCACCCACGGCGCCGTCTTCGTGAACGACGTCAACCTCTACGAGAAGTTCGACATGTTCAGGAACGATATGGGATACGTGCCCCAGCAGGATATCGTTCACACGCAGCTGACCGTCTACCAAGCCCTGGCCTATGCGGCGGAGCTTCGCATGCCGGCGGACACAACGGGCGGCGAGAGGCACCAGAGAGTCCTCGAAGTGCTCGAGGAGCTGGATCTGAGCGAGCGGCGGGACGTGCCCATTCGGAAGCTCTCGGGAGGCCAGCTCAAGCGCGTCTCCATCGGCGTAGAGCTGCTAACGAAGCCGCGCCTCTTCTTCCTGGACGAGCCAACCAGCGGCCTGGACCCCGGGACCGAGTACAATATGATGCGCTTGATGCGGAAGCTCGCCGACCAGGGGCGCACCATCGTGCTCATCACGCACGCGACGAAGAACGTGATGATGTGCGACAAGGTGATCATCCTGGTGCGAGGCGGCCACCTGGCCTACTACGGGCCTCCGGAGCAGGCCCTCACGTACTTCGATCAGTTCCGCTCAGACCACGAGCGCCGCATCAAGGACATCGAGTTTGACGACATCTACACCATCCTCGAGGATGACGAGCGAGGGACATCCGAGGACTGGGCCGAGCGGTACATGCACTCGAGCATCTACGCAGAGAACGTCGTCCGGCGACTGAAGGAACGCGAGCGGCCCACACCAGGCGCCCAGTCAGCCACCGGCATCACGGCCGGCGATATCAGGGGCAAGGCCACCCGGGGCGTCTCGGCCCTCCGCCAGCTTTCGATCCTCTCACGCCGCAACCTGCGCATCATGGCCTCGGACAAGGCGACGCTGGGCCTCATGCTGGCCCTGGCGCCGCTTCTATCGTTCATGGAGACGGCGGGCAAGGGCCTATTCGATCCTGTGAGCGGCAAGCCCGGAGATGTCATCACCACGCTCTTCCTGAACGGCTTGATCTCCTACCTGGTCGGGGCCCTTACCAGCGTGCGCGAGATCGTCAAAGAGGTCGACATCTACAAGCGCGAGCGGGCCATCAACCTGAAGATCACGCCCTACGTGATGTCGAAGATCTGGGTTGGCCTCGTGCTGGCCATCTATACCGGATTCGTGTTTGTGACGATTCGACAGGGTCTTATGACCGGCCTCTGGCCTGGGAGCGTGATTGGCAACGAGGAGCTGGGTTGGACCCGGTATATCGCCTTCTTCGTCACCTTCACATTGAGCTCGCTCTCCGGTTACCTGATGGGACTTTTCATATCTGCCGTCTCTCCCAACCAGAATATGGCGATCCTCCTGGTGATTGTCGCCCTGGTACCGCAATTTCTCTTGGCTGGCGGCATGATGCCTCTCGATATGCTGGGCAAGGGCGGCGAGATCATCAGCTGCGGCGTCTCCAACCGCTGGGGCTTCGAATCCGGCGTAGCGATCACCGGGGTTGGCGCGCCACTGATAGAGGATGCCTGCTGGGACGACCTGCCCAAGAACGGCGAAGACGGCGAGATGGGCTGGAACGACTACCTCCAGCTTACGGACGAGGAGAAGTCCGCCGCCGGCTGCACCTGTATGGGCGCCGACATTTTCACCGGACCGTGCCGATTCTTCCCCGGCATCCTGAACGACGACTACTACACCGAGGAGGCCAGGAGAGCCCTGGTTCAACCCGAGCCGGTGAAGCCGGAGCAGCCAACGCCCTATCCCACGCCAACCCCGTATCCCACGCCGACCCCCTACCCGACGCCCACGCCCCTTCCTACGCCTTCGAACCCGGCAGATTTCGGCAGCTACATGGACGACATGCAGGCACAAGGTGATGCCTATCAAGACCTACGCGAGGAGCAAGGTGAGGCCTATCAGGACACGCGCGAGGAGCAAGGTGAGGCCTATCAGGACATGCGTGAGACGCAGGGGGACGAGTTCGAGGCAGCCATGGAGGAGTACTCCGACACTTTCTCCGACTGGCAACAGAGCCGTGAACAGGCGATCGGCGGCGCCGAGGGTCTGCTCAAGTCGATGTTCGAGACGTACGGCCAGACGTTCCGCGGTCACTACACCAGGCGCTGGCTGAACATGTCGATCATCATTGCGGTCACGATGGTTCTGATCACCATCTCGCAGAAACGGAAGGACGCCGTCTAATGCGGCGACAACGGGCCCCCGACTGCCGAGCTCATAGAGGGCTGCGACAGGGCCAGAGCCCCGGAGCGTCCGATGGGTGAGAGCACACATTCATGTTGAGACGCTTACTGCTCATCAATCCAGCCCATATGGTCGATGGTGCGCGGCACGCCGGGCCGGCGCAATTCCCCATCCCCCCCTTGAACCTCTGCTACGTGGCAGCCTTGACGCCCCGGGACTGGGCCGTCCGGATGATCGATGAGAATCTCCGTCTCGAGGACGGCCGAGCCTGGCAGCCGGACCTGGTGGGGATCACTGCCCTCACACCGAGTGCGCCGCGTGCCTACGAGCTGGCCGCGCGCTACCGGGAGCAGGGCACAGCGGTGGTGGTGGGGGGCATCCATGCGTCGATGATGCCGGAGGAAGCGGCCCAGTATGCCGACTCGGTGGTCGTTGGTGAGGCGGAGTCCGTCTGGCCGCGACTGGTGGCCGACTTCGAACGCGACCAGCTCCGACCGCGCTATGACGGAGAGCGGGTCCCACTGAGCGAGCTGCCAATGCCCCGTCGCGATCTCTACCCCGGGAGGTACTTCGTCGAGACGGTGATCACCTCCAAGGGCTGCACCAACGCGTGCGAGTTCTGCTCCGTGTGGCGTTTCTCCGGTCGCCGCTACCGCGTGCGCCCCGTCGACGACGTGGTGGATGAGCTGGCGACGCTGCCGCCGCGCAAATTGGTTTTTTTCGCCGACGATAATCTGACATTGAATCGATCCCGCGTCGTCTCCCTGTGCCGCCGAATGGTGGAACGGGGCGTCCGCCGACGGTACGCTATCCAGGGTACCATCGGTCTGGGTGAGGATGAGGAACTCTTGACCTGGTTGAAGCGGAGCGGTTGTTCTTTCGTCTTTGTCGGCATTGAGTCGCTCAACGAGCGTCCTCCCGCGGAGATCTCCAAGTCCGACCTGCGTCGTTTGGGCCCGGAGGGATGCCGGCGGTGCATCGCCCGCATCCATAGGCACGGCATGGCCGTCTTCGGCAGCTTCATCCTGGGCCTCGATGGCGACAGTGCGTCTGCCCACCGCATCCTCCCGTTTACGCTGCGCAGCGAGATCGACTGCACGCTGGTGAACCTGCTCAACCCCCTGCCCGGGACGCGGCTCTGGGAGCGGATGCGCCGGCAGGGGAGGCTCCTCTATACGGATTTCCCATCCGACTATGCCATGTACGCGCAGGACAACGTCTGTTTCCGTCCTCTGGACGTGACGACACACGAGCTGCAGGAGACGGCGAGGAGCGTCATCGCCGGCTTGACGGAACTGCCCACGGCCTTGCGACGTGCTGCCTCAACCTGGCGCCATACGCGGGACCCTTTCACCACCCTGGTTGCGTTCAACTGGAACCGGCGCACTGCCAGAGGGCTCCGCACCTATCCGCTGCGAGCGATCGAGGGCAAACCCGGCACGGTGGTCGAAGCCGAACCCGTGCGGGTCTACGCGGGGAGCAAGCTCTCCTCAAGGGGTTGACATGCGCTACCGATCTGACAATCGACGGTGGGCGTTGCTGGCCTCTCTCCTCGGCGTCCTGGCGCTGGTCGGCAGCGGGTGCAGCGCCGCAGGGCCCGACCCCACTCCGAGCGCCACACCTCCCAGACCAAGCCCGATGCCGAGCGCCACGCCCAGCCCGGAGCCATCGCCAACGCCAACGCCCGCCCCGACTACAACACCAACGTCCACCCCGGAACCGGAGGCTACGGTGATAGCCAGCGCTGCGGGCTCAGGGCCCTTCGCCGTCGCGTCGTTGTCCGCCATCTCGCTCCAGGGAGGCCGGGAGTACGTCCTTCAGGTGACGTCGAGCACAGGCGGGGCGGAGTTCTTCGGCAGTTTC
>CAZIWL010000028.1:0-41181 GCA_964542755.1 uncultured Anaerolineales bacterium
AGGCACCTGGTTGTGGCCCAGGCGATTGCGGGTTCGAGTCCCGTCACTCACCCAGCGAAAGCCGGATTTAGATCCGGCTTTCATCCTATTATGCCCCCGTAGCTCAACTGGACAGAGCGTCGGACTTCGAATCCGCAGGTTGGGCGTTCGAATCGCCCCGGGGGCGCCTGGAACCTAGTTCCCGGGGATAGCAGTCCGGGAATTGCTCCCAACGTGGCGCCCTCGCCATGTCGGGGGCGTTTTTCTGTGTCCATACTCCAGACCTCACCCATCAACGCCATGGCCTCGGGAACGAAGGACACTTGCGCAGGGCATGCTTGGCGTTGAGCCGACCCAACTACCCAGCGGTGGCGGACCAGCATGTCGGTCATGGGAGCGATAGCCGAATAGGTGCAGGCATCGCGGGTGCAGCGCCCTTGTTCGGCGGGCATACGTCGGCCCTCCGTCCGCTCGACGGGGAGCGCGAGGAGTCGATCAGGTCGACACTGATCGACTTTGGCACTCCGGAGGGAGAGTCTGCGATGGCGCGCACGGTGGGCACACCGGCGGCTGTCGGCGCCCGCATGATCCTGGAGGGCGAGATCGACCTCACCGGCGTCCACATCCCGGTGTTGCCGGAGATCTACGAGCCCGTCCTTGATGAGCTGGAGCGACTGGGCATAGCCTTCGAGGAGTGGGGCCTCTAGTACTCCACCCGCATGCCCCTCACCCGTCCCAAGCCCCATTCAACCAGCAGCATCCCGATCAAGAACGGCAGGTCGGCCGCGATGGTAAAGCCGTACATCGCGGTCAGCCAGCGCGTGGCCAGAAGAATGGGTGCCTGCAGACGCTCGATGATGGCAGGGGCGAACCCAGCGAACCAGGCCAGAGCTGCGGCGAGGACCAAAAAGAGGACAATTGGCCTCCAAGATTCCCGGTCCGACCGACTCGGCAGCATGGTGTTGCTCACGGTGAAGATCACGTAGGCCCAGAGCCAGGCATCGGGGGCTTTGAGCAAGTCGACGAAATGGGAGAGCAGGCCGAGCCAGGTGCCCTCGCTCAAGGCCTGCCGGAGCCCGCCGATGCTGAAGACCTGGTAGCCGATGAGAAGGATGACAGCACTGCCCGTCAGCAAGGGGGCAAGCCCGATGAGGCTTCCTCGGAGCGGGTCCGTCTCCTCAACTGGCACGAAACCGAGCTGAATGCGCTTGCCCGCCAGCCTGGGTCTGACGCAGACCCGGCCCACGCGCACGCCGAGGAGCCTGGCCATCAGCGCGTGGCTGACCTCGTGGAGGAGTATGCCGGGCATGAGAGGAAGCGCGTAGAGGACGACTGCGATCTCTCGATCCCCGGTGAGCAAGAGCATGAGCCCCTGCAGGTGGCGGTGAATCCGGCGCTCAACGACGACGAGGAGCGCCAGCGTCACCGCCAGACCAAGCAAGGGCAACCAGTTCATTCACCTGAGTGAGCGACCAGGCCTTTCTTCACGATCTCTGAGAAATCGTCCGCCTTCAGGCTGGCACCGCCCACCAGAGCCCCGTCGATTTCTTTCTGGGATAGGAACTCGGCGACGTTGTGCGGCTTGACGCTGCCGCCGTACTGGACCCGAATCGCCTCGGCGACATCCTCGTCGTAGATACTTACCAGGACATCCCGAATAGCATCCCGGATGATGTCGTTGGCGTCCTCCCCGTGGGCAGGCACGCCGGTGCCTATGGCCCAGATCGGCTCGTAGGCAATGGTCACCTCCACGGCCCGTTCCGCGGGCACCCCCTCGAACGCCGCCTCAACCTGACCTCCACAGAAAGCTACCGTCTCGCCTGCCTCGTTTTGTGCCAGATTCTCACCGACACACACGATGGGAAGGAGTCCGTGTTCCAGGGCCGTGTGGAGCTTCCTGTTGACCCATTCATCGGTCTCTCCGAAGATGGTTCTGCGCTCCGAGTGCCCGAGGATCACGTAGTCGCACAGTCCCTCCAGCATCGCCGGGCTGATCGCGCCGGTGAAGGCCCCCTGCTCCTCCCAGTGCATGTTCTGCGCGCCGAGGCCGATGGCAGATCCCTCCAGAGTCTCCCGCACGGCGTCCAAGGCCACGAATGGAGGGCAGACCGCCACGTCGCAGTCCTCCACCCCTTCGAGGGCGTCCTTGAGCACCGTCACCAGGGCGACCGCCTCGGGGATTGTCTTGTGCATCTTCCAGTTGCCTGCAATGAACGCCTTGCGCATCTCCCCTCCTATCGGTCGTCCAGCGCGGCTACACCGGGGAGGGTCTTGCCCTCCAGGAACTGGAGGCTAGCGCCTCCTCCGGTGGACACGTGGTCCATCTGTTCGGCCAGACCGACCTGTTGCACGGCCGCCGCGGACTCACCGCCGCCCACGATGGTTGTGGCGTCGACCTCAGCCAGCAGGCGGGCCACGTCAAACGTCCCTGCGGCGAACGTCGGCATCTCGAAGACGCCCAGTGGCCCATTCCACGTGACCGTCTTGGCGCCCGCAAGGGCCGACTCGAATGTCGCAACCGTCTTCGGGCCGATGTCGAGAACCTGCCAGCCTGGGGATACCTCGTTCGGAGCCACGACCTTGCTCTTGGCGTCATTGTCGAACCCATCGGCAACCACCACGTCAACGGGCAGCACCAATTTCCCATGTGACTCTTTGAGAAGCGACTTGGCTGTGTCCAACGCGTCGTCCTCGACGAGGCTTTCGCCCATCTCGAAGCCCATAGCCTTGAAGAACGTGTTCGCCATTCCTCCCCCGATGAGGATGCGGTCGCACCGCTCCAACAGGCTCTGGATGACGGATATCTTCCACGAGACCTTGGCACCTCCAAGGATGGCGATAAACGGACGCTCCGGATTCTCTACGGCCTTCCCCAGGAACTCGAGCTCCTTCTCGACAAGGAGACCCGCCACTGCCGCCCCCCCCTTGGCGCGCATGGCTTGAGCAGCACCTGCGGTGGAGGCGTGAGCACGGTGGGCAGCACCAAAGGCATCGTTGACGTAGAGATCAGCCAAGGACGCCAGTTGAGCGGCGAAGTCCGCGTCATTGGCCTTCTCTTCGGCGTGGAATCGCGTGTTCTCCAGCAGCACGACTTCGCCAGCTTCCATCCCGTCGACCGCCTCCTCGACCCCATCTCCAACGCAGTCGTTCAGCTTCCTGACCGGTCGGTCCAACAGCTCCGACAGCCGTACTCCCACGGGATCCATCTTCAGCTCTTCGACAGCCTTTCCCTTGGGCCGACCGAGATGGGACATCAGGATGACAGCCGCTCCTTTGTCGAGCAGCTGCTGAATCGTCGGCAGCGCCGCCCGAATGCGGGTGTCATCGGCCACCTCGCCTTCCTTCAGCGGCACGTTGAAATCAACGCGCACGAGCACGCGTTTGCCCTGCACGTCCACGTCGCGAATCGTCTTCTTATCCATCACACCCCCCTGAGCACGTCCGGCAGGAAAGTAAGTGAGGCCGCTGCACGATGCCTCACTTACTCTCACCAACTGTGTCGAATCGTCGGCAAGCGTCTCCGCTCTCGCGTTCCAGCTAGAGCGTCTTGGCGACCCTCACACCCTCGCGGATCATCTGACTGGTGAATCCCCACTCGTTGTCGTACCAACTCATGATCTTCACCAACGTGCCGTTCACGACCTGCGTCATGCCCACGTCGACGATGGAGGCGTGCGTGTCTCCGATGATGTCCGCGGAGACAATGGGATCCTCGGCCACGCCGAGGATGCCCCGATACTTGTCGCTCGCGGCCTCTTCCCTGAAGATATCGTTGATTTCCTCAACCGAGGTCTCGCGCGTCGTGACGAAAATGATATCCGAGATAGAGCCCACGGGGATGGGCGCTCGGACGGCCACCCCGTCAAAGCGGCCCACAAGCTCCGGAAGCACCTTGGTGGTCGCGATGGCGGCGCCCGTGGTGGTAGGCACGAAATTGGCGGCCGCAGCACGCCCTCTGCGGAACTGCTTGCTCGGCCCATCCACGATGGCCTGGGTCGATGTGTAGGCGTGGATGGTGGTCATGATGGCGTTCTCAACCCCGACACGGCGCCCCATAACCTCTACCACTGGGGTAATGCAGTTGGTCGTGCAGCTCGCGCAGGACAGATAGCGAACCGATTCATCCTCCGGTACGTTGACACCGTGCACGATCGTCGGGATCCCCTCGCTCTTGGCCGGCGCCGAGAGGATGACAAACTTGGCGCCTGCCTCCAGGTGCTTCTCGAGGCCTTCCTGCGTGCGGAAGATGCCCGTGCACTCGAAGGCGATATCCAGGTCCGACTCTCCCCAGGGCAGGTCAGATGGATCGCGCTCTGCGAAGAAGGGGTATTCCTCGCCGTCGACGATGAGCGCCCCGTCGCCAACCTCAACCTCTTTGTCATACTTTCCGTAGACGGTATCGTACTTCAGTAGATACGCCAAGTTGTCCAGGGGCATGATGTCGTTCACCCCCACCAGATCGAGCTCGGGGGTATCCAAGATGATCTTGAAGGCCGCCCGCCCGATTCGTCCAAACCCATTGATCGCTACTTTCGCCATGCTTCTTACTCCTTTTCTTGTAGGTAACCCTATCGGTCGATCTGCCTTAGCAGGCAGTGAATGACCATCAAACTCCCTGTGCGAGCGGAGCGTGACACGCAATCGGTACTAGGTCCAGGCTTCGCTCTCCAGGTGGCGCAGCAGCGCGCGCGCCAACCGCTGGCTATCGTGGCGCCAGGGACGGTCCCTGTCCACCAGATCGGCTGTCACAACACGGTAGTCCGCCTCTGGCGGGGCGCCAGGCACGACCATGTCGACGCCAGGCTGACTCGCGACCTCGTCGCCCAAGGGGTCGTCGCGAAGCAAGTTGTCATTGGCCAACACCACGGGAAAAAGGGACCGCCCAACGTGATTCCGTAGAGCTGTCACGTGGTCAGCCACTGTATAGCCTTCCGTCTCCCCACGCTGGGTCGCCACGTTGCAGACGTAGACTTTGTAAGCGGAGCTGGCTTCCACTGCCTGGGCGATGGCCGGCACCAGAAGGTTCGGGAGAACGCTCGTGAAGAGGCTCCCCGGCCCGGCGATGATCATGTCTGCGTTAAGCAGCGCGTGCACCGCCCCCGGATAGGCAGCCGCATCACCGGGATCCAAGTAGACACGTTGAATGGCTCCGTCGGCCTCCGGAATCCGTGACTCGCCGCTGACCCGACTCGTCCGCGTGTCCATCGATACGGTAGGCCCGGTCGCGCCCTGTGCTCCGCCATTTTGAGCGAGATCCGCAGTGAGCGTGACGTTCATGAGCGTGCTCGGGAGGACCTCGCCCTGGACGGCTAACACGCGGCCAGACTCCAGAATGGCTCGCTCGAAGCTCCCCGTGACCTCCGCCATAGCAGTGATGAATAGATTGCCGAAGCTGTGACCGTTGAGTCCGGTGCCGCTACCGAAACGGTATTGGAACAGATGCGTCGTCAGCGCTTCATCGTCAGCCAGCGCAGCGATACAATTCCGAAAATCCCCCGGGGGCAGGACGCCCAACTCACGCCTCAACCGACCCGAGCTGCCGCCGTCGTCCGCCACCGTGACGATGGCCGTGAGGTTCGACGTGTACTCCTTCAGACCGCGGAGGAGCGTGGATAGGCCGTGCCCGCCTCCGAGAACCACGATCTTCGGACCGCGCTCTCGCCGCCTGTACCGTTGTACGGCCTTCGCCAGCGTCTCCGGATTCATGTCCACGAACGGCCGCAGCAGCGATCGATTCAGCCCGAAGAGGCCCATAGCCACGGCGCCGATGCCCGCTAGAAGGAATAGGCCGGCCCGCGCACCACGAGGAATGAACTGTAGCGTCAAGTAGTAGAAGAAGCTCGGTAGGGGGTATAGCTCGCGGAGGACGAAGCTGAGCCCCAGGCTCAAGACGGCCACGCCAGCGATGAGAACCAGCAACCATCGTTTCACACCCATCCCGAGAGGAAGCCACTCGGTCGCAAAACAGAGATACCGCCGTAGTCTGCGCCCCCTTGTCTTCAGGTTCTCTAGCGGCTCGCCCATTTCCTCAGCCCCCGCCCCCCTCCGTCGCAACGCGTATTGAACGAATTATATCAAACTGCCCGCCCGTCGTCAACGGGCGGGCGAGACGTCTCGCAGACAGCCTCGACCTGAAACGCTCGGCTGGCTACCCCAACGTGCTTCGTGGTCCGCAAGAACCAGGATACCGGAGCCAGCTCATACGTCCGGGCCATCGGGACAGAACGCGCACCAGAGCATGCTGCCCGGTCCACCTTCTACCCGAGGAATAGATCCTCAGACAACCGCTCCTCCATGGCCTTAATGACGGTCAAGTCGTGGTTTTCTCAGTCTCTGTGACCTCCAGAGCCCGCTCCGCCGGTCACCTGAGCTGATAGACGGACCACTCGATCCCGAGCAAGCTGAAGAGCCCACGTGAAGCGCGCCACGCAACCTGAAGGCCTCCACGACGATGGTGCCAATGCACCGAGGATGGCCAGGTCCCGGCACGTACGCGTGCTGAACGGACGCTTGGGTGCGTGAGCTTCCGGCGCAAGGAGATCGGACGGACGCCGGTGGGGAGCTTGTTGGCGTCTTTACGGAGCGACCGGTCCCAGTGCCTCGCGGATCCGTCGGGCCAAGAGACTACACGCGGGGGCCTCGCGCACCTCCTTGGTACGGGGACGGGGTAAGTCGACGGGGACCTCCGCCACGACCGAGGCCGGCCTCGGTCCCAGGACGAGCACCCGATCCGCGAGGAGGACGGCCTCGGGCACCGAATGGGTAACCATCACCACCGTCTTCTGTCGAGCCTGCCAGATGCGGAGGAGCTCCCGCCCCATACGTTCCCGGGTCAGCGCGTCCAGAGCACCGAAGGGCTCATCGAGGAGGAGGAGTTGTGGGTCGTGCACCAGCGCTCGGGCCAGGGCAACCCGCTGGGCCATACCGCCAGAGAGCTGGGCGGGATGGGCGTCCTCAAAGCCGCGGAGACCCACCAGGTCCAGGAGATCCCCCGCCCTCTCTCTCGTCTGACGGCTGCTGCAACCGTTCACCTCAAGCGGCAAAGTGATGTTGGCCCGGACCGTGCGCCATGCCATGAGTGTCGGCTCCTGAAAGACGAACCCGACTCGGCGGCTCGGGCGGTCGACCTCCTCGTCGTCGAGATAGATGCGGCCCGCCATCGGCTTGTCCAACCCGGCGATGAGCTTCAAGAGCGTTGTCTTGCCGCATCCGGAGGCACCCACCAGGCAGACGAACTCCCGTTCGTCGACCTGGAACCCAATGCTATCCAGTACCGGGAGATGTCCCCCCGGCCTGGGATACGCCATGTCCACCTGGTCTACAACCAGAAAGGGTGTGTCTCTGGTCATCACTCCTGGGGAAGGAAGGCGTTGGTGAACGCCTCGGCGGGATCGACCTCGCCCTCGATTAGGTCAGCTCCCCTCATCACCTCGACGGTGTTCCGCCACGCCTCCGGCTCGGACCTGCCCAGCGGTTCCCCGCGCCAGTATGCTAGTGACGCCTCCAGGACTGCGCGCTGCACCTCCGCGTTTTCCTCGAGCCCCTCCACATACCCCTTGCAAATCTCGAAAGCTTCGTCAGGGTCTTCCAGGGTGTCCTCCAGCCCACGCAGAAAGGCTCTGGCAAAGGCCCGGACCAGCTCGGGGTCGTTCTCCAGAACCTCCTCAGAGGCGATGACTCCATTTGAGACGATGGGCGCGTAGTCTGCGACCGAGATCACATTCGTCTGGTAGCCACGCTGGCTGAGCTGGACGGGCTCGTTGTTTGCGTAGACCACAGCCGCCTCTACCCTCTCCACAGTCAGGTTCTCCACCGCCGCGTAGCCGATGACCTCCAGGTCAACCGCGTCGGGGTTGAGATCCGTCGCCGCGATCAGCGCCCTCCAGCCAATGTAGCTCGCCGCCCCGAAGGTCTCAGGTATGCCGACCTTCCTACCTTCCAGGTCCGCCGGCGTCTGGATGCCGCTGTCCTCCATGGCGACGACGGCGACGGGAAAGCGCTGCCACCAGTTGACGAAGGTGATGACGGGCATCCCTTGAGCCCGGGCCCGCAGCACCTGGTCCCCACTGGCAATGGCAAACGGTGTCCATCCAGCAGCCACCAGCTGGACGCCTTTCGTGTCGTAGTCCCCATAGTCGAACTCCAGCTCGATACCCTCGTCCGCGAAGTAGCCGCGCTCCACGGCCACGTACCAGGGGGCGAACTGGACGTTGGCAACGAACCCCATCGGCAGACGAACGAGGGTCGGTTCCGGTGTCATCGTGGGCGTCTGGAAAGCCCCACATCCTGCCAACGCGACCGCGACCAATAGCAATGCTACGCTTCTCTTCATGTGTCCCTCTCCTACCTCTACTCTCTATACCTAGCCTGCAGGCCCCATCTCCAGGCCCGATTTCCAGACCTGATTTCCAGACCTAGTCTCCAAGTCCTATCTCCAGATCCAATCTATCGATTCCTAGCATACGGCGCGCGCAGGCGTATGATTCGGGCCCGGGGTTCAGCTCGTCTCTGCCTGCCGCCACTGGAGGAGCCTTCGCTCGGCCAGGGCCACGGTCCCGTACAGCACCTGCGCCAGGATAACCAGGGTACCGATGCCGACAAAAACCTGTGCCGTGTCGTAGACCTGCTGGCCCTGCTTCAGCAGGTACCCGAGTCCTCGATCAGCCGCCACGAATTCCCCCACCACGGCCCCGATGACGGCCAACGTGGCGCCGACTTTCAGGCCTCCCAGCAACGTGGGCAGCGCTGCAGGCAGTTCCAGCATCCAGATCATCTGCCAGCGGCTCGCCTCCAGGGTGCGCATGAGGTCCTTCAGGTCTTCGCCCACGCCGCGCACGCCCACGATTGTGTTCACCAGGATGGGGAAGAAGACAATCAGCGCGCAGACGAGGATCTTAGAGAGTATCCCCGACCCGAACCAGATGACCAGCAGGGGTGCGATGGCGACCGTAGGTACCGACTGGGAGGCTACGATGAAAGGCGAGAGCAACTGCTCCGCCAGAGGCGAATGGGCCAGGAGGTAGCCCAGCAGGGTAGCGACCACGGTCCCTGAAGCAAGGCCGATCAGAATCTCGGTCAGCGTCACCTTGGTATGAGCCCAGAGCGTGCCGTTCACGATCAACTGCACCCACCGGGACACGACCGCGGCCGGCGAAGGGAGAATGAAATCCGGGTACCCGCTCACCCAGACGATAGCCTGCCATAGGAGCAGAAACAGGGTCAGGCTCACCAACACCAGGCCGACGCGTGGCCGATATCTCTTGCTCATGGACGTGACTCCAAACCAGAACCCCTCATCGCATCGGTCCCCGGGGCCCGGCACAGACACGAAAAAGCCCCGAAGACTGACATGGTCCTCGGGGCGCAAACTCGCTTCGCCGTAGTAGACGGCTCGCTTCATCTCCTTCCATCCGGACTTTCACCGTCGGCTCCGGAATAGACGATCGCCCTGTATCTGAGAGGCGCTTCGTCGTCACCGGATCGACCGCTCGCGCGGCTCGCGGGCTTGGCGGGCCTCAGGCCCACCTCACCGCCGGTCGGGGATCACACCCTGCCCCGAAGATGATACTTCGATTGTCTAGTTGGGATTATAGTACGCTGGCATCTGCTGTCAAGTTCACGTATTCACTCCGGTGCGCTAACGGTCTTCAACCGGCGACCATCTCCGCGATAAGTCGTTAGTGCACCCTATTCACTCATCCGATCTCGATGGCGAACCCTGTGAGCTGGCGCTGCGGGCCTGGTTGCTTCCCTCGCTGCAGTACCGTAAGCTGGGCCCTGTCACGTGCACAACCAAGACGCAGCGAGACAACGCCCGTAAACTTCTAGCGGCCATTGACTGGTACCGGGAGAGGCTCGGGTACGAGGTGCGGAACACGTGTCCGCCGGAGGAGCCGATCTAGGCTGACTTCGTCCCGTTGGAGGGGGCGTGGTCCTCGACCATGGTGGCCGAACCCGCCCCTTCGGGGGCCGCTGCAACTTATCAGTGGAAGATATCGATCGGCTCTGGGAGGAACTCAAGGATCGGGTCGACGCTATCGAGTCTCTCTTCGAGACTGCGTACGGCGGCCGCAAGTTCACGATTAGGTACCCCGACGGGAACGAGCTGAGTTTTGTGGCAAACTAGAGCCGAATCATCCAGCCCGCCCGCTTGAGTCAAGAAGCCCCGGGCGCGTGCGTGCCCCCGGGGCTTCTCTGTCCTTCAGCGCCGTTCTCCGTAGCTAGATGAGGCCTAGCTTCCTTCCGCCCTTCTTGAAGGCCTCAATCGCCGTGTCCAGCTGATCCTCGGTGTGCTCCGTGCAGAGCTGGACCCGAATCCGGGCCTTCCCCCGCGCCACCATCGGGAAGACAATCGGCAGCACGTAGATCCCCTCCTGCCAAACGTAGTCCGCCAGCCCCTTCGCCGTCTTGCTGTCCCCGCACATGATGGGAACAATCGGCGTCTCGCTGTGTCCCGTATCGAAGCCCAGCTCCTTCATCTTGTCCAGGAAGTACGCCCGGTTCTCCCACACCCGCTCCACTCGCTCTGGATGCGCCTCCATCACGTCGATCGCGGCCACCGTCGCCGCCGCAACGCCGGGCGGCAGCGCCCCGCTGAGCAGCCACGTCCGGGCCTTGTTCATCGAGAATTTGATCAGCTCCTCGCTCCCGCTGATGTGACCACCGACGATGCCGAAAGCCTTGGAAAAGGTCCCCATCTCGGCGTGTACTTGGTCGCGCGTCAGCCCGAAGTGGTTGACGATGCCGCGCCCGCCCTCGCCCAACACGCCCTCGCCGTGAGCGTCGTCCACGTAGACGCCCGCACCGTGTTCCGCGGCAATCTCAGCTATCTCGGGCAGCGGGGCCAGGTCCCCGTCCATACTGAAGACCCCATCCGTGACGATCCATATATGCTCGTACGCCGGCTGATGCGTCTCAGCCTCCTCCATGATGCGCCTAAGGTCGTCCACGTCCTTGTGCTTGTAAATCGCCTTGTCGGCCCCCGTAAGACGCATGCCGTCGATGATGGAGCCGTGATTCAGCTCGTCCGACACGTAGAGGTCGCCCTTCCCGGCCAGCTGGGAGACGATCCCCTGATTCGTCATGAACCCGGTCTGGAACGTGAGCGAGGCCGGCGCGCCCTTGAACTCCGCCAGGCGCTCGTCCAACTTCCGGTGGAGCGACGTGTCCCCGGCAATCGATCGATCGCTGCCCGCCCCGGCTCCGAACTTCTCCGTGGCGGCCACCATCGCCTCGACCACCTTCGGATGCGTGGAAAGATTCAAGTAGTTGTTCGAGCAGAGCACGATCACCTTGCGCCCCTCGACCACCGACACCGGCTCACTCGGACCCTGAAGCTCCCGCGGCTCCCACGTCAGCCCCTCCTCTTTCAGCCGCTGGTACTCCTCCCCGAGATATGCAATGGGATTTCTCTCAGTCGTCATGGTTCACTCTCCTCACTAGTTCGATCAAACAGACGCATCACCGATGTGCTGCACCCGCGCAAATCTCCGATCCACGGCCTGGCCCTTCATGGCTCCCTACCTCAGCGCAGAGTGCGTTCTCCCGGCTTGGACCAGGACTGGAACCTGCTGTCAGCCCCGAGGTGCGCTAGATCTCAAGCCTCTCCCGCAGCGCCGTCAGCATCCCTTCGACCATCCCCGCCAGATCATATTCCGGTTCCCAGCCCCACTCAGCTCTGGCCGCGCTGTCGTCGATGGCCCGCGGCCAGGAGTCCGCGATTTCCTGGCGGTAGTCGGGCTTGTAGGTCACCTCGAACTCGGGGATATGGTTCCGGATTTCGGCTGCCAGCTCCCTGGGGGAGAAGCTCAAGGCAGCCACGTTGAAGTCAGCGTGGTGCTCCAGCCCATCGAATGGGGCACCCATGAGCATCAGTGCCGCCCGAATGCAGTCCGGCATGTACATCATAGGCAGCACGGTATTCTCCTCGAGGAAGCACGTGTACGTCCGGTGCTTCAGTGCATCGTAGAACATCTCGACGGCGTAGTCCGTCGTGCCCCCGCCCGGCAAGGTCTGGCTGCTGATAACGCCAGGGTAGCGGACGCCCCTTACATCCATGCCAAATCGTTTCACATAGTAGTTGCCGAGGAGCTCACCCGCCACTTTCGTTATGCCGTACATCGTGCTCGGGCGCATAACCGTCTCCTGTGGCGTGCCTTCCTTGGGTGTCTCAGGCCCAAAGGCGGCGATTGAGCTGGGCCAGAAGACCCGCGAGACAGATCGCTCCCTGGCGATCTCCAGAACCTTGTAGAGCCCATTGATGTTGACGTTCCAGGCCACGTGAGGCTTTCTCTCGCCCGTGGCGGAGAGGAGAGCGGCCATGTGGTAGATCGTGTCGACGTTGTATCGATCCACAATGGCGGCAATCGCTCCTCGCTGCGTCACGTTGAGGAACTCAAAGGGCCCGCCCACCCGAAGACTCTCGGGCGGTTCAGCGATATCGGTGATGATCACCCGGTCCCCACCGTACTTCTCCCTCAGAGCCACGGACAGTTCGGAACCTATCTGACCGCATGCGCCTGTTACCAGAATCCTGGGCTCATCCTCTTTGGACATAGGTTGATACCCCCTCATACGCCCTACACTGCCACACGGATTCCAGGTCCTCTCCTTGGCAACTTGTACAACGCGGCAGCATTGGCTTACACGCTCGCTGCCCGTGGACCCTGTCGAGTATAGCACACGGGGGTTCTTTTTTCAACAGCCCCGCCATGCTATAATGCGGTGAACGGGACGAAAGAAAAGGGGGAACCATGAGCCGTGCCTTGGGTGGTGGGACACCTACCTGGAGCGGACCGAACCGAGCTGCCATCATTCGCTACCAAATCGGTCAGCGCGAAGAGGTGATGGAGATACACGAGCCGAATAAGGCCCGTCACCTCGAGGGGATCCGATTCATCTGGCGGTGGCAGGAGGAGGATGGAGGGTACCGCATGTGGGTGCGCATCACCCACCGCGGCGAAGAGCCGATTGAGATCCATCACATCGACGTCCTGGAGGCCCCCGTGCCCCGCCTGGGGAGCCCCCAGCAGGCCTGGTCCATCTACCAGAACGGGTGGCAGTCGTGGACCCCCACTTTCGCGCGGCACCTGGGCAACGGCGTCCACACGACTCCAGAGACGGGTGGGTATCAGCGTCAGCATCAGCCCCATGGGGAAGCCGCCTCGGAACAGGACATCTCCTCGGAGTGGGTGACCGTTCTGTCCACGACGGGAGCGAAGCAGCGCGCCTCGGTCCTGGTAGGATTCGTCACCGCCGACAGTCAGTTGTCGGAGGTACGCATCCGCCAGGAGGGCACAGAGATCGTCGCCCGCTGCCACTGCGATGACATTCGGATCGATCCAGGAGGGTCTTTAGCGTCGGAGACTCTGGTGGTGCGCACCGGGCAGGACCCTCTGTCACTGCTTGAAGGGTGGGCGGAAGAGATCGGCTCCGAGATGAAGGCTCGAGTTCCATCGGAGCCGCCGACGGGCTGGTGCTCGTGGTACACATTCTACGGGGAGAACACGGCCCAGGACATCGCCAACAATGTGGCGGCCATCGAGGAACGCGACCTACCACTGGAGGTCATCCTCATCGACGACGGCTACCAGACGACCATCGGCGACTGGTTCTCCTTGAATCCTAAGCGGTTTCCCGACGGGATGGAGCCTGTCGCACAGGCCATTCGCCAGGCCGGCCGCCGGGTCGGCATCTGGACGGCGCCCTTTGGCGCCGCGGAGGATTCCAACCTGTTCAAGGACCATCCAGATTGGTTCCTAAGAGACGAATCTAACGAACCGGTGGTGGGCTGGGTCCACTGGGGGAAGACGTGCTACGCCCTCGACTGTACACACCCGGAGGTCTTGGCGTGGCTGGGGGAGACCTTCAGACGATTGAAGGAGTCGTGGGATGTCTCCCTGTTCAAGACCGATTTCCTCTTCGCTGCGGCCCGGCCCGGCCGACGTCACGATCCGACGGCTACGCGCGCCCAGGCCCTCCGCCGCGGACTTCAGACGATCCGCAAAGCCATCGGAGGGCGGTCGTTTCTCCTCGGTTGTGGGGCGCCGCTGGGCCCGTGCGTAGGCCTGGTCGACGGCATGCGCATCAGCCCGGATGTAGACCCGAATTGGTACCCGGTGTGGCGCAACGACCTCTCCGCCGTCTCGACGCAGAACGCCCTCCGCAACGTGGTCACTCGGGCGCCGATGCACGGCCGACTTTGGGCGAACGATCCCGACTGTCTCCTCGTGCGCCAGCGAGGCGAGGATCTGGATCTGGTCCTGAATGAAGTGCGCACACTGGTCTCTATCGTGGCATTGTCCGGTGGGCTGACCCTGGACTCAGACGACTTGCCCGCCGTCGACGACGGGCGTCTTAAGTACTTGCGGCAGGCCCTGCCACCCACCAACCTCTCCGCCCGACCTCTCGATCTCTTTGAAAACGAGCTGCCGCGCCTTTTCGTGCTCCCTGTCGAGCGCGACTGGGCTCGCTGGTGGGTCGCAGCCGTCATCAATTGGGACGACACCACGAAAGAAACCACCATACCGCTGACCGAGCTGGGTCTACCACCGGGACGCTACCACGTCTTTCACTACTGGCGACGCCGCTACCTTGGCGTGGCAGATGACACTCTCACAGTAGAGCGCCATCAGCCGCACGAGACCGCGGTGCTCCTGCTGAAACCAGTCTCGGACCGACCAGATCTACTGACCACCACGTTCCACGTCTGTCAGGGCGTGGCTGAGGTGAGTAGCTATCAGTTCGAGATCATCAACGCCAGATCAACCCTCGACCTACGCTTGGAGAAGGCCGGGTCGCAGTTCGGGCGCGTCTTCTTCTCCGTCCCTGCCGGGTGGCAAGTGACAGAGGCCCACGTCGACGGCCGGGTCCAGGCCCCCGTTCGGGAGGCTCCTTACATCGTCAGCCTCGGCCTGACGCTGGAGGATCAGGCCACCCTCACCATGGCCTTCGAGCGGACGGCGGGCTAGCCATGGGCTTGAGGGCCCATCCACCGTCCGCACGGCGCCAACTCGGTTCCAGAGACTATGCGTAGCAGAGTATCCACGGCTTTCGCCGCGTCGACCCTGGTCGCGATCATCGTGGCCGGATGGGTCTCTGTGCTGGCGTGCGCCGCGCTCGGTCTGATCGGTGGAGCGCTGACCCGCCCTACGGTCACCCCCGCCGACGCCCCGGCGAGGGCGAGCCCGACGCCGCCAGCGATCGTGACCATCACGCCGAGACCGAAGCCCACCGCGACATCGTTCCGCATTCAGACGTCGGTGCCCACGCCCTTCCTCACGCCGACGCTACCCCCCACACCCATCCACGGCGTCGTCTTGCCTGGCGACATCATCGAGGCCAACCGCATGGCCTTTGTCGTGCGCGGCATCGAACGTCCGGCCGACGAACTGGTTGCGCAAGCCAACGACTTCAACCCACCGCCTGAACCAGATGAGGAGTACGTACTGGTGGACATCTCCATCACGTGCCTCCGAGACCCATCGGAAGTCTGCTTGCTCAGTCCCTTGATCAACTTCAAGCTGATCGGTTCCCGCGTGGCTTATGCGCCCCAGATTCTCCTCCTGGACGTGCCCCACCTTCTGGAGGGCGGCGAGATCCAAGGCGGTGCGACGACCTCCGGCAAGCTGGCCTTCGCCATTGACGAAGAGGAGACCGACTTGACCCTCTTCTACCAGACGATCATGGGGACGGACCAGGTCTTCCTGGCCCTACCCTAGGAGCACTCTACTATGAGCAAACGCAGACGCCGTCTTCATCAAGCTCCAGTCGGATCAAGCGTCGTGCAATCTCCCCACGGAACGATGCCGACCCGGGCGGGGGCCCGAGCCTTGCCAAGCTTCGGACTCGGGTCAACGGTGAGCTGCAGACTCACACCACTATTGGCCTGGAATCCTCGGCGGCATGAGATCTGAACCGCTGACCCCCACGGAGGCTCGTCTCCTGCCGATAGCCAGACTCTTCTGGCCGGACCTGCAGGAGACGCGCGAGGGCGATATCGAGCGCACGAGTCGTCTCGCCGACGTGATGGGCTCCCTGTACGCCGCCCCGGTCGCGCTCGGGGGCCTCGTATGGCTCATTGTCCGAACGGACCTGAGCGTGATCATGGACCACTGGCCCGTCTTGCTCGTCTTCCTCGTCCTGGTCCTCCTGCTCCGTCGCTTGATGTTCGCCATGTTCATCGAGGTAAGACCAGGTGATCGCGCCGACCTGCGGGGATCACTGGCCGGCATAGTAGCGTGGGCTGCAGCGCTTTCATTTGGTCCGAGCGCTCTGTGGTTGACTGTAGCCGGGGTGATCAGCAACCAGGTAGGCCGAACGCGCGTTGCGTCGGCAGCGATACGCTGGAATCGGGCACGCAACATTATGTTGGAATTGTCCGAGATCACAGCTGGATTGGTGGGGCTCCTGGTCTACCGGGCGCTGGGCGGGGCGTACTATCCGTTTGGAGATGTCCAGACTATTGTGGCACCGGGGCTGGCCGCAACGGCTCTACGATATGTCCTGTCCATCGCCGTTCTCTCCCCCTTGCTTGTGTACTGGGTGAGGGTGGGCAGGGAGAGGACGACGCGCTACAGCTTCGGGCCCTACCTGGCGGCAACAGCCGGGCTTCCTCTTCTCATCGATCCTTTCGCCATCCTCGTCACCGTCCTCCATGCCGAGATCGGGCTGGGGATGGTCGTCTTTTTCTCAGGCGGGCTTCTATTGGTCAGTCTCCTCGCGAACCGGCTCAGTTCCGCAGCCCTACGCAGCCATCAGAGAGCGGGAGAGCTGGCGAAGCTCGAGCAGTTGGGCCGGGATATGATGGGTACGCCCATCGACGCTGCTGCGCTCTCCGACATGCTGGAGGATCACATACCGGTCATGCTTCCCACCTTCCAGGTCGACGTGCGGCTTTTCCCGGAGGAAATCCTCTATCAGTATCCCGCGGGACACTCCCCTATCTCGGAGGAGGGCTGGGCATGGCTGCGCAACGCGGCCGAGGCCCGCTGTTTCCTCCCCGGTCAGGAGCTTCCTTGGGCCAATAGACGCGTGGGTGCGACCCAGAAGGGTCACCGTCCGCGCCTGATAGCCCCCATCCTCAAGCCAGAAAACCCGGAGCCAATCGGCGGCATAGCGCTAGCCCAGCAGACCCGGATGGCGTGGGAAGTACAAGAGATTGCCAGGTCGCTGCCCGCTGTCCAGGCATTGGCGTCCCAGATCGGGTCTGCCCTGCAAGGCGCCGAGCTCTATCGTATGGAGCAAGAGTTGTCTCTCGCCGGGCAGATCCAGTCCAGCTTCCTGCCCACCGACCTGCCGGAGCGGCCGGGCTGGCAGATCACGGCTGTGCTGGAACCGGCGCATCAGACGGCCGGGGACTTCTACGATGTGATTCCCCTCCGCAACGGGCGTCTTGGCATCCTCATCGCTGACGTGGCAGACAAAGGTATGGGAGCCGCGCTGTACATGGCTCTGTGCCGCACGCTCCTGCGCACCTATGCCCTCGAATACCACGACCGGCCTGACTTCGTCATGAAGGTGACGAACCGCCGGATCCTCATGGACACAGATGTGACGATGTTCGTCACAGTCTTCTACGGCGTTCTCGACCCCGTGAGTGGCAAGCTCGTGTACTGCAACGCGGGACATCATCCGCCCCTTCTGGTGCGGTCATCGGCGTCGGGTACCGTCGAGCCCCTTACCAGGACAGGGATGGCCCTGGGGGTGGTCCCCGCAGGGAGCTGGGAGCGCGGCTTCGTGGAGATCGCGCCTCGCGACCAGCTTGTCCTTTACACGGATGGGATGACCGACGCGCAGGATGCGACCGGCGCACTCTTCGGCCGGGATCGCCTCGTCGATGTGGCCCGGGCCCACGCTGGCTGCCCCGCCCGCGAGGCTGCGCAGCATCTTCTGCACGCCGTCTCGACGTTTACCGGCGAGGCTGCGCAGTTCGACGACATCACGCTGCTCATCGCCTTTCGCGAGGAGTGAGCTTCCCCCACCCTCCTGGTCCACATCGATGGCCTGGAGGTTGTCCACCCTTCCATAGGGTGACATCTGTGTTGTCCACAGACACGGATGACCGTTTGGCATCAAACTGGATTCGACGGAAGTAGGAGATCATGGACCCAAGAACGGAAGACGCGCTCAAGGCTCACGGAGTCCTTCTGGATAAGTACGGTGACCACCCGTGGCAGCCCAGTGATCCCGTCGCCACTTTGGTCAACACCATCCTTTCGCAGAACACGAACGACGTGAACCGAGACACAGCCTATGAGCAGCTGCGCGAGCGGTTTCCAGATTGGGCCGACGTGAGGGACGCTCCCGAAGCAGAAGTTGTCGAGGCGATCCGCCCGGCGGGCCTGGGGCCCACCAAGGGGCCGCGCATCCAGGGTGCGCTCCGGAGGATTACGGAACAAGAGAGTGAGATCGACCTCGCATTCCTTCGCGATCTGTCCACCGAGGAGGCGCGCCGGTGGCTGACGGACCTGCCTGGCGTCGGGCCCAAAACCGCGGCCATCGTCCTCTGTTTTGCCCTCGACAAGCCGGCCTTCCCGGTCGATACCCACGTGCATCGGGTCAGCGGCCGCCTGGGGCTCATCCCCGAGGGTACGAGTCGTGAGAAGGCCCACGACATCCTCGAAGAGATCGTGCCCGAGAAGCACTACTACGTGTTCCACCTCAATCTCATCGCGCACGGTCGGGCCATCTGCCATTCCCGCAGCCCCGAATGCGAACGGTGTGTCCTGTGCGACGTTTGCGACTACTACCGGGAACTGATGGTGGAGGGAGACGGTTGAGCACGGCGCGTGGTATGTCGGAAAAGCGGGTGGGATCTTCGATTGGCTCATACGCGGGTAGGCAACCGGGCTGCACCGGCGGTGATCTCGACCGAGGCGCCGGAGGCCTGCGAAAAGGGGGCGGCGAGGACATGGTGACCGGGGGCTACGGTGAGTAAGTCACGCGTTAGCCTCGGCCGGCGGGGTGAGAAGCTGGCCGCCGAGGAACTGTGCCGGCAGGGGTACACTGTCGTGAGCCGCAACTGGCGCTGCCGCTTGGGTGAGGTCGACCTGGTGGCCCGGAAGGATGCGGCGTGGACGTTCTTCGAAGTCCGCACTCGGCGCGGACGGATGTACGGCACGCCAGAGGAATCGGTGACGGAGGACAAACTCCAGCGCATGGTCGACGTCGCCCAGATGTACCTGGCGGATCACGCTATCAACGCCCACGAGGTGGACTGGCAAGTCGGCTTCGTCGCTGTCGAGATGGATCGAACGGGGCGCCTCATGAGGATCGATGTCTATGAGAACCTCTACTGACCCGAATGGGGGCCGGCGACCGGAAGATCCGATGACTGACCACTCGAGGGAGCAGTCCTCGCCTCTCCTGGTCATCGTCGGACCGACGGCGGTGGGGAAGACAGCCCTGTCTCTCCGCCTCGCTGAGACCTTCGATGGAGAGATCATCGCTGCCGACTCGCGCTCCTTCTACCGCGGCATGGACATCGGGACGGCGAAGCCAACGCCGGAGGAGCGGGTACAGGTCCCGCATCATCTGGTCGACATCGTCGATCCAGACGAAACCGTGGGCCTGGCCGAGTACCAGGATCTGGCCTACGCAGCCATTGATCGCGTCCTGGCGCGCGACAGACTTCCGCTCCTCGTCGGCGGCACCGGTCAGTACGTGCAGGCCGTCGTCGAGGGCTGGCGCATCCCGCGGGTGCCGCCGCACCCAGACTTGAGGGAGGAGTTGGAGAGGAAGGCAGAGCTGGAGAGCCCCTACGCGCTCCACGCGTGGCTTGAGGAGCTCGATCCAGATGCAGCCGCGGACATCCATCCGCACAATGTCCGCCGCGTAGTCCGCGCGCTCGAGGTCTGCCTCATCACCGGACGCCCAATATCAGAGCAGCAGGGCAAGGAGCCTCCCCCTTACAAGATCCTCCAGATCGGGCTCACCAGGGAACGCGAGGAACTCTACGCCCGGGCCGACCGACGTCTGGACGCCATGCTGGAGACCGGCCTATTGGAGGAGGCACGGAGCCTCATAGAGCAGGGGTATGATTGGGGCCTGCCCGCCATGTCAGCTGTCGGCTATGCAGAATTCGAGGCCCTATTTGCCGGCGAGGAGACGACGCTGGAGGACGTAGAGACCGAGATTCAGAGCGACCTCCGCCGGTTCATCCGCCACCAATACAACTGGTTCAGCCTCGACGACCCGGGCATCCGCTGGTTCGACGTGTCTGAGACGTGTCCGAGGGAGATCGAAAGCCTGGTGCGTAGATGGTTGGAGGCGCTGGGTTGGATCGGTTAGGCCTGGAGCAGCCGTGGTTTGCCTCAATCCGGTCCTGATGGTAGAATCGACATCGATCATCGGCAGCGTGGCGCACGTTCTTCCATCCAGGGACTATGCAGATTCGGATTCGCCCAGCAGGACCAGAGGATCTTACCCCCTGCGGGGAGCTGGACCATTCGTATGCGACAGACCGCGTCTGGCAGATGGACAGCCGGAGAACCAACGGTACGTGGCGCGTGGTCTTTAGAACGGTTCGGCTCCCGCGAGAGGTCCAGGTCGCCTATCCTCGCCAGGGCGAGGATCTGCTGGCAGGTTGGAGGCGCCGTGACGGTTTCATCGTGGCGGAGATCCACGACCGCGTGTGCGGCTACGCGACGCTGGCTAGGCAACCCGAGCACGGGATCCTGTGGGTAGGCGACCTCGTGGTGGATCGTTCGGCCCGGCGAGATGGTGTCGGCACTGCACTCCTCAAGGCCTCGGCACAGTGGGGGTGCGAGAAGGGCATGGTCAGGTTGACCCTGGAAGCACAGACTAAGAACCACCCTGCCATCCAGTTCTGTCGTTCCTCCGGCCTCACGTTCTCCGGCTACAACGATCACTACTGGGCCAGCGAGGACATCGCAGTCTTCTTCACCGGCAGACTTCGATAGCGTTGTCCTGCGGGCCGTGATGACGGTGGGCAGTTCAACTGCCCCCTGGGACGTGTAGGCCGTGATCCGTTGATACCTGGGCGGCCGGGAGCTGACGGATGAACAGCCTTGCGGGTGAGTTGGTGATGGTTTCTTCCGGCGTGTTCGAGGCTGAGTCAAGTATGGGCTGTCAGCCACGATCGGGACCGGGAGGCTCTCTAGAGATCGTCGATCTGGTATTGGTGCTATTAGTGGGCTGATGGGCTTCTTATCGGTGTCAAGTATTCAGAAACTGTTTGAGTTGGTCAACGTCGTGCTCACCTCGGGCATCGTCATCTTCTCCTTTGCCCTCCTGCTGTACTTGCTCATCCATAGTCGTCGCAATGTCGTGGCGCGTACCTTTTCTCTGCTTCTCGGCTGCGTCCTGATTACCTACTTCGTCGATCTGGCACTCTTCGGTATCGAGGACTGGCGGGCAGCGAGACCGTGGCTTGAGATCCAGTGGATCGGCATTGCCTTTGCCCCGGCAGTCTACCTCAACTTCTCCAACGCCCTGCTTAACACGACGGGCGAGAGGAGCAGGGTCCAAAACCTTGCCGTCATGCTGAGCTACCTGTTGAGTGCCCTCCTGCTCCTTGGTGTGGCCTTCAGCGACCTGATCATCCGCGGCGGGGCCCTGACACACGGGGCGCCTCATCTCCTGGCCGGGCCCTTGTTCCCGCTCTTCACCCTCTACTTCTCGGTGGCGGTGGGCTGGGGGGCAGCCAACGTCGTGCGGGCGCGACGGCGGTGCTTGACGTCTACGTCGAGACGGCGGATGTCCTATCTGGCGGCCACATTCGCGGCCCCCGCCGCCGGTGTCTTTCCCTATCTGCTGCTCGCCGGGTGGCCAGCGTCCGCCCCCGGCATCATGCTCTGGCTCATCCTCGTCTTGAGCAACGTGGGCGTGGGTATGATGTTGGTGATCCTCTCGTACAGCGTGGCCTCCTTCGGTGCGCTCACCCCGGACCGGGTGGTGAAGCATCGGCTGGTCCACTTCCTTCTGCGGGGTCCGTTCGTCGCCACACTCGTCGTGCTGGTGATTATCGCCGCCAGTCAGGCCGAGGGGTGGCTGGGCTTGCCCAGCCGACGCGTCATGCTCTTCGGCGTCGTCGGTGTGATCCTCCTACTCCAGCTCGCCATCGAGCTGGCCAAGCCCCTAATCGACCGTGCGATCTACCTCCAGGACCGCGTCGAGATCGAGTGGATTCAACAGCTCTCCAGTCGTCTGCTGACAACCACCGATCTCCATCAGTTCCTCGAAAACGTCCTCACCGCCCTATGTGAGCTGCTGCGTATCGACACAGCCTTCGTGGCTGTGGTCGACGGTGGGGAGCCGCATCTCGAGGTCACGTGCGGAGATCTGGGGACGCATCAGGCCGATGAGCTGTCGTTGGAGGCCTGGCACGTCTCCCTTCAACAGCTACGGACATCCCGAGAGAGCGAGCCCGATCCCCTCAACCCCCGGCCGTCAGACGCCAACGGCGGGGCTGGAGAGCAGCTCGACCGATATGGTGACCTGTTCGTCTGGGACGGCTATTGGCTGGCGCCCCTTCGGTCTGCCAACGACGGAGACGTGGTTCTGGGTGTCCTCGGGCTCACGGCACGGGCGCCAGAACCGCAGCTTACACCCGAGGAGAAGCGGGGCGTGGACAACCTGCTGACCCAGGCCGCAGCCGCGCTTGAGGACCGACAGCTCCAGCAGGGCATTTTCAGCGCACTACAACGGATCATGCCGGAGATCGAGGACATCCAGAGACGTCGCGGCATCGTTCATTACGTGGGTGACGAGGCGATCTCGGAGTTCAGCCCGCTGGGCTCCGGGGAGTTCCGTGAGTGGGTTCGGGACGCGCTGAAGCATTACTGGGGAGGGCCGAGGCTTACGACGAGCCCGCTGATGGCACTCCAGGTCGTCGAGCGCGCGACGGCGGAACAGGATGGAAACGCGATGAAGGGCCTCCGGTCGGTGCTGCGCGAGGCGATAGAGCGTCTGCGCCCCGAGGGCGAGCGTAAGATGACCGCCCCAGCGTGGCTTCTGTTTAACATCCTCGACTTGAAGTTCATCCAGGGACAAAAAGTCCGGGAGGTGGCCCAGCGGCTGGCGATGAGCGAATCGAACCTCTACCGGAAGCAGCGGATCGCGATCAAGGCAGCAGCTGAGATGCTGGCAGAGATGGAACGAGAGGAATTGAAGGGCCGGAAGGACGATGGGAGAGAGGAACGACCGGTAGGCGACAGCGTGCGCTAGTTGGGACGGCAGGAGAAGGTCACAGACAGGGCTGAGAAGTGCAAAGCAGAGAGCAGTGGGAGGTAGGTATGGAGCACGGGGGAGAGTGGATCCCTGCCAGCGCGCCACTAAGCGAGGATTACTGGCAAGCTTTGCTTCAGGACGGAGAGCATGGCCCGGCAGCTCCCGGCGTGAGTCCAGAGACAGTCTGGGAGCGACGGACCTCCGAGGAGCAGGTGCCAGAGGGACGTATTGGCGAAGGGGTTGGGGCCGATGAAACGCAGACGGCGTCCGTGGAGGCCGCCGATCCCTGGCAAAGGGCCCGAGACGTGATGGCTGGGGGCGACGTGCTGGAGTTGCCCGTCGTCGGCTGCAACCGGGGCGGACTTCTCGTCGGATGGCACGGGTTGCGAGGGTTTGTGCCGGCCTCCCATCTGCTGGAGCTTGCGCCGTCCCTGGAGGAAGATGAACGGCAGGCCGAGCTTCACCGCTTCATCGGCAGCAGACTGGGTCTCAAGATCATCGAATTGGATCCAGACAACAATCGCTTTGTCCTGTCGGAACGGGCAACCGGAGTCGACGGCCACCAGGGTCAGCACATCCTCAACGAGCTCCAGCCCGGCGATGTCTGCGAGGGGCGGGTGACCAATCTATGCTCCTTCGGGGCCTTCGTCGATCTAGGCGGATTCGAGGGGCTAGTCCACATCTCGGAGCTCTCCTGGGGCCGCGTCGGACATCCAAGCGACGTGCTCGAGCCGGGCCAGCACATCGACGTGCACGTGTTGAATGTGGAGCCCGACCGGGAGCGGGTGGGGCTGAGCATCAAACGGTTGCAGCCCAACCCATGGCGGTCGGTCGAGGACCGCTACCAAGTGGGACAGACCGTCAACGGCACCGTCACGCACGTGGTTGACTTTGGGGCCTTCGTGCGCGTGGAGGACGGCCTCGAGGGCCTGATCCACGTTTCCGAGCTATCCGGGGATCAGCCGCGGAGCCCGCACGATGTGCTTCGTCCGGGAGACATCGTCACGGTGCAAATCCTGTCCGTCGACGGCGGACGCCGACGCATGGGCCTGAGGCTGCAGGAGCGCCTGAACGTGCCTGAGGTCACCCACACGACCGCTCATGAAGGCACTGACGCGCCGGCTAACCTCTCAAGCGGGGAATAGATCCTTATGCGAAGGACTTACAGCAGTCGCCGGATGGAGCAGCCCTTGAGCAACCCCATCGTTCAGCAGATCCTAGCGCTGCTCGTCGTCGCCCTGGGGACAATCACCCTGTTAGCCGTGTTCGGCATCACAGACGGACGGTGGGCCAACGCATGGGTCCGCCTCCTGCGACATCTGGTGGGCTGGGGCGCTTACCCGGTGGCGGCCTCCATTGCCTTCGGTGGGCTGTTGTGGCTCCAGTATCTCCTGGATCGAGCCATACACTGGCGGTGGCGGCCTTTCGTCGGCACCGAACTCCTCTTTTTCAGCCTTCTGGGGCTCACCCACTCACTCCTGGGCCGGAGCGATTTGTGGGCTTGGATCGAGAAGGAGTGGGGAGGCGGGTTGGTGGGCTGGGGGCTCTCAGTCCTCCTTTCCACGTACCTGGGGTGGCCGGCCACGTTGGTCATTCTCTCGGCCTTCGCCGTACTGGGTTTGGGACTGGTCTTCGATGTCACCTTCCGCGACCTGAGGCGGAGCGTCCAGGTAGTGCAGGGCGGGGTTGCGACGTACCGAGCTCGCCGCGCGCGGGCTCAAGCTCAACGCGAGCGCCAGACTCCAAAACCACCCCCGTCGAAGCCGCGAGATCCACGGACACAGGACCGCGGCTCGCCTGAGAATCCGGGGAGCACCGGCACGGCACCGAAGAAGCGGGTCCGACGCGCCCAATCGAAGCGCTCGATCCCAACCAACCCCCGGGAATCCGCCCTGCCCCCGCTGACCCTCCTCGATCAGTCTGAGGGTCCACCCCTGACGGACTCACAGATTCGGCACAAGTCGCGGGTCATCAAAGAGACGTTGGCCCAGTTCGGGCTGCCCGTGGAGGTCGTCGAGGTGCGAATGGGCCCGGCGGTGACTCAGTTCGGGGTGGAGCCCGGGTTCGTGGAGCGGGCTCGGTCCGGCGACCGGAAGGTGCGAGTGAGCCAGATCAGCCAGCGCACGGAGGACCTTGCCCTCGCCCTGGCCACCCCGCGCCTGCGCATCGAAGCGCCGGTGCCCGGCAGGCCCTTCGTGGGCATCGAAGTGCCCAACGAGGATATCCAGGTCGTTGGGGTCCGTGAGGTGATGGAGTCGAGCACTTTCGAGGATTTGGACTCCCCGCTGGCCATTGGCCTGGGCAACGACGTCGCCGGTCAAGCGGTGGCGGCCGACCTGAGCAAGATGCCGCATCTCCTGATAGGCGGCACCACGGGTTCCGGCAAGTCGGTCTGCATCAAATCGATCACCGCCTGCCTGATCTGCAACAACACCCCCGATGAGCTCCGGCTCGTGATGATCGATCCCAAGATGGTGGAGTTGATTCGGTTCAGCGGTCTTCCGCACGTTTACGGTGAGGTCGAGGTGGACCTGGACCGGGTGGTGAAGGTGCTGCGCTGGGTTGCACTGGAGATGGACGATCGGTACAAGCGGTTTGCGGAGGCGTCGGCCCGACACCTTGACGACTTCAACCGGAAGATGGAGAGGCAGGAGAAGCCGACCCTCCCGCGTATTGTGGTGCTCATCGATGAGCTGGCGGACCTAATGATGCTGGCACCGGAGGCGGTCGAGCAACTGCTGTGCCGCATTGCTCAGATGGGCCGTGCAACGGGGATCCACCTGGTCGTTGCGACGCAGCGCCCCAGCACGGACGTGGTCACCGGGCTGATCAAGGCCAACTTCCCGGCGCGGATTGCCTTCGCAACAGCCAGCCAGATCGACTCCCGGGTGATCCTGGATATGCAGGGCGCCGAGACGCTCCTCGGCGACGGGGACATGCTCTACCTGGCGCCGGACGCCGGTCACCCCAAGCGCGTCCAGGGGTGCTACGTCTCGTCTGAGGAGCTGGATCGCATCATCGCTTTCTGGCGTCGTGAGGTGGGCCCGGTGGACGAGAAGAGCCCCTGGAAGCGGATGATGCCGCCTAAGAACACGGTCAATTCCTCGACCTTCGATTCCTCGACTATCGATCACTCGACTACCGAGCAATCCAGAGACGAGCAGTTTGATGCTGACTACGTCGACGAGGACATGCTTCAGCGGGCTGTCTCGCTGGTCAAGAAGCGCGGTAGCGCATCCGCTTCCCTCCTGCAGCGGCGCCTTCACATCGGGTATCCGCGCGCCGCACGATTGATGGAGGTCATGGCGGAGATGGACATCATCGGGCCTCCGGTGGAGGGCGGGCGCCGACGCGACGTACTCCTCGATGGGCAGGACGATGACGCGAGGCGATCTGGGGACACCTCCTAACCACCTACTCGGGTCAGCCGACGGTCGATACTCCATCC
Organism: uncultured Anaerolineales bacterium; assembly: GCA_964542755.1. GTDB lineage: Bacteria > Chloroflexota > Anaerolineae > B4-G1 > B4-G1 > SKLM01. The sequence goes on from CAZIWL010000028.1 coordinate 26,618, forward strand.
CAGCGGTCGCGACCCTGCGCACACCACCATGGATCTGATCATCGTCGAGTCCCCGACGAAGGCGAAGGCGCTGCGAGGGTTCCTCGGCAGAGGTTACCGCGTCCTCGCGACGATGGGACACATCCGAGATCTCCCCCCCAAGGAACTCGGTGTGGACATCGAGGCAGACTTCCATCCGACGTACTGGTTCCGCCGCGGCGGGAAGAAATTGGCGGGTCGCCTTAAGGATGCGGCCCAAGAAGCCGGAACGGTGTACCTGGCCACAGACCCCGACCGTGAGGGGGAGGCCATTGCCTGGCACGTGGTCGAGGCCGTGAGGTCGGCACTACACGGCAAGGAGCCCCGCCGCATCACGTTCCACGAAATCACGGGTGATGCCGTCAAGGCGGCCCTTGCCCAGGCCCACTCCCTGGACACGGACCTTGTCGATGCGCAGCAGGCACGTCGAATCCTGGACCGCCTGGTCGGCTATCAGGTCAGCCCGGTCCTGTGGGAGGCCATCGACGGGCCCAAGGGCCTCTCCGCCGGCCGTGTGCAGACCGTCGCGCTCCGCCTGGTGGTGGAGCGCGACAGGGAAATCGAGACCTTCGATCCCGAGGAGTACTGGCTCCTCGAGGTGGATCTGTCAAAGCTGACCGATCAGGACCTACGCTTCCGCGCCCGTCTGGTGGAGATCCACGGCGAGAAGGCCGACCTCCGCTCGGAGGAAGAGATCCGGACCATCGTCGACCTCATCACCCCGGCTGACTATCGCACCCACAGGGTGAAACGCAACCGGAAGCGGCGGCATCCTTACCCCCCGTACACCACCAGTACCCTGCAGCGGGATGCCGCTCACAAGCTCCATTGGAGCAGCTCCAAGACGATGCGGGTGGCGCAGCAGCTCTATGAGGGCGTCGAGCTCCCCGGTGAGGGAACGGTGGGGTTGATCACCTACATGCGCACGGATTCCACCCATGTGGCCGAGCCAGCTCAGCAGGAGGCGCGCGACATCATTGTCCGCTATTGGGGCGAGGACCACTTGCCGGCGGAACCCCCTCACTACAAAACGGCATCGAAAGTCGCTCAGGAAGCTCACGAGGCCATCCGCCCCACGTCTGCCCTCCGAGTACCCAAGGCGATGCGCGAGCATTTGACGGACGACCAAGCCTCCCTCTACGAATGGATCTGGCGCCGCTTCATCGCCAGCCAGATGAACCCGGCTGTCTACCACGACACAACCGTGGACGTCCTCTGCTCGAGGGGGGGAGAGGACCTACCCTATCTCTTCCGCGCCAGCGGACGGGAGCTCCTGTTCAAGGGATTCATGGAGGTCTACCCGGTGCGCTGGTCTCAGAAATCGAGCCACAAACTCGGTTCCGCCAACCAGGATCTCCCGTCACTCACCATGGACGAGCCGCTGCTCCTCCATGACGTGCTGCCTGAGCAGCGGTTCTCCGAACCCCCGTCCCACTTCACCGAATCGAGCCTGATCACGGAACTGGAGAAACGAGGCATCGGCCGCCCAAGCACGTACGCCAGCATCATCCGCACGCTGCTCAAGCGCAAGTACGTGCAGCGCTCGGGGAAGAGCTTCCTTGCGCAACCCCTGGGCTTCGTCGTCTGCGACTTCCTGGTCGAGCAGTTCCCAGACCTGTTCGCGGTCCCCTTCACCGCTGAGATGGAGGAGGAGCTTGACGGCATCGCCCGCGGCGAGCGGTCCCGGGTAGAAGTGCTGCGTAGTTTCTACAGCCCTCTCGCGGCCGCGCTGGACGCCGCCCGGCGAGCCGCCCACCAGGAGACCATCACCGTTCCGGAAGGCCACGAGGGCCGTGACGGGACGGGAGAGACGTGCCCGGAATGTGGAGGCGACGTGGTCATCCGGACGGGTAAATACGGCAAGTTCAAGGGCTGCGCGCGCTTCCCTCGGTGTCGGTGGACGTCGACCATCAAGTCCGAGGAGGAGAGTGAGCAAGCGGGCAGCCAAGGTAGCGCGGATGAGACGGCCGATGCAGGTGGGAGCGATGGATGCCCAAAGTGCGGAGGCGAGATAGTGATCAGACGAGGCAAGTACGGCCAGTTTCGATCGTGCTCCAACTATCCGCGCTGTGACTGGAGCGGCCCCCTGGTAGTGGGGATCTGTCCCAAATGCGGTGGAGACCTCGTCGAGCGCAAGGGGAAGATGGGCATCTTTTGGGGCTGCTCCAGCTACCCGGACTGCCGTCATCGACAGCGTCCAGTGCCTGCTGAGAAACAGGAGTCGCCCGACCGTTGACGCAGTTGTCGGAGTTGCCTCTGGCCCTCGAGCCGGTGCGCGAACGTACCACGTCAGAGACGTACCCGTCGCGGTCGTCCCGGCGGCCCCGGTCAATCCTCCATCTGGACCTGGACGCTTTCTACGCGGCGGTTGAGATGCTCGAGGATCCCTCGCTAGTCGGCAAGCCGATCCTCATTGGCGGCAGTCCAGAGGGCCGCGGCGTCGTGGCCACGGCCTCCTATGCTGCCCGCGAGTACGGCGCCCATTCCGCCATGCCGATGGCCCGAGCAGTCCGGCTGTGCCCCTCAGCCGTGGTACTTCCGCCACGATTCGACCTCTATCGCCGGTATTCCAACAGCGTGATGGCAATCTTACGTCAGATCACGTCCAGCATGGAGAAGGTCAGCATCGATGAGGCTTATCTCGACCTTACCGATGACGTGAATACGTGGGACCAGGGGTTGGAGATAGCACGCCAGCTCCAGGCGCGGGTGCGCGAGGATGTGGGGCTCTCAGCGTCGCTCGGCGTGTCCACCAACAAGCTGGTGGCCAAGGTAGCCAGCGACCACGAGAAGCCCCAGGGCCTGACCGTGGTCCGTCCCGGCGATGAGGCCGCCTTCCTGGCACCGCTCCCCGTTCGAGTCATCTGGGGGGTAGGTCCAGTAACCGCCGAAAAGCTGGCGCGGATGGGGGTGACCACGGTGGGCGAGCTGGCGGACGTGCCTGAGCGTGTGCTGGTAAGCCGGTTCGGGGATCACGGAGCATCAATGAAGCGCCGGGCGCAGGGGATCGATCACCGCACGGTCTCCACGGAGCACGAGAGGAAGTCCGTCAGCCGAGAGACGACATTTGAGCGTGATCTGGGGACGCTGCCAGATCTCAAGCGTCACCTATGGCGCCTGAGCCAGAGCGTGGCGCGACGGCTGGATCGCGCCGAGGTGGTCGCGGGGACCATCAGCATCAAGCTTCGCTACGGCGACTTCGAGACCCTCACCCGTCAGATGAGCCTTGACGTTCCCACGTCGCAGGAGAAGCGCATCTACCGCGCAGCCCTGGTCCTTATGGAACAGACATGGGAGACGGGCCGCCCGGTTCGCCTGCTGGGTGTGGGAGGCGACCACCTGTCGGCACCGACGGGACAGTTACCCCTCTTATAGGGCCGAAGCCCGGCGTCTGACAGGCTAGGTCCTACAGTCGCGGTCCACGCGGGGGAGACATTGCACGTCTTCAGGGCAGGGTTCCCAAGGCCACCGTCCCTGAGTCTCCACTTCGAGCGCAATACTCAGGAATGTCCTGATGACGACGATCGCTCCCAAGGTGCCGACGTTCCGGTATGTGAGCTCGACAGCTACCGTCCCGATGATGTCCCCCGCCACGAGAAACTCCAGACCAAGGAGTATCGCCTGTCCGAGCCGTTCCCGAAACCGGCGGTAGATCATGGCGAAGCGCTGACCACTCACCCACTCCCTCACGAAGACGAAGCTGGCGAGGATCCCTCCAAAGAGGATGATCCCGATACCCACCATCTCAATGCCAACGGCGACCGCGTGGGCTACCGGACTGAGGCGACTGGGGAGCTCCAGCCCCGTATGGCCGTCGTCGGCTGGCGCCTCCAGGGAGCTGCATCCTGTGACAACCAACAAGAGAAGCACAGTCATACAACAGATTCGCCCTCGCATCCCCATGTCCCTCCCTCGTCCTACTCGTGGACCCGTGCCCTCGCCCATGACGCCTCGCCTGCGCCGAGAAGCTCGAATCACCTGGAAGCGATCTTCTCACCCTACTTTACCATACGGCGTCCACTTTTCAAAGTCCCTCGCCGCACTTCCTGGGCGAACAGGGCCACGGGAGTCACCCCTTGACTTCTCCAGACCCTGTACTATCCTATGCCCATCGGTGTGAGGCCGGCCGGCGTGGGGGGCCTGTCGGTCTGCGAGCACCCATCCCGGGCACGAGTATCGCATTCACGCGAGTTTACGCAAGGACGCGCTGAGATGGAGGAAGATGAAAACATCGGATCGCTCCTTGGCTGAGGGGATTCTCTTCACTGATCAGTACCAGCTGACCATGGCCCAGCTGTACTATCGGATGGGGCTTCACGAGAAAGAGGTGCAGTTTGACCACTTCTTCAGGGACCATCCGGCCTACGACGGTCATAAGGCCGGCTACTGCATCTGCGCGGGCCTGGAGTGGCTCCTGGACTGGATGGACGAAGCGCGATTCGGCGACAGGGAGATCGAATACCTGCGGAGGAGCAGGGGACGGACGGGAGAGCGGACGTTCAAGGACGACTTTCTCGAATGGTTGCGTGAAAACGGCTCCTTCGAGGGTCTCACCATGCGCGCTGTCCCGGAGGGACGCGTTGTGCACCCGAACGTGCCCCTGACGGTGGTTCAAGGGCCTCTAGCCATGGCCCAAATCCTTGAGACATCCCTTCTCAACCACCTCAACTACCAGACCCTGATAGCCACCAAGGCGGCTCGAATCCACAGCAGCACGCGAGGCCAGCTGCTCCTGGAGTTCGGTCTCCGCCGGGCGCACGACCGGGGCGCCCACGCCGGGGCCCGGGCGGCCCTCATCGGCGGGGCGGATTTCACATCTAACGTGGGCGCCTCGGCTGTGCTCGGCTACCCACCGAAGGGCACCCATGCGCACAGCATGGTACAGGTCTTCCTGGGGCTTGGTGAGGGGGAGTTGGCCGCTTTCCAAGCATACGCCGACGTCTATCCCGACGATTGTCTCTTGCTCGTCGACACCATAGACACAGTTGAGAGCGGGATACCCAACGCTATCAGAGTCTTCGAGAATCTCCGCCGCGCCGGGCACGAGCCCATCGGCATCCGTCTCGATTCCGGTGACCTGGCCTACCTGAGCATCCAGGCGGCTAAGATGCTTAACGACGCCGGCTTCCCCGATACCTCCATCGTCCTCTCCAGCAACCTCGATGAGCTCAACATCTGGCAGATCATCACACAGATCCAGCAGGAAGCTTCACGCTACGGGGTGGAGCCCAACCATCTTATCCATCGACTCGTCTACGGCGTGGGGACCCGACTGATCACGTCGTGGGGAGAGCCAGCGCTGGGGGGGGTCTACAAGCTCGTTGCGGTGCAAGATGGTGGAGACTGGACACCAGCAATCAAGATTTCGGAGTCACCGGCCAAGACTCCCAATCCGGGCCACAAGCACGTCTGGCGCATCTATGACGAGCGCGGCAAGGCGACCGCCGATCTATTGAGCCTCGATGATGAGGATCCGCGTAGGATGCAAGAGGTCAAGCTTCACCACCCTACGGAGCACACTGTGCACCGGACGCTGACCCAGGACGGAATCGAACGCATTGAGCCCCTCTTGGTGGACATCCTCGACGAAGGCGAGCTGGTCTACGACCTGCCCACGATCGAGCAGATTCGTGAGCGACGCAAAGAGGACATCAATAGTCTGGACCCGGGCGTGAAGCGACTCATCAACCCCCACGTCTACCACGTCTCCCTGACGGAGCGCCTCTGGGAGCTGAAGCAGGACCTCATCGCTTCGGCTCTGAGTAAGAACCGAGCGCCGGAGGGCACGTAATACTTCTGTCATGGAGGTGAAATCCTCCTGGACAGAGCCTTCCACTATACTAGGGGCATAGTGCCTGGGAGCTAACCGACCCGCCCCGGTTGGTTTCCAGGTACTCGTTGTTTCCAGCTCCCCGAGACCCCAGTTCCACGCTGGCCCTGGCCGAGCACTATCGCTAGGGGGTCCACATCCCTCCTCGCGAAGCCTCCCCCTTAGGGCCGTTTGTCTTGCTCTTGCCCGTCTTTTCTGCTACCATTCTCTGCAATGACCGACCAACTTGAGGGCTCAGTCGAGCGGATCACCTACTACAACGACGAGAACGGCTACTCCGTCATCCGTCTCACCGTAGTTGGCAGATCCGACCTCGTCACCGTAGTGGGCAATCTTCCGGAGGTGCAGCCCGGCGAGAGCCTCCGCCTGGAGGGCGAGTGGACGACTCACCCACAGTATGGTCGCCAGTTCCAGGCCGAATGGTGCGAGCAAGTCTTGCCGGCCTCCGCCGAGGGCTTGAAGGCGTACCTGGGCTCGGGCATGATCAAAGGGGTAGGCCCGGTGACCGCCAAGCGCATTGTCCAGCGCTTCGGGACGGATACGCTGCGGGTGCTTGACGAGGAACCTGAGCGATTGCGAGAAGCTCTGGGCGTCGGCCCAAAGCGGGCGGCCGCCCTCGCCAAGGCGTGGGAGGAACAGAAGCAGATCCGCGAGGTGATGATGTTCCTCCAGACCCATGGAGTGAGCACCAATCTGGCGGTTAAGATCTACAAGGCGTACGGTGACGACGCGCTCCAGATCGTGCAGGAGGACCCTTACCGGCTCGCCCGGGATATCTGGGGCGTGGGGTTCAAGACGGCGGACAAGGTGGCGCAGGATCTCGGTCTACCGCACGACGCGCCCTCGCGGATCCAGGCTGGGGTCGCGTACGCACTCAGTCAGATGGCAGACCAGGGTCACGTCTACGCCCCAGTGGATAAGCTCGTCTCCGAGGCATCTCCGCTGCTAGAAGTCGACCCCCATCTAATCGAAGAGGCAATCAGTGTGCTCGACCATGAAAAGGTCGTCGAGCGCGAGACCTTGAGATACCCGACCGCTGTTGGCACCAGCGAAGTCGCGTCCCAGTCATCGATCCGTGAGGAGGAAGCGGTCTACCTGGCCCCCTTCTACTATGGGGAGGTAGGGGTCACTAACCGGCTCCAGGACCTGTTGGACGCGAGTGACACGCGCCTGGCGCCCTTTCGGAGTGTGGATTGGGACGGCTTGCTCTCCCAGGTTACCCGTGACGCGGCGATCGAGCTCTCGGACGAGCAGCGCCGCGCCGTGCGCGCCGCCCTGACCAACAAGGTCACGGTCCTGACGGGGGGACCCGGAACGGGCAAGACGGTCACGGTCCGCACGGTCATCGGGGCTCTCGAGGCATTTCGCCGACGGTATGCCCTTTGCGCGCCCACTGGCCGCGCCGCCAAGCGCCTTTCAGAGGCCACCGACCGACCAGCCAAGACGATTCACCGCCTTCTGGAGTACTCCCCACAGCACGGCTTTCAGCGGAATGAAGATGCACCGCTGGAAGTCGATTGCCTCATCGTGGACGAGGCGTCCATGCTGGATCTCCTCCTGGCAAATCGCCTGCTCAAGGCAATCCCGCCATCGGCACACGTCCTGTTCGTCGGCGACGTGGACCAGCTACCGTCGGTGGGCGCAGGGGACGTCTTGCGCGACATCATCGCCTCACAGAGCGTCACCATCGTCAAGCTGACGGAGATCTTCCGCCAGGCTGCCGACAGCGGGATCGTGGTCAATGCGCACCGCATCAACCGGGGGCGATTCCCCGTCCTGAACGAGTTCGATGACTTCTTCTACTTCTCCAAAGAGGATCCCCCGGACGCGGCGGCCTTGCTGGTGGATATCGTCCAGCGCCGAGTTCCCAGCAAGTTCGGCTATGATCCCCTGGACGACATTCAGGTGATGGCGCCTATGTACCGTGGCGATTGCGGTGTGTCGAATCTGAACCAGATCCTCCAAGCCGCTCTTAACCCGCCGGCACCCGGTCGCCCGGAGAAGCGCCTTGGAGGCCGGATCTTTCGGGTCGGAGACAAGGTGATGCAGACCCGAAACAACTATGACAAGGACGTCTACAACGGAGATATTGGTCGCGTGAGTCGACTCGACCCCGTAGAGCAGATCCTGACGGTTCGTTTCGACGAGGGCTCCGGTCAGGATCACATCGCGGTCTACGACTGGGTGGAGTGCGACGAGTTGGCTCACGCCTTCGCCATCTCGGTCCACAAGAGTCAGGGCAGCGAGTACACGGCGGTCGTGCTACCGATCCTAACCCAGCACTACCTTCTCCTGCAGCGGAATCTTCTCTATACCGCTGTCACGCGGGCGAAGCGACTCGTGGTCCTGGTGGGCACGCGCAAAGCGATCTGGATCGCGGTCAAGAATGACAAGGTGAGCGATCGTCATTCAGGGCTCAGCGTCAGGCTTCGGAAGGAAACCTGACGTAACGTAGCGGCGGGCCTGCGTCAAATGGCCCGCACTCCCCGACCTAATCACGAGGAGTGCAGGCTCGGGCCGGAGTTCACAGGGATGAAGGAGACTATGCAGCCCACAACAGCGAGCGAAGCTGGCTATTCCAGCGCCTATGAGGAAGCACTGCGCCTCGCCCTCGTAGCGCACCGGGAACAGCGGCGGAAGGGGAGTGGCCTCCCCTACAGCATTCATCCGATTCACGTCTCGGTCATTCTGCTCCGTCACGGATTCTCGACGGAGGTGGCGATCGCCGGACTGCTCCACGACCTCGTGGAGGACCAGGGTTTCGACCCGGAGGAGATCGATCGACGATTCGGCCCCGAGGTGTCAGAGATCGTGGATGCGCTGACAGAACGGAAGCGGGACGCGCACGGTAGAAGGCGTCCCTGGCCCATCCGGAAGCGGGAGGCCTTGGAGATGCTGGAGAGGACCAGCAAGGAAGCCGCAGCCGTCAAGGCTGCGGACGCATTGCACAACGTCGAAAGCTTCCTTGAGGACCTGCGTCAGGACGGGGCAGATATCTGGCGGCACTTCAACCAGGGCCCCATCGAACAGCTAGCGTACTACCGCCGGATCACCTCCATTAGCCGGCGGAAACTCGGTTCCCATCCTCTGGTCGGGGAGCTCGCTGATGCCGTCTCAGACCTGGCGACAGCGATCAAGGATACTGGCCATCCATGAAAAAAAGCCAGCACCCCACCGGATGCTGGCTTCAAGAGGCCGTCGGATGATCCAAACGAGCGACTCAGTCCCTGGTTCTAGGTGGGCCGCTCCTCCAGAGTTACGTCGAACGTCTTCTCCACCCCATCACGGATCACCCTGATCTGGACCGAGTCTCCGACTCTCGTCTCCGTCTCCAGGTAGACCGTAAGATCCTGATAGTCGTCGACCGTCTGCCCGTCGACTGCGATGATGATGTCCCCACCCAGGGGGACCCGATAGCGACCGATCCGTACCAGTTGGTCGCCGCCCTCTATCCCGGCGGCGTCAGCTGGTCCACCAGGTAGGACCTCCAGGATGAGCACACCTCGCTCTACCGGTATGTCCATCCCCGCTTGTCGAAAGGCCCGCGCTCGCTCCGCAGTCAGCGAGATGGGCTCGATGCCCAGCCAAGGATGCGGGTAGCTGCCACGGTCGATGAGCTCCGGCACGACGCGCCGAACGGTATTGGCAGGGACGGCGAATCCGACCCCGGCGTTGGCCTGGCTTGGGCTTACGATCTGTGAGTTCACGCCGATCACTTGCCCGGCAAGATCCAGGAGGGGCCCGCCCGAGTTCCCAGGATTGATAGCGGCATCTGTCTGAATGACCTCGCCGATGAAGTTGTTCTCCGGACCTCGGATGACGCGCCCCAGGGAGCTGATAACCCCCACTGTCAGCGTACGTTCCAGACCAAAGGGATTCCCGATGGCGACAGCGAACTGGCCGACGCGAAGCGTGTCAGAATCTCCCAGCGGCACCGGACTTGGCAGGTCCTCGGCCTCGATGCGGATGACAGCGAGGTCGTTGGTGGGGTCTTCCCCAACGACGTCAGCCGGGTAGGTCTCCCCATCGGCCAATGCCACCGACAACTCTTCGGCATCTTCGATGACGTGATAGTTGGTGATAATGTGGCCCTGATCATCGTAGACAAAGCCGGATCCGGTGCCCTCTTGAGGGACAGGATTGAAGAAGAAGTCATACGCGTACGTCACGCTGGTGATGTTCACCACCGCCGATCCTGCCTGGTGGTAGACCGCCTCCACCTGCGCCTCGAGGGCATTCACGGCTCCCGACGGTGTCGGGTCCGGCGCGGGCGGTGTGGCCGTCGGCGTGGCTGTGGGTGTGGGGGTTGGGGTGGGAAGCAACATCTGGCTGGCGAAACCACAACCCAGTGCCGCGCCCAATAGGGTGGCAATAAGGAATAGAACTAGGACCTTTTCTCGTTTCATGGTTCGATCACTTCAAAAACGCGGTGTGCGGGGGACGATCATCGGCCCCGTGACTGACTCTGACGCTCAAGCCGCATCAGCTCCGCCTGCAGCGCCTGGATCCGTCGCCGCATGCGGATGATCACCTCGATGCCAGGGAGATTGATCCCCAGCGCCATCAGGCGCCGAACCCGGCGCAGCTCGGCGAGATCCCGCTCCGTCAACTCCTCGTCCATCAAGCCGACCTCAACGCAGTGGCGCGCCACGTGCACCTCTACCCCTGCGTGCTGGGCGGCCTTCTTGATTGTGATCGATGTCCGCTCCTCCCGCCGCACCATCAACGTGACCCCCCAGCCAACTTACGCAGCTCATCGAACAGCTCACGTTCGCGCTCTGAGAGATCCTTCGGAAGCTCCACGTCGACTTCCGCATACAGGTCCCCATGCTCCTCAGGGTTGCGGAGTCGCGGCATGCCCATGCCGCGAAGTCGGAAGACTTTACCGTTCTCCGTCCCCGGTGGGATGGTGAGCATCACTGACCCTTCTATGGTCGGGACCCTGGCCTCGCCGCCCAGAACAGCCGTATAGAGATCGACCGGGACGTTTATACGGAGGTCGTCTCCGTCCCTCTCGAACTGGCGTCCGCCGCGCACATTCACCCGCAGGTAGAGATCGCCTGCCTCTCCCCCCGCCGCCCCGGCGCCTCCCTCTCCTGTCACGCGCACTCGAGTCCCGGTGCGCGCGCCGGGCGGTATCTTCACCTCCAAGCGGCGACCGTTCTTGCTTATGACGCGTGTGGTTCCCGCATAAGCCTCCTGCAGGCTGACGTCGACTTCCTGCTCATAGTCACGACCGCGCCGCTGGCGAACCTGGTAGTCGAATCCACCGGGACGGCGCCCCGTCCCGGTTGCCCGACCCGGGGCGGCTCCCCCAGGAGCTGCCCCCCCCGTACCGCCGAAGATCTGAGTGAAGAAATCGGAGAAGGGTCCGCCACCGCCAAACAGGTCTTCCAGGTCCTCGGGTGTGCCTTGGCGAACGTGGACTCGCTGGGGGCCGCCGGTCGCACCGGTGGTCCACTGTCCCCAGTCGAACCCACCCGGTCCACCACCCGCTCGCTCGTACTGCCGCCAGTCGGCGCCTAGCCGGTCGTACTTCTGGCGTTTCTCCGGGTCAGAGAGCACCTCGTAGGCCTCGTTGATCTCCTTGAAGCGCTCCTCGGCGTCAGGATCGTTGGGGTTCACATCCGGGTGATGTTCCCGCGCGAGTCGCCTAAAGGCACGCCGAATCTCAGCCTGATCCGCGTCCTTGCTCACGCCTAATCTGTCGTAGTAGTCTTTGTATTCCATAGTTATCCTGCACTATGCTCCGAAACCTGTGGAAGAGCGCCGAGCGACCAAGCTGCAAGTCACCTCTGAACCCATCCGACGATGACGCCCGGCGACCGGGACGTCATCGTTCCCCCAGGACCTCCCACCCCCTATCCAACACACGGCCTGGATTGGTACCAATCCAGGCCGTGTCCCCGAGATCCACTACCCTCGTCAGCTAGCGGGCGACGATGACCCGGGCAGGTCTCAGTAATCGGTCACTCAGACGATAGCCGGGCTGCGTGACGTCGACGACAGTGCCCCTTTCTCCGTCCACCCGCTCCTGAGGGACCGTTCCCACGGCCTCATGCCAGTTGGGATCGAAAATCTCGCCTTCGGCCTGAATCCGCTCGACCCCCTCCTGTCTCAAGAGCTGCTCGAGCGAACGCCTTGTGACCTCAACGCCCTCGCGCAGTGGGCCTCCCTCTCCATTCTCCGCCTGGAGCGCCCGCTCCAAATTGTCTGCCACCGTCAGGAAGTTGCGCAGGAGACGTCCTCGATTGGCCTCGATGCGCTCCTCCGCCAGGCGGCGCTGTCGCTTCCGGAAGTTCTCAATGTCCGCCTGAAGGCGAAGCGCGCGATCACGCCACATCTCCAGGTCCTCCCGCAACGAGATCAACTCCTCATCATTCTCGGGTTCCGAATCAGACTCCGAGGGCAATTCCCGCCGCGTGCTCGGCTTTTGTGACATCACGGATTTCTTCCTGACGGCGACCGGATCTCCTTCAACAACGGCCGGCTCCGACTCGCTGACAGCTCGCCCTGTCTCATTGTCCCGGTGACTCGCCCCAGCGTCGGCCCGCCTGACTCGGATTGGTACACGTACTTGATTGTTCATAGATACCCTATTTCGAAGGACTGGTGGCAGGAAACGCTGGCTCCGGGGTGACCCCGCGGGAGCCAGCGTCGCCGTCTACCTAGTCGTCACTATACCTCGTGGAACTCGCCTTCCACGACCTCCTCCTCATCCTCGCCCGCACCGTTTCCACCCGGCCGAGGCCCACCCTGTGCTCCCGCCTGCGGCCCGGCCTGGGCACCACCGGCAGCCTGCTGCTGGGCGTACATCGCCTGACCGATCGCCTGGCTAGCCTGCTGCAGCTGCTCGATGAGGCTCTCAATGCGGTTCTTGTCGTCGGTGTCCTTCGCCTGCTTCAGGTCCTCTATGATGCCCTCAATCCGGTTGCGGTCCGAGGCGGATACCTGGTCTCCCAGGTCGCGCAGCGACTTCTCCATCTGATAGACCAGCTGGTCCGCCTGGTTGCGGGCCTGGATAAGCTCCTTCCGCTGACGATCCTCAGACTCGTGCCGCTTGGCTTCTTTGACCATATCGTCCACATCGTCTTCGCTGAGGTTCGTCGTTGCCTCGATGGTGACGGTCTGTTCCTTGCCCGTGGCCTTATCCTCGGCCGAAACGTTGAGGATGCCATCTGCGTCGATGTCGAACGTCACCTCAATCTGTGGCACCCCACGCGGCGCCGGCGGGATCCCCTCGAGGTTGAACCGCCCCAGGCTCATGTTGTCGGCGGCCATGGAGCGCTCGCCCTGCAATACGTGGATGGTAACAGCGGTCTGCCCGTCTTCGGCCGTCGAGAAAGTCTCGCTCTTTCGCACGGGAATGGTCGTGTTCCGCTCGATGATGGGGGTCAAGACGCCACCCAGCGTCTCCACACCCAGCGTAAGCGGTGTTACGTCCAGAAGCAGGACGTCCTTGACGTCACCGCCAAGCACACCGGCCTGGATCGCCGCCCCGATAGAAACGACCTCGTCAGGGTTAACACCCTTGTGCGGCTCCTTGCCGCTGGTCAGATCCCGCACCAGCTGCTGGATCATCGGCATGCGGGTGGCTCCACCAACCAGCACCACTTCATCCAGCTCCCCCTGAGAGAGGTTGGCATCGGCCAGAGCCTTCTCGAAAGGTTCACGGCAGCGCTGGACCAGGTCCTCCGTCAGTTGCTCCAGCTTCGCTCGCGTCAGCTTCATCTGCAAATGCTTGGGCCCCGTGGCATCCGCCGTGACGAAGGGTAGGTTGATCTCCGTCTCCAGGACCGTCGACAGCTCGATCTTCGCTTTCTCCGCGGCCTCCTTCAAGCGCTGGAGGGCCTGACGGTCCTCGCGCAGGTCAATGCCCTGCTCTTTCTTAAACTCGTCGGCCACGTAGTCCGTGATCCTCTGATCCCAGTCGTCGCCGCCCAGGAAGGTATCCCCACTCGTCGAGCGAACCTCGACGACGCCTCCGCCAACATCCAGGATGGAGACATCGAAAGTACCGCCACCCAGGTCGAAGACGAGGATCGTCTCATCTTCCTCCTTGTTGAGCCCGTAGGCCAGGCTCGCTGCCGTCGGCTCATTGATGATGCGCAGCACTTCCAAGCCAGCAATCTTGCCCGCGTCCTTGGTCGCCTGACGCTGGCTGTCATTGAAGTACGCGGGCACGGTGATGACCGCCTGCGTGACATCTTCGCCGAGATAGGACTCCGCATCCTTCTTCAGCTTGCGAAGGATCATGGCGGAGATCTCCTGCGGCGTGTATTCCTTGTCCTTCACAGGGATGTATACCCGCGCGTCGTTCGACGGACCCTGTACGATCTCGTACGGCAAGACCTTGTGTGCCTTCTCGACCTCGGGTTCATCGTACCGACGGCCCATCAGACGTTTGATCGAGAAGACTGTGTTGTTCGGATTCACGACGGCCTGCCGCTTGGCGACCTGCCCGACCAACCGCTCGCCGCCCTCGTTGAATGCCACGATCGAGGGGCACAGACGCCCACCCTCGGCCGTCGGGATGACCGTCGGTTCGCCTCCCTCCATGACCGAGGCCACCGAGTTTGTCGTACCCAGGTCAATTCCGATAATCTTACTCACGTTTCCCTCCTACTGAATCTCAATAATGGCTCATCGTGGCTGCAAACCACTTGCCGCGTGCGGGCGCGTTCACGTGCCCTCAGTTCTTTGGTGATCAGACGCA
>CAZIWL010000029.1:0-26381 GCA_964542755.1 uncultured Anaerolineales bacterium
TGCGACTGAACCACATCCACGGGCAGACCCATTCGAGCGAGCGCCTGTCTGCGCCTGTTGAGTAGACGTTGAGCGAAGCGACACGTCGTATCGAGACCAAGAGAGCGGCACATCCCAGCCGATTCCGCCGCGCAAGCCGCTCCTTGATCTCGACGCCGTGCTGAGCTTGTCGCTCATATTTAACCCGTCGAAATGAAGCATACACCAAGCCAACGGCTCTGGGCACTCGATCGGCGTCCCTTCGAAGGTTTTCCTTTCAAAACGTCTGCGCACCAGCCTGCCAGCTTGCCAGCGCCCGACAAGCCGTGTATACTCCCACCCAATGCACACAACGACGCCGCGTCTCACCGGAAGCACGCCTCGATAAGGACTGCCTCCCATCGCTGACCAACCACCTCCCCTCCGCGGCTATGTGATCTGCTTTGTGGGTACGGCCATCTGGTCGGCCGCAGCCGTCTTCATTAGCTACCTCTCCACGCGCTTCAACATGCCGCCCCTGCCGCTGGCCTTCTGGCGCGACTTCCTGGTCACTTGTTCCTTGGCTCTAGCCCTCCTGGTGGCAGCCCGCCCCCTCCTTCGCCTGGATCGCCGCCATCTCCGCTTCTTCGTCCTCTACGGCTTCATCCTGGCCATCTTCAACACGCTCTGGACCGTCTCTGTGCGCCTGAACGGGGCTGCGCTCGCCACGCTCCTCATCTACATCTCGCCGGCCTTCACCGCTTTCGTCGGCTGGCGTTGGCTGGACGAGGAGCTGACGACACCTAAACTCGTGGCCATAGGACTGAGCCTGATCGGCTGCGTCCTCGCCTCCGGGGCACACGATCCCTCCGCGTGGCGGCTCAACCCCGTGGGCATCGCCGCGGGCCTGGCGACGGGGCTCGCCTTCACCTTCTACAGTATGATGGGGAAGAAAGCGTCGGGGAAGGGCATCAACCCCTGGACGACGACGCTCTACGCCTTTGCCTTCGGATCGGGCTTCCTGCTGCTACTTCAGCGTCCCGATACCCTCTTCTGGCTCTCAAAGCCGCTTTCCCAACCGCTGTCGGCTGGTCCGGGGGGCCTGCGCGAGGCGGCGCTCGGTTGGGGCACCATGCTGCTCCTCGCCATCGGACCGACCCTGGGGGGATACGGCCTCTATACCGTCAGCCTCACCCATCTCCCGACCTCCACGGCTAACCTCATCGTTACCTTGGAGCCCGCGATGACGGCCGCCCTGGCCTACGTCTTTCTACGGGAGCGGCTCACCACGTCGCAGTTGCTGGGAGGTGCTGTCGTACTGATAGGGGTCTTCATCCTGCGGATCAGCGAGAGGAGACCTCGTCTCGCCGCCGTACCGTCAGAAAACGCCAGCATCCCGCCTGAAGGCGCCAGACCTGGCCATAGCTTCGAACCTTAGACGTTACCGTGCGGGGTCGCCGCAATTATGTGACCCCGGTCCACGTACGAGCGCCGTCGGCCCAATGCCGAGCCCGCGTTAGAATCAGGCCCCACGGTGCGCCGCGGATCCCCGCTCGGGTGGAGAGGCTGCCGGGACCTGCCCCCCCCGCAGCCTTCAGGCGCGCCCACCGTCCGCTCTGTACACCGGGCCGCCGCCTACCGCAAGCGTGTTGTCCATAGCGCTGACTGACCGACCAGGAGCCCTCAAGCCGGGGACCTGCCGGGCTCCGGCGGTGCTGGCGCGTGTTTCCCCGGCAGCCGCCCCCGGCAGAGCCCCATCCTAGAAGCTAGCGCCAAGCTCCATCCTGTCTGTCGTCTTCCTCCCTCACCACAGCCGAGAGAATCACAGAGACGACACTCACGATCAGCCCGCCCAGGAAAGCGGCGCCAAACCCGTCCACGGTGTAGCCCACGCCGAACCAGCTCTGGGCAATCTCCGAGGCCAACCACAGGGTGAATCCATTGATGACCAGGACGAAGATGCCCAGGGTCAGGATGATCAGCGGGCACGTCAGCAGCTTCAGAATAGGACGCACGATGGCGTTGATCAGCGCCAATATGATGGCCATCACGGCATAGACGGTCCAGCCGTCGCCCTCCACCACGATGCCCGGCACCAGCCACGCTGCCGCGAACAGCGCCAGACCGGTAATCACCCAACGAATCAGAATCTTCATGATACTCCCTCCTTTTGCCCTATTCTACGTCATGCACGCGGAGAAGTTGCATACCATAGCTATGCGCTCTGCGCTTCGCTCCTCCGCGCCACGCTCCGTTCTCCCTCGCTACACCACGTCCACCCAGCCGGGGTCCTCGAACCGCTGAATCTCCACCAGATACCCGTTTGGATCCCGCAAGAAGCAGTGATAGATGTCGTACCTCGGATTGTACACAGGCTCCATCTCAAACGTCACCCCTTGGTCCTTCAACAGAGCATACCAGCGGTCGACCTCCTCGGTGACGAGCGTCAGGATAACCCCACCGGGGTCGGAGGGCGCCTCCTTCCGCTCACAGAAGCCCAGGAATCCGTTCTCCGCCACACGGTAGATGCGGCAGTCCCCCTGGTCCAGAGCTACCGGGAGACCCATCAGCTCCTCGTAGAAGTGGGCTGTGAGCTGCAGATTTCTAGTATACAGGAACGTCGTATAATGCTCAATCGGTGGGTGTTTCACAGGTGCGTATCTCCTTGACAAATTGCTGCGCGACTGAAGGACCCGATCGATGTCTCAACGGCTCGAGCCCGTGAAAAGGTCTCAACGTGGCCGACGTGGCGCGAGGTAGCCTAGCCCAGAACGTACATCACGACGACGACGCTAGCTCCCCAGAGGAGGATGGAGGCCTGGAGCGCTCGATCCGAAAGGACGACCTCCTCAGGCGCGCCTCCCAGCTCCTTGACGTGGATCAGATACAGGTAGCGGAAGATGCCGTACAGCACGAAGGGTATCGTCAGCATCATCGTGTGGTTGCGGGGCAGATTGGGGGCGGAGAACGTATACAGCGCGTAGGCCACCAGCGTCGATGCGGTGACGATGCTGAGGATGTGGTCCAGCAGTGGCAGGTTGTAGTGCTCCAGGGCTTGTCGATGCCCCGCCGCCCCTTCCTTCAGGAGCACCAGCTCGTGCCGCCGCTTCCCAAAGCCGATAAGCAGGGCGAGAAGCATCATACAGACGTAGAGCCAGGGGGAGAACCGCTCCGCCTCCACCAACGGCACCCCGGCCGCCACGCGGAGCAGGAAGCCGCTGGCGACGATCATCACGTCGATGATGACGAAGTTCTTCAGCCAGAAGGAGTATCCAATCTGTAGGAACAGGTAAGCCGTCAGGATACCACCCAGCCAGACGTCCAGCAGAAACCCCAGGGGCAAGGCGACCAGGGGGATCAGCACCGCAGCCCCGCGCGCGGCGCCGATGCTCAGCTCCCCGGCGGCCAGCGGGCGGTTCCTCTTCTTCGGATGGTTCCGGTCTTTCTCAATGTCCGCCAGATCGTTGATGATGTAGACCGTGCCTGAGGTCAGACAGAGAAGTACGAACCCCGCCACTGTCGGCAGCAGGTAGCGTGGCTGGAAAAGCTTCTCATCGAAGATAAGGGGCGCGAAGACGAAGACGTTCTTGAACCACTGCTTGGGCCGCATAGTCTTGATCAAACCGCCGAGCAAGGTACCCCTCCTCTTGAACCGCTGGGACAGCCGCAGGTTTCCTCGATCGCTGGATGCTGGTAGCCGGACCACCTCACGTGGTACCCACCACGGGTGTGGCGCGTGAGAACGCCATCGATCCCGCCCTCGTCCTTCCCACGCCCTCCCACAAGGCTAGAGGCCCAGATCATCCGCCAGCCATCCCAGCGCCAGCTCCTCGAGCTTCGCGCGCGTGGGCCGCCCTGCCTCATCCCAGCCGCACATCCCGTAGTAGATCGCCTTCGCCTCTTCCACTTCCTCCGCCGTCACCCCCACGCCGTCGCTCGGGCCGCCCTTGAGCGGCGCCAACACCTTGGCAGGCACCGTATCGGCCTCCGACCCTACCCCCTCTCGAGCGTTGAACGCCCGCAGCATATTCAGCCGTCGCTCCCCCACCTTCATCAGCTCCCACAGGCTCGTATTCCATCCGGTCACCGCGCGCACCAGTTCGACCAGTTGGTTGGCGTCGTACAGATGCCATGACGGCCCCCACACGAACTGACATACGCTGACGCTGTCGGTGATACTGTTCCACCGCTGCGTGTAGACGGCGAAACGCACCTTCTCGGCATCCAGCGTATTCGACGGCTGAGGATCCAGGAGGCCCAATTGAGCCATGCGGTCTCCATAAGCCTGGTACGTCGGGTCGTGCTGATGCGATTGGTGATCGGCGCCGAAGGGATTGACGGCGTAGATCAGAGCGAGGCTCCGCTTAAGCTCGGGCATGTGGGCCGGGAGTTCGTGACCCTTCACCTCCACCAGCAGTTCCTCCCCCACGCCCAGCTCCTCAGCCGCTCGTCTTGAGCCCTCGCCCAGCGTCCGTCCGAACCCCTCCCTCTCGCCGATCTGCCTCACCGTCTCAACCAGGGCCTCCCCGTTTCCGAACCGTAGCTCGATGCCGCCGGTATGCTCCGGGCCAATGAGCTCCTGCTCGTAGCAGTCCATCGCCCATGCGATGGTCGCTCCGCAAGAGATCGTATCCATGCCGTACATGTTGCACAGCTGATTAGCGTACGAGATCGCCTCCAGATCGTCTACACCGCAGTATGACCCCATCGTCGCCAGCGTCTCATACTCGGGCCCGCCGTACCGGGGATCGAGCGCAAAGGTGCTCCCCTCCGACTCCACCACGCGTTTGCATCGCACGACGCAGCCGTAGCACGTGTCGCGCTCCTTCAGGATCGTATCCGACAGGCGCCGGCCCGAGATCGCGTCGGCACCCTCGAACACACCGCTCGACCAGTTCCGGGTCGGCAGCCCGCCCACGTGGTTCTGGGCCGAAACCGTCTGCGCCGTCCCGAAGACCCCCAGGCCGTAGACGTCCGACGTCTCAAAGTGATCTGCTCCCCATTTCGCCAGCTCGCGCACTCTCTCTCGATCCGCCATCTCCGGACGGTTGTGTCCTCGGACCGCGACCGCCTTCAGTTTCTTGGACGCCATCACCAGTCCCATGCCCGTCCGTCCGTTCGCCCGGTTGGCGTGGTTGATCAGGGCGCTGAATCGAACGCCCCTCTCCGCAGCGGGCCCGCACTGGAGCACCTCCACCCGCTGGTCATCCAACTCATCGCGGATAGCATCCTCCACCTCGGCCGTGAAGCGTCCCCACAAATGGCCGGCATCACGCAACTGGGCCTCACCATCCTCGATCCACAAGTAGACCGGCGTCTCAGACGCACCCCGTATGACGATGCCGTCGAATCCCGCAAACTTGAGCTCCGCCGGCCAGAATCCCCCGGCCTGCGCATCCCCCACCAGGCCCGTCTCCGGCGACTTGGCCGTTGCCGTGACCCGAGACTGGCCTGACACCGGCGCGCCCACCACGACGCCCGTCATCAGGCACAGCGTATTCTCCGGCCCCAGCGGGTCAGCGTTGGCCGGCGTCTTCTTCAGCAAGTAGTGAGCTCCCATAGCGCTACCGCCGAGATACTTGCGGTAGAACGCCACGCCGGGTTCCTCCACCTCCAGCGTGCGAGTCGTTAGATCAACGTGCAGTATCTTCCCTTGGAATCCGTATGCCATGCTCTCACCCTCCCAACTAAGTCTGCTCAGGAGTAGTCATCCGTCGCCATCTCTCATACTCCAAGAATTCGGTCCCTCGACCGTGTGTAACCCCGCGCAGCGGCGGTCAACAATTGCCAGCAACCGGTCTGACGGCCGGCGCTGTCCCCCTCGTCGCGCTGCACCTCAATCGTCCTCCCCTCGGTCTCTGGAGCACGACGCGGACTGCGCCTCCTGCCTGGAAGGACAGCTACCCGTCATCCCGATCCGACCCAAAAACCCGTCCATGGGCCCGCCGATAATCCTCCCGCTTCGTCTGGGCGTAGATCCGCGTCGTGGCCGGCGAGGCGTGGCCCAGAGCGTACTGGGTCAGCGCCAGATCGCCCGTCTCGCTCAGAAACTCCGTCGCAAAATAATGTCTCAGTGTGTGCGGCGTGAGATGGAAACGCTCCATAATCCCCGCTCGCGACGCCAAATCCACAAACGTATTCTGTACACTCCTCGTAGACAACGGCAGGACCCTGTCCCCAGCCCCCCGGTCGTGCCGCGAGAAGACCGGCAAGCTGGACAGAGGCCGCCGCTCGGCACCATCGGCCCGAGCCTTGAGATAGGTCTGGATAGCTTCCCAGGCACGGTCGGAGAACAGCACCTCCCGGTCCTTCTTCCCCTTCCCGTACTTGACGAGCGCGCCCTTCTCGTCGTAGAGCAAATGTCCTCGCTCCAAACGGACCAACTCCCCCACGCGCATCCCCGAGCTCAACAGTGCCTCCACAACTGCGATCTCGCGCAGCCGGATGAGCCTCTTACGCCGTCGAACGCTGTCCGCCACGCCCTCCGGAAGATCCAGGGGCGCCCGCACCTCCTCCAGGAGCATCCTCACCACCTCCGTCGACGGAAGCTTATCCGGAGGAAGCTTGTCACGATTCCTCTGCCGCCCGGCCCGCGACAGCGTCCGCCGCAGCGCATCGTATGACGTCCCGTCCAGCGCAAGCGCCTCCGTCTCCACCACCAGGAAATCCAGGAACCCGGAGACAGCGGAGAAGTACGTAGACTTCGTGGCCTCAGACACCCTTCGCTCATCCCCGTCGGCTACCTCCTCGACCAGGTAATCATACAGCCAGGTGACGAAGTCCGTGACCAGCCCGGGGCGCAGCACGTCCACCTTGATCTCCGCCGGGTCCATCCCCCGGTCCTCCAGATACCCACGCAGGTGGTTCAACCCCGTAGCATACGTGTCCGCCGTCGCCTTCGACCGGGTGGCCCGCAGGTAGTCCAAGTACCGCTCGACGGCCTGATCAATCGTCATCAGGGCCTCTGTTCGTCGGGCCAACTATGCAGATGCGCTCTACCATCTCTACGTCCGCCTCCGCCACTGTAGACCTAGGTCGCTTTCACTCCGTCCAAGAGCCTATCGGGCACGTACTGAGCGATCGAGCTTTCCCGAATCACCTCAATGAGCGCCTCCGAGCCGATCATCTCGGTCTCGCCCACCAGCGTGAGCAAGCTGTAGATCGCTGCGTTACGCGGGCCGGCGCGACCGCGGAAATCCCGGACCCAGACCTCGGCCTTCGTCTCGGGCGGCTGAAGGCTCTCGTCGATCCACACCCTCCCCGCCGTCATCGCCGCGATACGCTCCCGGTTGTGCGCCAGGCCATCGTCCGACGTGATCACCACCGCGTCCGGCTCCGCGATGCCGTGATAGAGAATCGGCTCTCGCGACAGGATCACCTCCGCCGTCGAAAACCCCACGCCTACGGTCACCGGATAGCTCCCCTTCTTGGTGGCGTGCAGCCCAGACGCCATAGCAGCCTCTACCAGAAGCTCCGCTGCACGCTGGGCACCCTCACCCGCGGATCCCCCCAGAACAAGCGAGAAACGCCCCTCGAGCGCTGAGCCAAACCGTACGTTGGTCTCTCGGACCTGCTCCGGGGCCACGAGGGACGCGCGCGGCTGCTCGTCCCTCAGCCGGAAAGGCGCCCGCTCCTCTCCCCTCCAGATGCCCGGCTCGTATCCCACCTCCTCCGCCAGCTGCCGCAAGCGGAGATCGGGATTCATCTTGAGCGCGTGACTCGTGCAGAGTTCCAGTACCTCCACCAGCGCGAACCCCTCCACCGCCAGTGCCTCGGCCAGGACATCGGAGAAATCGCCCAGCCCCAGCACGCGGCGAGCATACGGCGCGCCGGCCTTGTGCACCAGCTGACAGATATCGTGGTGGGGATACGGGCTCCCCTCCCGCGCGATCACGGTCCGGAAGCCGTGAGGCGTCAAGCCGCTGGGCTGGCCCCCGGTCATCCCGTAGAGCATGTTGTTGTGGATCACCACGGTCACATTCACGTTCAGCCGAGCCGCTTCCAGCAGGTGCTGGAGTCCGATGGTCGCCCCACCGTCCCCAATGAAGACCACCACATCCTTGTCCCTCGGCAGCGCCATCGCGATACCGCCGCCCAGCGCCACCGATCGACCGTGAAGCCCGTGCACAGTATGCGTGGCGAAATTCCGGCCCACGATGCCATGGCAGCCAATGTCTGTCAACAGGACGACGTCAAGCGGTCGCCGGTCCAACATCTCCAGTGCACGCACCGTGTTTCTCGCAACTTGATGGTGTCCGCAGCCCTTGCAGTATGGGAAGTCGGGGTTGATGAGGAACTCGCTCATCCACGCACCTCCCGGACAATCGCATCGGGTGTGACCATGTGCCCGATGTCCCCCACAAACCGCACGCCCTCGGGCAGCCGCTCCCCGAAGAGCATCGCGGCAAACTGGGCCTGGAGATTCTGCTCAGCGAAGACCACGGGGAGCTCCCGTTCCATGGTCCGATCGAGAATCCGATAGTAGTCCCGCGGAACCGGGATCAGTGTACGCGCAACCAGAAGGGATACCTCCACACCGTCCGTCCGCAACATCCGCACGGCCTCCCGTGCCGCGCCGGACGTGATCCCGTAGGTCACGATCAGCGCCTCGGGATTCTCGGCCTCCTCGAGATGGTAGAGCGGCGGCGTGCCCCTCCTGATTTTGGTCAACAGACGCCGCGAGTTGGCCAGAGCCTCACCCGTCGAGTGCCGCAGCAGACCATCCCGGTCATGGGTCGATGCCGTCATGCGGACCTGGTGCGCGCCGTCCCCAATCGGTAGGAACGGCGGCGCCCCTCCCTGTTCAGCCTCATAGGGTCGATACGGAGCGGTGCCCTCGTACGTGCTCCGGCTCACGGGGTGCACCTCGCCAAGCCGGTTCATGTCGAAGCTACGCTCCGTCATCACCACCTCCTTGGAGGTGAGGAGTACCACCGGTGTGCGAAGGTCCACCGCGGTCTGGAGTGCCACCGGCGGGAGGCTCCAGCAATCGTCGATGTCGGCGATGCAGAAAACCGGTACCGGGTAGCCGCCCGAGATCATCCCGTAGAGAAACCGGAGATCATCCTGAGCCCCGGCCGTCGCCGTACCCGTGGAGGGTCCCAGCCTCTGCACCAGCACGATCACCATCGGCAGCTCCATCATCACCGCCATGTTGACCGACTCCGTCATCAAGGCCAACCCCGGGAACGCCGTAGCGCTTACCGGCAGCTTCCCCGCGGCGGCCAGGCCCGCCATCCACTGGAGGGCGGTGATCTCGTCGGGCGCCGGCAGAATGGCCGGAAAGCGTCGACTCGCGTAGGTGTAGATCAGACTGGCCGGCGTGATCGGATAACCGATGTACGCATCAGCCCCCGCCCGGGCAAGGCTCTCAGTGATAAGCCGGGACCCATCGACCAAGGCCGTCCCTCGTCGCGTGCCACCGTCCATACCCCCCCCATCATCTCGGCCGTCCACCATCTATCAGTCCGTCCTATCTGGAGCCCCACCGGCCTCCAGAGCACTCTGCTTGCACACGCTCGCCAAGGGCGGATTCAGACCGGAGGCCTACGTTCACTCCGTCAGTGAGTCGAACTCAATCGGATCGAAGACCAGAACCCGGTGCGCGTGGGCATCGGTCACATAGACCGAGCCGTCCTCCCCCACCGCGATCCCCAGCGGAAGCGAGAATGACTGGGCGTCAGTCCCATACTCGCCGAAGGAGACCAGGTAGTTCCCCTCGCTGTCGAACACCAGCACCCGGTAGTACCCGGGGTCGGTCACGTAAACGCGTCCCTCCCCGTCAACTGCCAGGTATGGTTTCTCCTCAGGCTGCCCGGTATCCCATCCCAGGATGGGCCACTCCCGCAAGTACGTTCCTGATGGATCAAAGACCTGCACCCGGCGATTCCACGTGTCCGCCACGTACAGGTTCCCCTCCGGTCCAAAGGCGAGCCCGACCGGTTCATCGAGGTTACCCTCACCAACGCCCCCTCCGCCCCACTGGAACGCGAAGGTGCCGTCGCTCTCAAAGACCTGGATCCGCTTGTTACCGGTGTCTGCTGCGTAGACCAGCGGCTCTCCATCGCCCACAGCGCGGCCGACAGCGACGCCGCGGGGGCCATAGAAGAGCCCGACGCCAGCCTCCCCATCGTCCGGCCTCGCCTCGCCGAAGGTGCCCCAGGCGTCGAGCGACACACCCTCTGGATCCAGCCTCTGGATTCGGTGATTCCACGTGTCTGCCGCGTAGGCGAAGCCGTCAGGACCAACCGCCACGTCCCAGGGCTCGTTGTATCCACGCGGCGAGCCGGACTCCTCCTCAGCAATGGATCGGTCGCCCCAGGAGTCCCTGAACTCACCGTCGGACGAGAAGACCTGGATCCGATGGTTCCCAGCGTCGGCCACGTAGACCGAGCCGTCATTGTCCACCGCGACACCCCGCGGGCTCTGAAGCTCGCCGTCCCCAGAGCCCTGGGTGCCGAAGACGTGTCGGGCAGTCAGCTCCAGGTGCCGATCGTACGGCTCGGCGTCGACGAGGGTCTCGGGTCCCAGCGTGCCGCGGTCCCACATCTTGGATGCAACGTCCCGACGCACGTACAGGCGGTAGTCGCTGCGCAGGGGCCACTCGTCCAGCGTGTGCGTCTTGCCCGTCACCTCATCGTAGAGCGCGTAGTCTCGGTCGTACCAGATGTTCCAGAGCGCCTCCCGCATGCGCGGGTTGGTGGCAGCGTCGCGGATCCGCTCCCAGCTGAGGTTCTTGTAGTCCTCCATAGGCCACCAGAGGAACTTGTAGGTGTTCACGATGTAATCGTTCGCCATATAGGGCGCCACCGCATCCCACTGATCCCGTCCAGCTATCAGGACCGGCGCATCCGCCTGCTCGCGTGAGGGCTCCTCGCCGTAGAAGACCGCGTTGTCGTAATTGCGTAGGTACCAGTGGAAAGGCCACGACCCATCAGCACCGTACGCCACCTCAATGACCTCCGGGCCGCCCGCTACCCGGCGCGACAGCTCCTCGATCTGCCGCATGGTATCCTTCACCGCGGGAGCCGCGTGTGCATACACCAGGTGCTCAATCGGGTAGCCATAGTTGATGTAGCAGAAATGCCAGGCGTGACGAATGGTCAGCAGGATCGGCACCACCAGGGCCGTGAGGAGGAGAACCCTGACAGCCAGCCGCCAATCCGTCCTGCGGAGCACTTGCACGATCACTGCCCCGAAGCCCGCTGTCGCGACCAACCCTCCCAGGAACTGGCCCGTCGTATGCAGCTCACCCAGCCCCGCTCCTCGGAAAGGGCCCACACGAACCGCGTAGAGGAACGTACCCAGGGCCATGACGAACGGCGGGGCCAGAAGTGCCAGCAACCAGGCGCGTCCCTGCCTCACGCGCCGCCACGCCGTGCCATCCAGAAACTGCCCCACACCCCAGCCACCCACAAGAATCATCGGCAGCGCCAGGTGCACCGTGAGCCACGGCATCTTCTCTCCGGCGTAGGAATAGGCGACCCAAGCCGTCAGTGTCCACCAGCCAAGAAAGGCCACGAAGACGCGATTCAGGTCGACCACGGTCCCCGGTTCGATCTCCTCGGACGGGGACGTGCGTCTCCCAAGGGCAGCCCTGATCCCCAGCGTCCCTCCGGTTAAGACGGTGAGGAGGAGGGGGAGATAGTCATAGAGCGGCAGGACAATGCCGTAGTAGTACCAGGGTTGATCACCCCGCTTGACCCCCTGCTGGGCCAGCCAGTATCCCATGGATCCCACCATCCCACTGGCGATGCCGCTTCCGTTCGTGAACACGGTGGTGAACAGGACCAGGAAGATCGCGTAGTGGATCCCGGCCGCGATGCTCCAGCGCCGCCAGCCCCACGCCAACCCGATAGCGGCCGAGATCCCCAGAACCCCCGCCGTGATGGCGCCCGAGTAGTAGATGGTCGGCGCTGTGTAGTCCACGGGGTCGAAGCCCAGCAGCTTGATCGGCAACGGCGCCAGGAACGGCAGACAGAGGGTTCCCAACAGAATCACCAAATCGAACGATCGGAACGTGCGCAAATCGCGCCAGGTGCCCACGAGGATCAGACCCAACCCGGCGAGGACCGACAGCGCCGCTAACCCCGCGCCCACCAGCCCCCACCACGGAACGCCAGATGACTCCTCCGTCCCCACGGTTCCCTGGGAGAGGAGCGCCAGACTGACGATCAGCAGTCCAACGGCCAGCACCACCAACCCGATGCCAAGGAATGATTTCAGCCTCTCCTTCTCCGCCCAGTCCCTGGCCAGCGCCTCGCGGCTGAAAAGACCGATCAGAAAGAATCCGATGATCGCGAAGTAGATGAAGGCGACCTCCTTCGTGGCGAAGGAGAGGGAGACGGCGCCTGCCATCCAGTAGAGCCACCTCTCGCGCCCGTCCCGGAGATAGGCGAACACCGCGAATACGACGATCAGCGCCCACAGGATAACGGGGAGATCGTGACGGATGTACCGCGAGTAGTAGGCAATGGACGGGGAGATCAGCAGGAGGAAGGAGGCACATAGCGCTCCTATCCGTCCCAGCCAACGCCTCAACAGGTAAGGGAAGACCACGACGGCCACCCCGATCAAGGCCACGAAGATACGCGCGGTGAAGTCGTTGTCCCCAAGCAGGAAGTACGAAAGCGCCGTGCCGTGAAACAGCAGGGGCCCGTGCATCAGCGGCGTGTGCTGGAAGCCTTGACCCTGGTAGAGATTCCACGAGTACTTGGTGTGCAGGCTCTCATCGTGGCTCTGCACACGGACGCCCAATCCCCACAGGCGCGTAGCGATCGCCAGGACGATAAGGCTCAGGTAGAGCGCCTTCTCCCAATCCAACGTCATACCACCCAAGACCGGCCGATCCAGTACGCCAGTGACTGATGATTTCACGTCTGTCCATCCCTCCTCAGCAACGACAGCCGTCGGGACAGGCGTGCGCCCGATAGAGGACGTGGGACGTCCAGGCTGCCGAAATCACGATACAGATTGCTCGCTCCGTTCAAGATCACGTTCGTCATCCCCACAATCGTCGTCACGGACTCGACGGCTCCCGTACAACCCGCCAGAGCGTGGCCCACGTCTCCGCCTCCGGTAGGGGCACGCCGGTTCGGAATAGGAACCACTCCACCGCCGCACGGCAGTCCGCATCCCAGAACTGACATCCAAGAGACCGCGGCGACCAGCGCC
Organism: uncultured Anaerolineales bacterium; assembly: GCA_964542755.1. GTDB lineage: Bacteria > Chloroflexota > Anaerolineae > B4-G1 > B4-G1 > SKLM01. Next base: position 13,132 of record CAZIWL010000029.1, read on the forward strand.
GAGATAGAGAGAAATCCTGCCCTGTGTACGGCTCGGCCGTCATCCCGAGAACTGCCGACTCTCTCCCTTCCGTCACGACAACGTCACTGAGCTTCTCGCGCTCCACATCCTCCAGCCGTGTCACCCGCTCAGCATCGTCGAACTCGCGCAGATACCAGGCGAGGGTCGAGTGCTCCTCTGTCTCGTAGACAAAGGGCAGCGTCGTCCTCATTCCCGTCTCCAGCCACGACAGCTCCTCCAGGGTCGTCACCAAGTCGCGCACGTTCAATGCCGTTGGTTCGGCCTGGAGAGGCTCACGTGGATCCGCCGGGTGCCCGTAGGCGGCATCCCAACCCGCACCAACCGTGAACACCAGCAGCACCAGGCCGATCCCCGCCGCAGCCGTTCGCAGCGTTCGCCCCGCACCCAGGATGAGGCCCGCGCTCAACGCCAGCGGGGCTTGGACCACGACGGCAATGGCAGCCAACACCAGGTTTGCCCGGTCGCCCCGGTAGCCGTACTGGGCCAGCATCAAGAAACCATGGGCCGACAGGACGACGACCAGACTGCCGTAGGCCAGACGCAGACCCACTCTCCTCCCAACGGCTGCACGCGCCACCCGCGCGCCCCGGGCGAGGGCGTCGATCCCCATCCCCGTGAGGAGCGCCAGCGGCACGACGACCCAGAGAAGATCAGTGGCCGCTCTCCCGGGCATAAGGCCGAGTACCAGCCCGGCGCCTACCGCCCAGAACCCCAGAACCACCGGCTCTTCCCGTCCTTCAACCAGGCCCCATATCAGCCCGCCGAGCCCCCACACGAACCCAAACAACTCGTAGAGGACCAGCAGCAGGAGGGGCGAGGCCGCCCGCGGACCAGCAGCGCCAAATCTGGCAACCCAGCTCGCGAGGTGGCCTCCCGCGGCCCCAAGACCCGCTAGATTCCATCCCAGCCCCGTGCTGAGCGCCGCGCATGCGCCTAGCAGGACCAGCCCGAAGCCAGATCGATGCCCAGCCGTCTCCGTGATAGCCTGGGGCAGCAGTGACAACCGGCTGTCAGGCCAGAACCGCCACAGCGCGACGAGCACCCCAATCAGGGGCAGCACCAATCCGTAGAGAGAAGCACCGCCTGATAGACCGATGGCCAATCCGATGGCCGACACGGTCAGCCAAAGCGAGTCCTTGGTCTCGAACCACCGCACCACGGCACCTAAGGCCACCATCGCCCCCGCGGCCCCGATCACCGTCCCATCAAGCCGCCGGGACGCCACCAGGGCTGTGGGAGAAAGAGCCAGATAGACTCCGGCCGCCAGGGCAGCTCTGCGTCCGAGGAAGCGCCTCCACAACAAGGGCGTCAGGACCAGCAGCGTGCCGAAAACGACGGGCCACGAGCGGGCCAGCCCATCGCCGGCGCCGAAGAGCAGAAACGTGAGGCTGTTCGCCGCCAGGAGGAGGGGATTGTAGTCGCTGACGGGCAGCCCGTCGCCCTGCGCAGCGCGCCAGGCCATTGCGGCGGCCTCGGCCTCATCCCCGCTCAGAGGGGCCCCGTCCAGCTGCGCGATCCGCATAGAAAGCGCCGCCAGGCCCACCAGAATCCAGAGGCCCGTCTCAACGTCCAGTCCTTTGAACCGTCTCTCGTCTTTCCTCATCCTCTCAGCGTCGGTATTCAAGACTCCTCGCAGCATCCCCTTGATCAAGCGCGGCTCTTCGCGCGTTTCTGCCCCCCGGTCGTCCCGATCCCTTCCGGCTCGTACGGGGGGGGCACGAAAGGCCGGTCCCGGGCTTCCGTCAAACCTGCGGTTCCGGCGGCGTCGGCGGCGGGACGAAGGGAAGCGAAACCCGCTGGGTGTGCCGCAGGCCGCCGGCCGGTCTACACGCTGGGGTCTCAACGCCCCCGTCGCCCATCACAGCGACCGGGGCGCGTGGCGCCAAGACGTCCTCCAGTCTGGGCGCCATCGTCCGGGCCCGATTCCCTCCCACCATCACAATCGGTACGATCAGAACCAAACCGACCACGGCGGCCAAGCTCAGTGCTGCGGCCCGCCGCCCAACGGCGCCCGTGGGCCTCGGGCTCTGCAGCCGCGCCCGTAGGCCCACCCAGTCGGGCTCGGACACAGGCGCCCGCTCCGCCTCTGCCGCCAATGTGCGCGCCATCTCGCCTTGCAGCCACCCGTAGTCGGCAACCGTAGTCCGACACCTGGGGCACCAGCGCAAATGCTCCACCAGGTCCTCGCAGCGGTCACCCGCGGCCGCGCGAGCCAGCTCTAGCTCCGTCGGATGGCGCGTCATGTCACCTCCGCCGACTGGGCTGTGCCCAGCTCGATCCCCGCAGTTGCCCCCCGCCGGCGAAGCACATCCCTCAGCTGTCGCTTACCGTGGAGTACCCGCTGGCGGGCCGCTGCCTCCGTACAGCTCAACGCCTCGCCGATCGTCGCGTACGGCAGGCCCTCATAGTAGCGCAAGATCAAGGCGTCGCGCGCCCCCGGGCTGATCTCGTCCAGGGCCTCGTACACGCTCCGCTGCGTATCCCGACGCGCCAAAGCCCGCGGCGGATCGCCCAGTTCCTGACTGTCCCTTGGCTCTTGCCCGTCGGCGACCAGTTGCTCCAGTGACACGCGAGGCAGCCGCTTTCGGCGGCGCTTGTTCCGACACCGGCTCACCAGGATCACGCGCAGCCACGTCCAGAACGAGGCTCGCCCCCCGTCGTACGCGACAAGATTCCGCAGGGCGTAGACAAACGCGTCCTGAACCACCTCCTCGGTATCCAGCGTATCTCGTAGGAGGAGATAGGCGAGTCGGGATGCACGTGCGTGGTACGTCTCGTAGATCACCCGCTGGCTCGCCTCGTCGCCCTGCACGGCCCGGGCGATTGTCCTCTCGCTTACTCTGGTATCCACCAAGCCTCCCGACCCCCGCTCAGCCTCTGCGCTCCTTGTCACTTCAGTTCAGCCCAATCCCCACTCTCGATCCATGGACACCAATGCCTTCAGGATGCCATCGGGGCCATCGGCTCAACCGTCCATCCCTTCATCTATCTATACACGGTGACCGATGAATTCGTGAGATCTCGCTCGCGCCGGTACAACCCCGGTGATCCCTGCCGTGACCGACCGGGTTGCCGTCTCACCGCCCGGGGGAGACCCTGCCCGAAAGAGGGTGAATGAGTGCCATGGACTGATACACCTGGCGGCATCTCTCAGCCAGCGTCCACGACATCGTAGATCTGCACGCCCTCCGTATCGTACACCAGGTCCAGAATTCCTTCCTCGGCCATGACATCGAACTTCGCCAAGCCCATGCGCGGATAGTAGGCGCGTTCGTAGGGGCCGACGTAGAGGTAGCGAACATCGTACCGCTTCAGAATCCCCCGAGCCTCCTCCAGGTTCACCGTGCTGTAGCAAGCGTCCACGTCCGCGCGGCGCCACTGCACCATCTCTCCGCCGACGCCCGCCCGCTGCTGAACCTGATGCCACCGCCAGCCCACCACGGCCGGGAGACCTGTGTGGACCGAGACCCGATTCGCCCACAGGTATTCCCTCCGTCCCAACCCCTCCATGATCACGGGTGAACCCTCCACGTGGTCCTGCAGCCATCGGATGGCGTGATAATCCCCACGGAGGCTGACCTCTTCGAGAGCCCCTTCCGGCCCGTCTTGAATCACGGCGTGCTCCACAAAAGCCATCCCGTCCAGCGTGCATCCCGTTTCGGGCGCGATCCGGTCGATGGCGCGAGCCCTGATGCCGAAGGGGAGGAAGAGCAGTCCTCCAACCACCAGCGCGCTCATGCTGGCGAACCAGAGTTGCCGGGGCGCATCTTCCCACCCCTGGGCACGTCTCAACAGCCAGACCAGGCTCACGGCTCCGGCGACAGCGAGAAGTATCCAGACCTGGAGGTAGAACTTGAAAACGGTGTTCATCCGCCCGATATCCCCCTCCAGAACCACGACCTCCACGGCCAACGAAAGCGCCATCGCCCCGGCCACCAGAACCCAGAGCAACCTCGTGGGGCTCGGCGGCGCCGGCTCGCCTCGCTCACGCTCGCTCACCACCTCGCTCTCCCGTGCGGCGAAGAAGAGAACCACCGCCCCTGACATAACCGGAGCCGCGGCTAGCCCTACACGGATGTCCAGCACCCAGAACACGACTCCCGCAACAAGCCCCACCGCGAGGGCCAACCATGCGGCGCGCCGGACTGCCCGCCCGCGCGCCAGAATTGCCCGCAACTCCACCCCCATGCGCGTCACCACCGGCAAGAGCAGGGCAGCGTGAATCCATAGGTAGATCCCCAGGGGCGTATGGCCGCCCTTCCAGATGCTCACGGCGTCATATCCGGCAACGTAGTGAGCGGCGTAGGGTCGGTAGAGGAGGAGCGAGAGGCCAACCAGGATCGGCACCTCCCAGACCAGGCGTCGCACGAGCTGCAGCGTACCTGAAGCCCAGTCTGAAGACGACCCGCCCGAGCCATTCTCGACTCCCTGGTACACACGCCACGCCCCAACGCCCAGGGAGACGACCCCGAGCAGCAAATAGGTGGGATAGTCCCACGTATTGGTCGGTCGTAGGGCGCCGATCACCAGCCCGCCCACGACCAGGCTCGCCCAGCGCCGGCGGGAGCCCCGGGCCCACCCTACGGCCAGAGTCAGGGCAAAGAGCGTCAGCGGCAGGGCGATCATGTGCGCGTGGAGATCGCCGTAGAGAAAGGTGAAGGCAGGGAACTCCGCGATCGGATTCCCAGTCGAGCCGGGGATGATGCGGGTCGGGTGCCAGTACCAGGTCTCGGGACGCATGGATATCTCGGCCCCTCGCACCCCAACTCGCCACAGGCCCCGGAAGAAGGAGACGGTCCTGGGGAAACCAGGGATCGTACTGGGGAAGGAAACCCCTCCCAGCTGGATCAGCTGGTTCCGGAGTAGATGCACCACCCCCAGGTTGCCCAGCACCACGGCGAACAACGTCCCAGCAACACCGGCCATCAAGGCCCGCCGCTCGCCCTTGGCATCCCCGGCGCCCCCAAACAGGTTGAACGCCGATGAGAAGGCCCCCACGGCCGTCAGGGCGAAGAGCAGCGGGACCGCCAGGTTGTACGCGACGGCAGGAACTGTTCCCATCAGCTTGATCAGAGTCCCCACCAGGACGAAGCCGAAGTAGTAGTAGTTGATCCACGTCCCGGACAGCCAGGGGTTGTATGGCGGGAACCAGGTCGACTTCATCACCGCATTCAAGTAGGCGAAGTCCATCGGCTTCTCCCCGCCCACCACTGCATGCCAGAGATCCGGCTGAAGCATACGCACCCCGATCCAGGCCGCAAAGAGGACGGCAAAGAGGACCTCGACGACAACCATCATCCGCCACCGGCGCTTCACAAAAGCCCTGATGTCTTCTCGCCTCAACCAGCCGACAGATCCGCCGACCAGGGCGAGAAGACCCATCATCCGCAGAATCGTCCCCTGGGTGTTGGGGAGCAGCCGCACGCTCGCCGCCACCCAGGTCAGGTAGGCCAACGTCAGCAGCGCAAAGAGCCGGGCGAATCCATACCCTCTATCACGAAGACCTGGCAGCGACGCGAACAAGAGCGGAAACGCGGCCCAGCCCAGCACCGTCACCGCAGCCCACCAGGCCAGGGCACCAAGCCAGGGATACCGGTTCAGAGCACCGCCCCGGTTGAACATGCGCGACCACGTGCCCCCGGCTTTCTGCTCCCTCCACGTCTCCTCATCAAAGCGCAGCATATCCGGCGCGGCAGTCGCCTCCCGCGGCGTCCGGCCCCGCTGGACCCGATCCAGCGGAATCCCACCCAAGACCTCTTGCACCAGGTTCCTGCTGTAGGCCTCCGTCTTACGGAAGATCAGCACCCGCGGATGATCGTAGACGCTAAAGGCCTCCTCCGCCGGCGGAAGATCCACCGTCACAGGCTTCTCCTGGCTCACGTAATTCGCCTCCATGAGCTCAAAGGGGTTCTCCTGATCCGGGAAGACGAAGAGCCCCAGCGCCGGGTACGAGGTGAAGTCCGCCTCCAGCTCGAAGCCCAGCTCACCGGCGAACAGCGCCCGGTAGTACTCGGTAGTCAACGGGTAGCGGGATGGCAGGCGTGGGATCGATCCGTAGAGCCGGTTGCTGGCCAGGAAGATCCAGTCGGCCTCATGGAGCCAGCCGTAGAGCCGCTCACGCTTCTCTGGCGTGTCCTCGTCGTAGTGCGTCATCTCGACGCCAACGTACTCGCCGCCGAAGGGATTGTGGCCGTCGATGCGCAGCGGCAGTCCCCAATCCCAGTGCTCGTTCGCCACCGTCGCGCCGTCGGGGACGTGCTCGAAGATCCACCGCGAGGCCGCCACGCGGGTATGGGGCCGCAGGTAGATCGTGAAGAAAGCCACGCCCCAGAGAACCGCGCCGAGCGTCACCAGCGAAGCCGCTCCCACACCGATCCACCGCCTCACCTTCGACACAGACTTAGCCAACCGCACCATCCAGAAGGCGGCATAGAGCAGCAGGATCGGGTAGAGCGCCAGGAAGTAGCGCATCGACTTGACCCACTGGATCGCGTGGTAGAGGAAGACCACCGTGAACCAGCCCCACAGCACCGCGTGACGCCTCCCGTCTCGGCGCAAGAGCAGATCTACCCCGGCCGCACCCCATCCGATCCACGCAGCCAGACCCAGGGGGATCCCCATGCCCCAGACGACGATGTTCAACCAGGGAAAGACGATGGCCGTCCGGTTCGCCCACTGCCGGCCCGAGGGCAGATCGACGCCTCCCGACTGCTCCTCGCGGATCTGCTGGAGGCGCCCGAACCACTCCGGGCTAGGCCTCACCCCGAAAAACCCCGGGCCCTCGAAAGCGTAGGGCTGGGCCACCCGAAATGCCGCCAGCGACAGGAGCCCGGCCAAACAGAGGGCGGCAAGCGGTATCCACCAGCGGCTGCCGAGCCCTCTCGCCTCCTCCCCTCGCTCGCGGGATTCACGGATTCGCACGCGGCGGATCACCGACTGCGCCGTGGCCAGCATCACCAGGAGTGCAGCCGTGGCCGCGCTCACTTTGCAGGCAGCAGCCAGCCCCACCGCCAGACCTGCCGCCCCGAAGTCAAACCAGCGCGCCGGTTCAGGGCTCCCATCCTCGTCCCCCGCGGCACGCCCGGCGTCGCCGCCCACTCCCTGGCTCTGCCCCACGCCGGCAGCCCGCACCGCGAAGTACGCCGCAAGGGTAACGAACAAGCACGCCACACTGTCCACCGTGAAGAAGTGGGCCTGCTGAATGAGAAAAGCGGTCACGGCCCCCAGGCCGGCGGCCAGCAACCCGGTAATCTCTCCGTAGAGCCGCCGCCCGATGAGGAAGATGAGCACCAGGGTCCCCAGGTCCGCGAGGCCCGAGAGCGCCCGGCCCACCACGGCGTTGTAGGCACCGGTGAAGGTGCCCGGTCGGCATCCCTCAACGTCCGAGCCCGCCAAGAGCTTCGCCGCCTCACGGCGAACCAGAGACGGCGACTCAGTACAGGCTCCATCCAGCCACTCCGCCGCGGCCCGCACCGTGAACAGTGGCAGTGTCCCGTAGCTGTAGCGGTGCCCTTCGCGGTTGCGCACGTTCAGGGGCGACCGGTGCGTGTCGAAATAGAGCGACAGGTCATCGGGCCAGCGGATGAGGGAGAGAGTGTTTCGCATGTGCCCCTCGTCGGGGTGGATGTACTGTCCCTCGTCCCAGTTCAAGCCCGTGAACCGGAGCTGGGCGGCGATCAGCAGGATGCCGATCAGGATCAGCAGGGTCAGCGCGCGAGTGCGCCCCGCTGAACTCCCCGCGTCCTTTCCTCCGTTCACCGGCCGTTGGTTGCCCAATCTCATCCCCTATCCGTTCAGCGCCTCACCACGTACTCAGCGTACAGAAGCTCCCCGTCGGCGGTGGACCGGACGTAGGTCTCGCTCCCGCTCGGGAACCGTTCCCGCACGTCCTCCAGTTCCCCCAGCCTGGCAGGATGGAAGACGAAGCGCGTCTCGTCCCTAACATCAGCATCCCCGGGCTCCCCGCCGACGGGCACGTCGATCCCGGCCACCTCGGGCACCATGAATTGGAGCGTCCCGAAGTCCCAATAGACTGCGGGCGGACCGTGGAAGTACAAGGGCCCGCGGTAGCCCTCCTCTTGAAGCTCCCGTGCCAGGACCGTCGTCATCTCCGCCGTAGGGTTGCCGTAAACCCGAGTGGGTGTGTAGACAAGGAAATAGTAGCCCAGGTTGATGCCTGCCATCACCATCAGCAGCGCCGTCGTCACCGCCTGCTTGCCCGCATCCTCGATGCCGAGCAGCGCTCCCGCCAGCTTCAGCATCCAGTCGATGCCTAACGCAACCAGGATCGCCAGGGCCGGCGCCACAATCAGCATCCGCTGGCTGCTGGGTGGATTCTCCGTCATCACCCATCCCAGCAGGAGGGCCATCCAGAACCAGAGTAACAGCAGCGAGTTCGAGGGCCACCGGCACCGAGCCACCGTCCACACCATGCCCAGCACGAAGAACACTCCACCCACCACATCCAACAGAGGCATCGAAGCTCGGTACCAGAACGTGGGGTCCAGGGTGTAGTTGAACGCCGACACGGCTTTCCAGCTCTGCTCCAGAAGCAGGCCCGCCGCGCTGCGCCCCGTGATCTCTTGCTCTCGCGCCAGCCACCCGGAGGCGAAGATGCTGACCTGGTTTGGCCTCGACAGCACCTCCCCCGGATAAGCTGCGTAATGCAACAGCAGCGGCATCAGGGCCACCAGGGCCCCCGCCACCAGGAGTGTCAGAAGCACACGATGGCGGGCTAGGAACCGATGCCGGAGCAGCGCTTGAAGCCCCAGGTAGACCCCTGCGAGCACACCAACCAGCCGGGCGCCAAAGTAGCCGTACCAACCGAGCCCCATAACGACCCCGGCGGCAGCGAAGGCCCACGGCTCCTTCGTCCGCATCCCACGCACGAGCAGCCACAGGCTCAGCGTCACGACCAACCCGTCGGCGACCTGATTCGACCCCAGTCGGCTGAAATGGACGTGGTAGTGAGCGAAGCTCAGGACCGTCGCCGACAACCACCCCACCCGCTCGCCCCAGAGCTCCCGAGCCAGGCAGAACGTCGTCCACATGGTAGCGGTCCCGATGACGACCGACAGGGTTCTTAGCCCGCTAACCGTCACGCCGAAGACCTGCATCGCCAGTCCGTAGGCCAGGAACGACATGGTCGGCACGCTGTACCAACCGGTGGAGAAGGGATTGCCCATGGGCGCCCGGACCAGGGCTCTGGCCGCGGCCCCCTGCGTGCCCTCGTCCCCGCCGAGATTGGCCGGAACATGCTCAAGATCGAAACCTCGCACGACCAGCCCAGCGCCCAGCAGAAGGAGAAGGGCCAGGACCAGGCGTCCATGCTCCCGCAGCCACCGGCGGACCTCCGCCCGCGTAAGCAGCCGCCCCGGCAGTCGACGCGGGAAAAGGTCGAACGTCCAGGACGCGGCCGAGAAGGTCCCGATCCCTGCGAGCCAGAGGACCAGCAAATCGGCATGTCCGGCGTCCGGCGGCCTCTGGCGCGCCGCCAGCCCGGCGATAAGCGACAGCCCAACGCCCGCCCCCGCCGCGCCCGCGCGCAGCGGATGCGCCGCGACAGCGGACATCCACCACGTTAGCGCGACCCGCTGGGGCTTGACGATCCCACCCGTGCGGCGCCAGAGGTGCACGGAGAGTCCGATCAAGACGAGCCCCGAGGCCCAGAACAGGACGCCATCCCACAGATACGAACGCCGGTACACCAGGTAGAATTGGCCGAGAGCCGCCAGACCCAACCCGCCCACAAGCAGCGCCCCTTTGCCCCACTTCTCCGTGGTCATGCGAATCCTGTCGTTCTAGCTCCTGCCGATCTCTTGCCTGAGGAGGCAAGGCTGCACGCCCGACCCGAGCATGCCCTCACCACCCGGTACGCGCCGCCTCGTGCCATGGGCATGCCCCCCGTCAGGGGGACCCTACCCCTTCTCCCGCAGGAGCCGTTCAAAAAGCTCCTCGTACCCTTTGGCAGTCTGCTCCGTCGACCAACGTCCTCGAATCTCCTCCCGTGGCTGCACGTACGACTCCTTGTGGCGCACCACCTCGATGATCGCCTCGGCCAGGGCATCGCTGTCTCCGATGGGAACCACCTTACCCATGCCCGACTGCTTCACCGGTTGACGAACGCCTGGGAGATTGCTGGCAATGGACGGTGTTCCGCACAGCATCGCCTCGACCTGGACCAAGCCGAAGGACTCTGTCGAGTTGAGGCTCGGAACGACGACAACGTCCAGATTTGGATAGAAAGCCGCCATCTGCAACGGCCGCAAGACGCCGAGGAAGGTCCAGCGCTCCTCGTACTCCCGGAAGAAAGGTGCCAGCCGCTCGGCATACGCTTCCTCGCCCATCACGTCCCGATACTGTCCCGCGAACAACACTCGCGCTTTCGGGTACTCCTCCAGGACCAGGGGCAGCGCTCTCAACAGAACCTCGACCCCCTTCTCGGAGGCTAACCGTGCCGCCATGCCGATCACCGGTCCGTCCTGGTCCAGACTGTGCATGATCTCGAAAGCGGCCACGGCACCTTCGCCGATCTCAGGAAGCTCGACCGGGGGCGGGATCACCTCGATCTTCTCGCTGAAGCGCTGCAAGAACGGCGAGTGCTCGGCGAAGTCCTCTGTATAGGCGACCACGCGGTCCGCCAGCCGCCCCGCCAGCCCGTTCATAATGTGGACCACCTGATTGACGAGCCGATTGAACAACCCGGGCGGGAGCTTCAGGTCGCAGTGATACGTGAGGGTCGTGGGCTTACCGAACAGCCGGCCGCGGGCCGCCACACCGGCGGCATCGAACTGCGGCAGATGGAGACAGACCACGTCGTGCTGGCGAACCAGCCGCGTGGCCCAGAGCCCGAACGTGGGCATGATCACACCCTTGCTGATTCGGAAGAGCACGGGCACACGCACCACACGCACGCCATCCTCCATGGTGTCGACAGGATGGGAACGGGCCACGTGCGTATGGGATGTCATCACCGTGACCTCGTGTCCCCGTGCCACGAGTCCCTTCGCCAGCCGCTCCGCGTAGATCGTCAGCCCGCTGGTGTGCGGGCGGTAGTAAGTTAGAACAATGAGTACCTTCATAGGCTTCTCGAATCTGCCTCTCGAATCTGCCTCTCGAATCTGCCTCTCGAATCTGGCTCTCAGCGTCAATCAGCGAGCGAAGCTATACAAACAAGGTCTCATTCGCCGCCACCCAGGCGTGGAGCCGCCGCAGTCCCTCCTCCACGCCGACGCGGGGGCACCAACCGAGCTCCTCCTCTGCCTTCCGAACGTCAGAGACGAAGATGCGCTGGTCCCCAGGACGCCAATCATCGTAGGAGACGGGAATCGACCGCTCGACCAGGTCCTCGAGCAGCGGCCGGAACTCCGCCCAGATCGACATCGTGTGCTCGGGGCCCCCTCCCACGTTGTAGACCTCACCCTTCACGTCGTCGATTCGCTCAACAGCCGCGTCGTAGACGTCCAGCAGGTCGTTGACGTAGAGGATGTCCCGCACCTGCTTGCCATCGCCGTAGATGGTGATCGGCTCTTCTCGGACGGCGGCGATGACGAACCAGGCCACCCAACCCTGATCCTCCACACCCATCTGTCGCGGGCCGTAGATACACGACTGCCGGAGGACGACCGTGGGCAGGTCATAGATTCGCGCGTAGTCGCGCACGTACTGGTCTCCGGCGCCCTTCGAGCACCCGTACGGGGAGTGGAAGTCGAGGGGCTGCGCCTCCGAGACCCCCTGGGGCCGGTCAGCGTACGCGTAGCGCGTCTCCTCCTCCACCACCTCCGTCTCCGTCATCTCGCCGTACACTTTGTTCGTCGAGGCATAGAGCAGCACCGGGCTGGGCTCCACGTATCTCGCTGCCTCCAGCACGTTGAACGTGCCCAGCGCATTGTCCTCGAAGTCTGATCGGGGATCCTGGACCGAGGTCGTCACCGCTGTCTGCCCGGCCAGGTGCACCACCACGTCCACCCCATCCATCGCCGCCCGGAGGGCCCCGACTTCCCCCACGTCGTGGGCTCGGAGCTCGAAGGCCTCCTCCCCGTGCTCCTCGCGCAGCCACGCCACGTTCGCGTCCGCTCCTCGGCGCGACAGGTTGTCGTAGATCACCACCTCATCGCCCCGCCGGAGGAGGCGATGGACGTAGTTGCAGCCAATGAACCCTGCGCCGCCCGTCACCAGATACTTGCTCATAACTGCTCTATTCGCTCCTCTGCGCAGCGATGGCGGCCCCGGTACGCAGTTGGGCCAGCGAGAGGTTCTCCCTCAACAGCCCCACCACCCCGAGACCGCACATCACCACATACTGAAACGTATGGGCGGCGAAGGCGATCACCATCGCCGTCTCCGCCTCAAAACCGAAGGGAAGCTCCAGTGCGTAGCGGGCCACCGAGTGGAAGACACCCACAGCGCCCGGCGACGACGGCAGCGCCACCCCCAGCGCCGTTGCGCAGGTCAGAAAGCTCGCCTCCACCAGCGAGGGCCGCTCGACGAAGGCGCCCAAGATGCCCAGATAATGCGCCACCGTCATGGACCACGCAACCACCGACCACCCGATCAGGGACGCGATCCCTCTGCCTGACCGAAGGGCCGTCAGGCCCTCTACCAGACCGTCATACCACCCCAACCAACGCTCCGCGTCGAGCCAATCCACTCCGCCGCACAGACGGCTCAAGACCCGTTTGCCCCACCGGGGCCTGAGCGCCAGTGCAGTCAGCAGGCCCATGGCTGCCACCCCCATGAGGGCACCGGCGATCCCGGCCTGGCGCGTCCATCCCGCATCCGCCACAAACGGCGCCGTGGCGCCCAACAGCGCCACCACAGTGAGCATATCCAGGACCCGCTCGACAACCACTGTGGAGAGGGCGGTGCTGACCTTGATCTCGCCATCCAGGCCGACAGCAACGGCACGGGCGGGATCGCCCAGTCGTAGGGGGAGAATGTTGCTGATGAGATACCCGGCGTTCGTCAGAGAAAAGACCCGGCCCAGGCCTACACGACCACCCAGGAGCACTCGCCAGCGCGCCGACCGCGCCAGCAGAAATCCAAGCAGGGCCACTCCCGCCGGGAGGAGGTAGCGCCAGTCAGCACGCCTCAGTGCGCCGCCGACTCGGGACCATTCGATGCCGGCAACCGCGAGGCCGAGGCACACGAGGCTGACGACGATACCCAGGGCCACTTTCAGTTTTCGCACGACAGGGGATTATACCATCAGGGGCCCAGCCCCGCAAAGC
>CAZIWL010000029.1:26481-38397 GCA_964542755.1 uncultured Anaerolineales bacterium
CTCTTGTTCTTGAGGGATCGCTAGATCCCGACTTCACCGTCAGAACCTCGTCCTCGATCCCCATCCTCATTCCCCACCTGCCGCCTCTCTCCACCGAGCCCAATCGCTCGCCCCCAGACCAAACCGCCCGCACCAACCACACCCGCTGGATCTCGGGATCCAGCCGGAACTCGGCTGGACAACCCTCTCCGCGGTGCTCTTCCTCGTTCACCGCGCCCCTGCCCATCTCCCGCGAGTTGGCTAGAGACGGGATAGTCAAGCCTACCTCAGTCCCTCCCCCTCTCAAACACTACCACCTGCGGATGATCGTACACGACAAAACTCTCATCCAACCGCCCAAGCGGAATCGCAGTCCCTGCCTGCAGCCCACACGCAGCCGGCAGCGAGAAGGGCAGGCCCTCCGCAGGATCGTCCTTGAGTACGAGGGGACCGATATGCGGGAACCGGCCGAAGCAGGCCACCGCCTCGAACCCCGTGTCGCCCCGGAACAGCCTGCCATAGTACTCCGTCGTACTCGGATACCGCGACGACCACTGCGCCAGCGCCCCGTAGCCGCGCCGACTCGCCACCACGAGATAGTCTGCGCTTTCCAGCAGACCATTCATCATCTCCCACTTCTCGTCGCTCTCTTCGTCGAAGACCGGCAGCTCAAGCAGCTCATAGCCTCCCTGCACCGGCAGCGGGTGATCCCAGGCTTCCACCGCAATCCGAGCTCCGGGTGCCGCTTTGGCCGACAACCACTCCGATGCCGCGACCCACGGATGGGGCGTTTGATACATGCCCGCCAGCGCAGCAGTGCGCATCAACGATGTACCCACCAATAGCCCGGAAGCGATCCTGAAGAGCATAGGTCGCTTCTCTCTCACTGCCGCCAGAGCCGCCGCGGCGTAGATCGCCAACACGGGCAGGATAGGCAGCACGTACCGCGGGAACTTCGCGTACAATCCACCCACAAGGGCAAACGTCGGCACGACCCAGGCCAGCAGAACCCACGCGCCCGGCCGGGGACTCTCCGCGGCCACAGCCCTCACCGCTTCATAGATCAGTCCGACCACTGCACAGCTGCCCACCAGCCACCCGAGGCCCCAGCGCAGTTGCTGAACCCAGGGATAGATGTACGCCAACGTGCCGTGATACTGGAGGGTGTACGGCACGTCCACCGATCCCCGGACGATCGCACTCTGCCTCGCCAGGTTTTGCACGAACGTGCCTGGATATGCCACTGCAAAGGGATTCACGACCACGAAGGCCGCAGCTGCAGCCAAGCCCCCACACAGGAGATCCCTCGGGCGGCGTTCGCGCCAGAAACAAGCCACCATCAGTGGGATGCCCAGGAGGATGCCCGTCGATTTCGCACCCACGGCCAGCCCCCCGAGGGCCCCGGCGAGCCACAGATCCCTGCCGCGGCCCCTCTCGGAGAATCGGGCGGCAAAGAGCAGAGAAGCGGTAGTGAAGAAGACCAACGGCACATCGACGGTGTAGAAATGCGCTTGCTGGACGTGGGCCAACGAGAACGCCACCAGGGCCGCGGCCAGCAGCCCGACGCGCTCGTCCACGACCTCCTTTGCGAGAGCGAAGGTCAGCGCCACGGTGCCGACGTCAAGGATGGCGCTGAGGGCCCGTCCAACGAAAAGCGGATCGATAGCGGGGACCACCGCGCTGGCCAGCCGCAGCAGGTAGAGCGGCAGATGCCCGTACGCGTAGCCCGGTGCCGCCTCAAACGGATTCAGGCTACTGGGGAAAGACATCCGCCCGGCCACGTCGACGATATACCGCTCGTCGGGGTGAGCGCCGATACCGTGGTCCCACGTGAGACTGTAGAAGCGCACCGCAGCCGCCAGCAGTAGGATGAGAAGCAACACCCATGGCTCCACTGACAGAAGCTTTCGAAGGGCAGGTGCCAGGCACTTCAACGGCGACTTCGCCAAGTGCCAGGCACCGTGAGCACCCGTTTTCAGGATGGGCATCCGTGCACGCCGGGGATGGTCCATAGATCGATTCTAGCACCCCTGCCAAGGTGGGTCAATCAAGGGCACGGCCGTGCCCCTAACCCGCGGGCGTGTCCCCGAAGCGTGAACTCGCCGCGGTCCACGTCACCCATAAGATGCACCGTGTACCCTACACACCACTCCACGGCGTCACTCCCCCTCCTCCTCGCTGGTCGTCCCACACCGACCGGGTCTCCGTGAGCCGTGCAGCCCGCCGGATCACCGCCGCTCCCGTCCCACGAACCAGCAAGGGCTTGACAACGCCTGCGGTGCGGGGTAGAATCTCCTGAATGAACGTTCATTCAGAAAGCAAGGGTAAAGCGTGACAGAATCAGGGCAGCCATCAAGAGACGAGCGCACGGCCGACCGCCGGGAGGAGATCCTCCAGGCTGCGGCTACCCTCTTCGCCCGGAAGGGGTACCAACGCGCAGCGGTCAAGGAGATCGCCGATCTCGCCGGCATCGCGCCAGGCACGATCTACCTCTACTTCGACGGTAAGGGCGACCTGCTCATCCAGCTCATGACGCGCCTGACGGAGCTGGAGGAGTTGGACGCAGACCTGCTTGGCGCCTTCCAGACCGACGCCAGGACGTTCCTCACCACGATCTCTCGCGAGCGGATGGCCCGTCTCGTGGAGAACGAGGAGATGGTCCGCGCCATCCTGCCGCAGATGCTCGTTCAGCCTGCCCTCCGGGAGGCGTTCTACCGAGAGTTGGTCGAGCCGCTGATCTCCGTCCTTGAGGCATACGTGCGCACGCGCATCGAGGAAGGGGATATCCGACCCACGGACGTCCCGCTGACGGTCCGGGCGGTCCAGAGCCTCTTCATCGGACTCCTCATCGTCAGGATCCTGGGCGACGAGCAGCTGCAAACCCGGTGGGAGGAGATGCCCGAACTCATTGGCAAGCTCCTCTTCGAGGGCCTGAGTCCCGGCAGCCGTGGAATGAACGAAGACATCACGGCACAACGAGGCGGCAGGAAAGGCCGGCCGGATAAGCGCGCGGGCCAGCACGCCGAGGTGGGACCAGACCCAGTGTCGGACTCTGAAGGAGGAGCATAGGCCAATGTCGCTCTGGCGGATCCGTTCCCTAATGCGGAAGGAGTTCCTCCACATCCTGCGCGACCGCCGCACGCTCTTCATCATGTTCGTCATGCCCATCATCCAGCTCGTGCTCCTCGGCTACGCCGCCACCACCGACGTGGAGCACCTCCGTACCGCCGTCCTCGACTACGACCAGACACCCGCGAGCCGTGCGCTGATCGAGGCCTACCAGGCCTCTGGCTCCTTCGACATCGCACATACCGTCTCGTCGGAGGCCGAGCTCCGCCGTCTGGTTGATCGGGGGCGCGCCCGCGCCGGCATGATCGTCCCCGGCAACTACGCCCGGACCCTTCACGCAGGGCAACGGCCCCAGGTCTCCTTCGTCATAGATGGGTCCGACCCAAATGTAGCCAACACGCTCTACGCGGCATCGCAGTCCGTGGGACAGGCGTATTCGACCGACATCCTCAGAAGACAAGAAGGGTTGGATCTGGACGCCATGCCCGGGATCGACGTTCGGCCTCGTGTCTGGTACAACCCGGAGATGAAGAGCGCCAACTTCATGATCCCCGGCATCATCGGGATGATCCTCTACTTTATGACCGCTCTCTTCACCTCCACATCCATCGTGCGCGAGAAAGAGCAAGGCACCATCGAGCAACTCATCGTAACGCCCGTCCAGCCCCTTGAGCTGATCCTCAGTAAGGTCGCCCCCTACGTCATCGTGGCCTTCTTCGACGTCCTGGAAGTGCTGACCATCGGCGTTCTCTGGTTCTCCGTCCCGATACGTGGCAGCCTGGCATTGTTGCTCAGTCTGTCGGGCCTGTTCCTGCTGACGTCGCTCGGGATCGGCATGCTCATCTCCAGCGTCGCCGGAACGCAGCAAGAGGCGACCATGCTCACCTTTCTCACCGTCTTCCCATCCGTCTTTCTGGGCGGCCTGTTCTTTCCGCTCGAGGCTATGCCCAGCTGGCTCCAGGCACTGACATACGTGATCCCGCTCCGCTACATTCTGGATGTGATTCGTGGCATTATCCTGAAGGGCGTGGGGCTTCCCGTTCTCCTCCCACAGGCGACGGCCTTGGCGCTCTTCGGCACCGGCGTGATGCTCCTTGCTGCGTCGCGCTTCCAGAAGAGGCTTGCATAATGCGTGCACCCTGGCATCATGGCTGGTTCGGAGAGGCGCCCTCCCGCTTGGGGCAGCGGGCACCCTGTGTACCCGGGTCAATTGAAGGAGAGACAAAGCACATTGCCGGCACCAGACGCCGTTCAAGACGCTGTCATTGAGACACAAGACCTGACCAAGAGGTTCAAGGATCTTACCGCCGTCGATAGGCTCAACCTGAGCGTCCGTCGCGGGGAAATCTTCGGCCTCCTCGGGCCGGATGGCGCGGGCAAGACCACGACCATCCGCATGCTCTGCGCCATCATGGACCCGACCTCCGGGAGCGCCACGGTTGCCGGGTTCGACACCGTCAAGGAACCTGAGGCCATCAAGAAGCGCATCGGGTACATGCCCCAGCAGTTCTCCCTCTATGGCGACCTGACCGTAGACGAGAACTTGACCTTTTTCGCCGACATCTTTCAGGTGGACCGAAAGAGCCGACAGGAGCGGAAGCAGAGGCTCTTGGCGTTCGCCCGCCTGACCGAGTTCAAGAGCCGCCGCGCCGCCAACCTCTCGGGTGGGATGCAGAAGAAGCTTGCCCTGGCTTGCACATTGATCCATCAACCGGACATGATCTTCCTGGACGAGCCTACCACCGGTGTGGACCCCGTCTCGCGTCGCGAGTTCTGGGACATCCTCACCCAGCTCCATCTCCAGGACGTCACCCTCTTCGTGAGTACGCCCTACATGGACGAGGCCGAGCGCTGCTCGCGCGTGGCGCTGATGTACGAGGGGGACGTCATCATCTGCGACGCGCCGTCGCACATCAAGAGCCTCGTCGACGGCGAGCTGTTGGAGGTGCGGCCGGACCGGCTCCGAAAGGCCAGCCAGCTCATCAAGGGGCAGCCCGGCGTCCTCGAGGTCCAGACCTACGGCGACCTGCTCCACGTCTTTGTGGGCGACGCGGACGCCCAGGCTGCTGCCTTGCAGGATCTACTACGCCAAAACGGCATCACCGTCAAGAGTCTGCGCCAGACCCGCCCGCGGATGGAGGAAGCCTTCATCTCCCTCATTCGCGAGCGAGAACGGTCGCAAAGGAATGATACGCCCCGAGAGTGACGCATCCCGCATGACGCATGACGGATCACGCATTACGCTTTACGTCTCGTACGTAATCCGTAACCGACATCGAAACACAGGCGCAAACCTATGTCCCAGAACCTAGCCGTTGACGTACACAATCTGACGAAACACTTCGGCGACTTCACCGCCGTCGACGGTGTCACGTTCAACATACGGAGCGGTGAGATCTTCGGCTTCCTCGGGCCCAATGGCGCCGGCAAGACGACTACGATCCGCATCCTCCTCGGCCTCCTCCGCCCCACCTCGGGGAGCGCCACCGTCCTCGGATTCGACGTCGAACACCAGCCGGAGAGTATCCGCAAGCGCATTGGCTACATGTCCCAGCGCTTCAGCCTCTACGACGACCTGACCGTCGGTGAGAATCTCGACTTCTACGGCCGGACCTACGGGGTTCGCGGCGCAAAGCTGAGGGAACGGAAGGCGTTCGTCATCGAGATGGCGGGCCTCAAGGGGCGTGAGGGGGAGCTGACAAAAAACCTGGCTGGCGGCTGGAAGCAGCGCCTCGCGCTGGGCGCCGCCATCCTCCACGAGCCCGAGATGCTCTTCCTCGACGAGCCCACGGCCGGAGTCGATCCCATCAGCCGCCGCGAGTTCTGGGAGCTCCTCTACGACCTGGCCGACGAGGGGAAGACCATCTTCGTCACCACCCACTACATGGACGAGGCCGAGCACTGCCAGGACCTCGCCTTCATCCACCAGGGACGCATCATCGCCAAGGGCGCCCCGGAGGAGATCAAGGTGACCACGATGGAGGGTCAGGTGATGGAGATTGACAGCGACAAGCCGGCCGAGGCTATGGAGGCGCTCCAGCGGATGGACGTTTTCGACGAGGTTGCTCTCTACGGGGCCTTGATCCACGTGGTTGGCGACGATGTGGAGGCCTACGGGGACCGCATCCAAGAGGCCCTGGACCAAGCGAATGTGAACGTGCGGACGATGGACCTCATTCCTCCCTCGCTGGAGGATGTCTTCATCGCCAACGTGCGGCAGAACGGGAACAGCACGGAGTAGCGACTATGAAGCGACAGCGCATCATCCTTATCGCCATCGTCGGCCTGGTCATCGTGGCCGCAGGGGTTGCCGCGGTCTACTTCCTCCAGAACCCGGGTGCCCTCGAGACCACCCTGGCCGAACTCGACCTGGCCGAGCCGACCTCCTCCGGGTTGGAGGCCTCCGGCTTCATTGAAGCGGAGGAGGTTGCCATCTCACCTCAACTCGGCGGGCGTGTCGCGGCCCTCTTCGTCGAGGAAGGGGACGACATCGCGGCCGGCCACCTCCTGGCTCGCATCGACGGCACGCTGCTCGAGGCCCAGATCGAATCGGCCCGCGCCGACGGGGACATTGCCGAGGCCAAACTCGCACAAGTGAAGGCGGGTGCACGTCCTGAGCAGATCGAGCAGGCCGAGGCTGCCCTGGCCCGCGCGGAGGCCGCACGGGACGGCGCCTACCAGGCCTGGCAGGATGCTCAAGCTTTACAGGAGAACCCGCAGGAGCTCGACATCCAGATCGCCCAGGCCCGGGCCGCTGTGACAGCGGCCGAAGCCGAGCTGGCCCAGGCCTCAGCCTTGAAGGATGCCGCTACCATCGCTCAGGACAACTACTGGGACGCGAAGGATAGATATGGCGAGGTCAACGAGAAACTCAAGGAGCAGTTCAAAGATCTCCCCGAGTCCCAACGCCCTGATTTGCCCAACGACGTACCCGCCCAGCTCAGCTTCCACAGGATCCCCTACGAGTACTGGAAATCGTGGGTCGGCGTCAACACGGCCGATGCCCGCCTCCAGGGTGCCCGCTCGAGACTCGCCAACTTGTACGCTATGCGAGAGAACCCGCAGGAGCTGGCGGCCCAAACCGACGCGGCCCGGGCCGGCTACCGGCAGGCCCGAGCCGGCGTGCGCCAGGCCAAGGCCCAGCTCGATGGTCTCCTCTCCGGCGCTACGCCGGAGGAAATCCGCGTCGCCGAGGCCGAGGTGGAGCGCGCCGAGGCCACCCTGAGCCGATTGATGGCTGAGAAGGAGAAGCTCACTGTCGTCGCACCCGTCGGAGGCCTGGTGCTGGAGCGCACCATCCGCGCAGGAGAGTTGGTGGCGCCAGGCGCCACCATCCTCACTCTCGGAGATCTTGATCACGTCACTCTAACGATCTACGTGCCGCAAGCTCAGCTCGGCCGCATCAACGTGGGCAACGAGGTGCAGGTCACCGTCGACAGCTTCCCCGACCAGGTCTTCGTCGGAACCCTGGTGGCCATCGCCAGCGAGGCTGAGTTCACGCCCCGCAACGTGCAGACGGAGGAGGAGCGCGTGAATATGGTCTTCGCCGTCGACGTCAGCATCCCCAATCCCGATCACAAGCTCAAGCCCGGCGTGCCCGCCGATGCGACGATCATCACCGAGGAGCAGGACGATGCCAGCACCAACTGATCATTCGCGGGCTACCCTCGTCTTAACAGTGCTTGCCGTCACTCTGCTCACCGTCCTTCTGGCGGCAGGGTGTTCGGCCACAGAATCCGAGCCCGAGGCGGGCCTGACGGCTTCCGGCTTCATCGAGGGCGAGGAGGTCACCGTTGCCTCCGAGATCCAGGGTGTCATCGACGACATCACCGTCGATCGTGGCGACCGCGTGATCGCCGGCAACGTCGTCGTTCGGCTCGACGACTCGGGTCTGCGTGGGCAGCGTGGCGAGGCTGAGGCCGCTGTCTCTGCGGCCCAGGCGAACCTCGACCGCGTCCTCGCCGGCGCCCGGGCGGAGGAGATCGCCGCGGCTAGCGCGGCGCTGATGGAGGCGCGGGCCAACCGCGACGGGGCGGAACAGGCCGTCATCAACGCCCGCGAGGTGATCAGCAACCCCATGGAGCTCGACGCCCAGATCGACGAGGCTCACAATCAGATCCAGCTCGCGGAGCAAAACGTCGAGCTGAAGGAGGCCGAGCTTGAGGAGACGCAGATCGAGCACGGAGTCTACGTGAAACGTGGCGGCGATATCGCGCGCACCTGGGATCTCCAGCTCCAGGCGGCGCAGGCTGCCCTCAATCAGACGCAAGCGGAGTTGGACGGAGTTCGTGCCTACTACGGCGAGCTCCTGGCTATGCGAAAGAATCCCCTTGGTCTCCGGGCGCAGCTTCATCAGGCGGAGGCGAAGGCCGATCAAGCAGAGGCCGTGGTGCAGGAGACCCGCGCCAGGCTCGCCGAGCTTCAAGCGGGCCCAACCGAGGAGGAGGTCGCTCTGGCCGAGGCACAAGTACGCCAGGCCGAGGCCGGTCTGGGGCTGATCGACGCACGGATCGATCAACTCATCCTCCGTGCCGCGATGGACGGCACCGTGGGCACGCGGAGTGCCCAGGTCGGCGAGACCGCCACCGCCGGGAAGCCCCTGCTGACCATCGTCAATCTGGATGAGGTCACCCTGGTGCTCTACATCCCCGAGAACCGCATCGGCCAGGTGCAGATCGGCCAGCAGGTCGAGGTGACCGTCGATTCATTTCCGGGGCGGGTCTTCGTCGGCCGCGTCGAGAGCATTGCCGGTGAGGCCGAGTTCACGCCCCGGAATGTGCAGACGAAGGAGGAGCGCGTCAACCTCGTCTTCGCCGTAGACGTCACGATCCCCAACGCGGAGCATGAACTGAAGCCAGGGATGCCCGCCGACGCCACCATCGTGCACGACTCCAGCCCGTAGGCACCTGCCGGGTTGGCGAGATCTCCTTTCGAGGCCCGGGGCACGTCGACACGTTGTTCTCCGTGCGCGGTCAGCGCGTTGCCGTCACCGTGTGCGGCGTGCCTCGGTCGCTCCCATCCCGCATGGTGCCCTGTGCCGCCCAAACCCCGATAGCACGGTTACCAGGATACGTCCCCAGTTCCTCAGCCGGCACAAAGCCGATTGTCAGAACCCGGCTTCCGTGCTACTATCATCTCACCGCACGCCTTCTCGTCGCCGGGTTGGTGCCGGGGGCATCAGTGTACGATTGGAGAGCTTCTCGCGCGAAACCCATGGGCGACGCTGGACAGCGCCCGCTCGCTCGAGCGGATCATCAAGAAAGAGGAGGGTACCAGTGGAGGTCAAGCGCCTGCAAGGTGCATATTTGGTTCGGCTCGAGAAAGGTGAGGAGGTTATTGAGAGCCTTGAGCAGTTCGCCGATGCCTACCGGCTGGGATTCGCGTCCCTCGCAGCTATCGGCACCTTCGAGCGCGTGACCCTCGGCTACTACGACCCCGAGACCAAGGCATACCGTAACCAGGGGGTCGAGGAGGGCGTTGAGGTGCTCACCATGAGCGGGAACGTATCCAGGGGCGAGGACGGCAGGCGTATGGTCCACGCCCACGTCATCGTCGGCCGCTCCGACTACTCCACCCTGGGCGGTCACGTGGTCGAGGGCACGGTCGGCCCGACGTTGGAGGTCATCGTCCAGACGGCCCCGACCTCCATTCGCCGCCGTCACGACCCGGATACGGGACTCCAGCTCTGGGACTTGAGCTCCCTGGAGACCCACGCGGTCTAGGCCATTCCCCAAATCTTGGCACCCAACTTGAGTGTCATCATCACCGCCTTTCGCGAGGCGGAGACGGTCGGTCAGGCCATCGAGGCCTTTCTCGATCAGCTCCCGCCTGAGTCGGAGCTGATCGTGGTCTGTCCTGACCCCGCGACCACGGCCGTGGTGGACGATTATGCCCAGCGTTCCTTGCGCGTGCGCCACGTGGCAGACCCTCAGCAGGGTAAGCCCACTGCCTTGAACGCCGGGCTGGCATCCTCCGAGGGAGACATCGTGGTGCTCACCGACGGGGACGTCTTGATTGACGATGATGCGCTGGATCCCCTGCTGGCCCCTTTCGGGGCCCCGGGGGTCGGCGCTGTGACGGGGCACCCCGTCAGCGTCAATCCACGCGACACGCTGATGGGCTATTGGTCGCATCTGCTGACGGACGCAATCCACCGGATGCGCTTCGAGAGGGACCGCGACGACCGTTTTCTCTTATGCTCGGGCTATCTCTTCGCCTTCCGCGCCCATTTGATCGACAGGGTTCCCGGGGATGCCCTGGCAGAGGACGCTGTCATCTCCCACCGGATCGCCGCGCGGGGCTGCCGGATTCGCTATGCCCCGGAGGCACAGGTATACGTCCGCTATCCAACGACGTATGGCGACTGGCTCCGGCAGAAGGTTCGGTCCGCCGGAGGCTACGCGCAGCCCTACGTGCGCGAGTCCCCGGTCCGTATGCGCTCAGCCTGGCTCGAGTTTACCACGGGGGCGCGCCTGGCGCTCACCTACCCCCAGAACCCGCGCGAGGTCCTCTGGACACTTCTCCTATTCGCCGCCAGGCTACATCTCTGGGTCCTGGTTCTGATCAAGGTCCGTATCCTTAACCGTCCCCTGGACACCCTATGGAAGCGGGTAGAATCCACGAAGTAGCGCTTCGACGGCGTGCGGCGCGGCCCCTCGCGCCGCACGCTCACAGCTAGAGGAGCGAGTATGGTTGTCACGAAAAAGGTCCATCTCGAGACCAAGGGACACTCCGACATTGTTGACATCACGTCCGAGGTGAGCCGGGCCGTCGCCATGTCCAATCTCCAGGCCGGGACCGTCACCGTCTTCTGCCCCGGTTCGACCGGCGGTGTCACCACCATCGAGTACGAGGGCGGCGCGCTCCACGATCTCAAGCGGGTCCTCGACGAGGTCGCGCCCCCCGACCGGGACTACCGCCACCATCTCCGCTGGGGCGATGACAACGGGCACTCCCACGTGCGCGGAGCCCTCCTCGGCCCGTCCCTCACGGTACCATTCGTCCACGGCGATCTCACCCTGGGCACGTGGCAGCAGATCGTCTTCCTGGATTTTGACACCCGCCCCCGTTCCCGCCGTCTCGTCCTGCAGATCATCGGAGAATAGGCAGCCCCATTCCCATCTGGTTCTGCCTGCGTCTAGCCATCCAGCCTCTCCCTCTCTCTTCCAGCTGGAATGCCAGACCAGCTTCCCGTCTTCCGTTCTAGCCGGACTGCCAGATCCAGCTTCCCGTTTTCTGGTCCTAGCTGTGTCCAGCGGTCCAACTTCTCCCCTTCTGGTTCTAGCTGGGTCTGGCAGTCCAACTCCTATTCTCCTGGTTCTAGCTGGATCGCTAGATCCAGCGGACCTCGCCCCCGCCTCTCAACCTCGCACATCCGCGCCCAACTCAGGATCCAGCGATTCAACTCCCCCTTTTCTCTTCTTAGCTGGGTCTGGCAGTCCAACTTCTCCTCTCCTGTTCTAGCTGCGTCTAGCGGTCCAACTCCTCCTCTCCTGGTTCTAGCTGGATCGCTAGATCCAGCGGACCTCGCCCTCGCCTCTCAACCTCCCACATCCGTGCCCAACTCAGCATCCAGCGATTCAACTCCTCCTTTTCTCTTCTTAGCGAGGTCTAGCGGTCCAGCTTCTCCTCACCTGTTCCAACTGGGTCTAGCGGTCCAACATCTCCTCTTCTAGTTCTAGCTGGATCGCTGGATCCAGCGGACCTCGTCTCCGCTTCCCAACCTCCCACATCCGTGCCCAACTCAGGATCCAGCGATTCAACTTCCCCTTTTCTCTTCTTGGCTGGGTCCAGCGGGCCAACTCCTCCTCTCTTGGTTCTAGCTGGATCGCTAGATCCAGCGGACCTCGCCTCCGCTTCCCAACCGCT
>CAZIWL010000030.1:0-37424 GCA_964542755.1 uncultured Anaerolineales bacterium
CGAGTTGAGCGCAGGACCCTTGGTTTGCCACCGCACTGCGTGGGAGGAAGAGTGGTTGCGGGCAATGAGGCCCGCTGAATCTAGCGATCCAGCTAGAACGTGGGAGGAGAACGCCGAGCCAGCCTGTCCGGTTCCCGAGGGATCGACAGATCCCGAGTTGGGCGCAGGACCCTTGGTTTGCCACCGAGCTGCGTGGGAGGAAGAGGGGCTGCGGGCAATGAGGCCCGCTGGAGCTAGCGATCCAGCTAGAGCGTGGGAGGAGAACGCCGAGCGCCCCCCTCTTTCCCCGATGGCTGAATCAGATCCGGATCACTGTGCTTCGCCAACGGCATGAGCCGCTGGCCGTGAGCACGCGCTCTACGAAGGCAGAATCCCGAGCCCTCTTGCCCTGGCGACAGCCTCTGTGCGATTGCCTACCTGGAGCTTGCCGTAGATGTTGCTAGCGTGCCACTTGACGGTTCTCTCCGAGATGTAGAGTCGCTGGGCAATCTCCCGGTTCGTCAATCCCTCGGCGATGGCGGCCAGGACCTCGACCTCGCGCTCGCTGAGCGGCTCGATCAGGTCGCCTCCCGCCGGGGTCGAGCCCTCTTGTGTCCTCGTCTGCGGGAAAGCCGCCAGCAGCCGACCGGCGTAGTCGGGGCAGACGCCTCGCTCCGCGGCGCGATAGAGGAGCTGCGCCATAGGCTCGCCAACTTCCACGAAAGTGCGGACGTACCCCTCCGCCTGGGCGCGGTCGAGTGCCTCATTCAATCGTTTCAACCCCTCCGCGAGGTCTCCCACCATATGACATGCGGTGGCGATGAGCGCGAGGGCCTCGATGCCAATCCCCCATCGTCCTCGGGATGCCACCCAGGTCAGCAAGGGACGCAAGAGGCGCAAGGCCTCACGAGGGCGTCCCTCGAGAATCCTCGCCAACCCCAGGACTACCAACTCGTACTTGCGCAGATGGAGCTCCACCGTAGCGTCAAGCTCCATGTCATCGGGGTCGATATGGTCCAGACCGCGGGCCGCGATCCAGTCTTCCACCCCGCCGACGTTCCCGTCGAGAGCATCGATACGCGCGGCGTGCATGGCCACGAGCAAGTCGTCCACCCGGGTGGCGTCGAAGAGGACCGCCAGCCGCCTCGCCTCTGCCAGGGCCTGCCGAGTCCCCGCCTGGTCACCCCACGCCTGTCGCACCCGCGCCAGAGTCACGTTTGCTTCGATCGCGGCGATGGGGCCCCACTGCTCGATGAGCTCAAGCGCGGCGAGGAGATTCTTCTCGGCCGTGGCAAGCTCGTTTCGCTCGCGCGCCAGCTCTCCCAGCCAGCTCAACGGGTGGCCTGCCATGGGCAGGTGCTCACCTCGATCATCCGTTGCACGGTCCAAGGCACGGCGGAATAGACGCTCAGCCTCTCGAAGCCTACCCTCCTTCATGCGCAGCTCGCCCAGGCTGCATAGCCCCATCACCGTGAGCAAGACATTCGGTCCCTCGCGGTAGGTGTTAATGAGAGCACGGTGGGCCGCTGCATCCTCTTGCGGAGGACGTCCCTGGGGTGTGTTGAGCACATCGTGTAGCCATCGAGCCATTCCGAACCAGACACCGTCGTCCGCTGTGAGGGTGGCGAGCGCGGCGCCGGTCAACTCATGGACGCCGTCGAGGTGCCCTCGGGACACGGAGATCAACGCTCTGGCGGCCTGGATCTCACCTGGCTCAGCCTCCGTCGAGTTCATCGGGGCTGACAGGCACGCCTCGACTGTGCGCCAGGGTTCTCCCGCCAGAAGCATGAGCCAGGCGTGATAGGCACGCAGTCTCGGGTGCTCTTGCAGAACAGCTTCTGGCAGGCGGCGGAGCCACGTCCGCAGCGTGACGAACTCGCTGCGGACCATGAGGGGGTCCGCGGCTGCCTCGATGAGTGTGGCCGCGTGTTCGAAGGTTCCCGCTGCCAGGCTGTGTTCGATGCTATCGGACAAGAGCCCTTGTTCCTCATACCAACGGCTAGCGCGACTGTGGAGCCGCGCGATCGACTCTGGCGCGGTATCTCTCAACTGTCTTCGCAGCAGGTCGGCAAAGAGGCCATGGTACCGATACCAGATGCGATTGTCGTCCAAAGGGGCAATGAAGAGGTTGGTAGCGTCCAGGTACGCCAGAATGGCAGGTGCGTTGCCAGGGCCATCTTCCCCGAGGATCGCGCTGCAGAGGGGTGCACTGAGTCGCTGAAGCACTGATGTGCGGAGGAGAAAGGCCCGCACCTCAGGAGGCTGTTCCTCGAGTACCTCGTCGACGAGATAGTCCATCACATACCGATGGCTTCCGGCAAACGTGCGGATGAGGCCATCCATGTCGTCGCGCCGCCGCAGGGACGCTGCTGCCATCTGGAGACCGGCGACCCACCCCTCGGTCCGCTTGGCCAACGCGGTCACCTGGTCTTGATTCAGGTGGAGATCCATCGTGTCGCGGAGGAAGCTTGCCGCCTCCTCGTCTGTGAAGCGCAAGTCAGCCTGGCGGATCTCCGTCAACTGACCGGCGGCGCGCAGACGCGCGATGGGAAGCGGCGGATCAGCCCTCGTGCCGACGATGAGACGGAGTGTGGGCGGAAGGTGCTCAACCAGCTCAACGATGACCTCGTAGACTGCTGAGGCCTCTACCCGGTGGAGATCATCGAGGACCAACGCGGCGGGTTCGGGCAGCTCGCTTGCCCGGTTGAGGAGCGACGTCAGACAGACCCGGCCGGATGAAGCCGGGGCGTCAGCGCCGAGGAAGGGGGGGAACCCCGGCAAGGATTCCAACGCGGCGGTGAGATATGCGAGGAAGCGTGCCGGATCGTTCTCTCCTCCATCTAGCGAGAGCCAAGCGACGGGCAGCCGATTCTGAGCGATCCACTCCGCCAGGAGCGTCGTCTTCCCGTAGCCCGCCGGGGCGGCAATCAGGGCGAGCTTGTGCGCAGCCCGGCGTCCCCGAGGTGCGAGGCCTGCGTCGAGGCGCCGCAGCAGACGCTCTCGTCGCACGCAGCCGGCCCGCGGCTTCGGTACGTAGAGCTTGGTCGCGAGAATTGTCTGCGTTTGCTGGTTCTCCGAGGTCGATGGCATAGCGCGCTCCACGCTGCACTCTCAGGCTCGACTGGACCCTAAGCTAGGGGCACGGTGTCGTCGCTCTGCCTGGGTCCTCTAGGCATCTCGCGTGATGAGCGGCAGCTGAACCTGGTACACTACCTCCGAGCAGATCGTCGCCACCTTGAGCATGCGATCGGTGGCCTCCTCATTCACCGAGCTTACCTGCCAGCCGTTGGGTGCCGGACCCCGTCCGCTGCCCTGCGAGATCAGCCGGGCCTCATCTCTATCGAAGGTGGGCGCGGAGGACGAGACTTGCATGGTGAGCACATTGAAGTTGTCCACACCCCCGCCCAGCGCGGCCTGGCCCGAGGGGCATACCTCCCGTTCCACGCCGAAGCTCCCGGCATAGGCCTTGTCCGAGCTGACCACGGCCGTGACGCCATCGATGGCAGCGCAGACGACGCCAACCTTGAAGGTCTGGCTGCTCGCGGCGCGGTTGACTGCGGATGCCTGCCAGCCGATCGGCGCAGGATGGCTTCCGTTCGATTGCTCGATAAGACGCATTTCGCTCCCCTCGAAGCTGGGGGCCGAAGAACTGATCTCCATCGTGAGCACGTTTTCCGTGTCGATCCCCCCGCCCACGGCCACCTGGCCCGCCGGGCAGAGCACGCGCTCCGTCCCGAACGATCCTGCAGGCGCCGTGTCCGAGGCCACCATCGCACTGGCACCCGCGAGGCGCGCGCATACGACCCCCACGCGGAAAACGGCTGACGAAGCACCCTCGTTCAGGGCGGTTGCCTGCCAGCCGAAGGGGGCTGGATTACTACCGTCCGGACGGCTGAGGAGACGCTCGTCTGCGCCTCCGAATACCGGAGCCGACGACGTGACCTTCATCGTCGACACGTTCGACATATCGATTCCGCCGCTCAAGGCCACCATCCCATCAGGGCAGAGCACGCGTTGTACCGCAAACGAGCCTGCATTCACCGTGTCCGACGCGATCACGGTCAGCGGGTCGATCACCGTGGCCGATGTCAAGCTTCTAGCATCGACACCCAGTCCTGGTGCGTGCCAGGCCGCGCTTGCCGTGGTGGAGAAGCCCGTAAGTGCGATGAGGGCCATCACCAGAATCGACCTTCTTAGCATAAGGACATCTCCTTTCGCGTCGGGCAGCCGTATGCAGGGGTTACCTGCGCGGTCGCGACGAGGTGTCGGGTCACGCCCATTCGGCCTCCAGCTCCGGTCTCCTCGTCACCACCCCGCGTTCGGCGAGATACTCGTACGCAGACAGAGCGGCCATCGCTCCGTGTCCCACCGCCACGGCAATCTGCTTCTCGGGCACGTCGGTGACATCGCCGGCAGCGAAGAACCCCGGAAGCTCAGTGGATCGGTCGACGCCCACGGGAATCTCCCCATTCTCGTTGAGCGCGACCAGCCCTTGTACTGCATCGCTATTGGGCGAGAGGCCTATCTCCAGAAAGACGCCCTCTGCCTCCAGCTTCTCCTCTCGCCCACTCTCCCGAGACAGCATCTCCACGCCCTCCAAGAAGTCGTCGCCGACAAAGGAAACCACTTCGTACGGGGCGTGGATCGTGAGCTTGGGATGGCCCTGGACCTCCTCCACCAGAGCCGCGTCGGCGCTGAACTCGTCTCGACGGTGGATGAGGTGGATCTCCGAGGCGAAGCTCAGCAGATCGCGCACTGCGGTGAGAGCCGAGTTCCCGCCGCCGACCACTGCAACACGCCGTCCCCGATACAGAGGTGCATCGCACGTGGCGCAGAAAGCGATGCCGCGCCCGATGAATCGCTCCTCGTTCGGTACCCCAAGGCGCGTGTACTCCTTGCCCGCGCAGTAAATCACGGCGTGGGCGCCGATCTTGCGGCCGTCGTCTGTATGGACCAGAAAGCCGCCGTGCGCTTGCTCCACATCCGTGACGGTGACGCCCAACAGCTCGGCCAAAGGATAGGACTCGGCGTGAAACTGGAATCGCTGCAGCAGCTCCGTTCCGCCGACGCCGGGGAGGCCCAGGTAGTTGTCCACCTGGGCCGTGTAGAGGAGTTGGCCGCCGAGCTTCATCGCCACCAGCCCTACGTTCAGGTCCTTGCGTGCTGCATAGAGGGCCGCGGAGAGGCCCGCGGGCCCGCCGCCGACGATGACGACGTCGTAGACGCGACTCTCGTCCAGATCCACGACTGCGCGGAGCCCCTCCTCCTGACGGATCTCCGCCTCGATCCGTTGGTACGCCTCCGGGTCTATGACCTGGAGGAGCGACATATAGAAGGACTGCGGCGGCTGCGCGCCCTCGATGGCGGTCGTATCGTTGATGACGGTGCGTGGCACCCCCTCGACACCGTACGTCTGGGCCAATTCCATGAACTCGGACGCCTCAATCATCTGAGCCCGGATCTGATCGTTGGCGTAGGCAAACTGGTTCGCTACGTGGACCATCTTGGGGCAGTAGGGACAGGTGAGGGTGACGAAGACCTTCAGGTCCACCGGGACGTCGATGGCCTCCACCAGATGGTCGAGTCCGGGGTCAAGCCCCGAGGAACCGTGGGAGATCATCAGAACCGCGTGGAGAAGCGACGAGAACTCCTGGCCCGCTGTCAGACCGTAGAAGCGGATGCCGTGATCCAGCGCGCCGAGGGGGACTGTGGCGGGAGCCAGGTCAACGCCGTACTGGGCCGCGACCTCGGTATCCTCGTCAAGATCGTGCACCTCAAGGGCGAGTTGGTCGGAGAGGTCGGCGAGCATCTCCAGCAGAGCCTGCTGCGTCTCACACGCCTCACAGTGCTCCCCCGTCTCCACAAAGAGGAGGAGCGTGACTGGCTCCTTCATCTCGCCCAGGGCCTCCACGATCTCGAGCTTCGACTCGTCGTCCCACAGTGGTTGTGCCATGGATCTTCCTCCCGTCTCTACCGTTTCATTGCGCGTGGTGCGATGCCGTCCGAGGCCCGTCAGGACGCCGCATGATGCTCGCTCCCGCTGCCCGCCTTGCTGGCAACCAGTGTAGCCTCGGTTCAGCGTGATGTCAACGAAAAAGGTGCCCCGCACGTGTTGGCGTGCGAGACACCTTGTCGAGCCTGAGTCGTGCAAGCGCTGGTGCGGCCTAGACCTCCAGATGGAGTAGGTTCTTCTTCAGCATCCGCAGCGCCCGTTCTGGGTCGACCCGCCCGTACAACCCGCCGACGATGGAGACCATGTAGTTCGCGTCCAATAGCACCTCCCCGCGTGGGCGGAGGATCAAGCTCTGGTCGGCGTTGTACTGGGTTCCCTCGGCGATGAGCTGCAGGTCGCGCCCGTAGTCGCCGTCCTCCTTGCACTTATGATAGATCGTGCCTCCGATGAGCAGCGTGGAGCAGGGTTGGTTGAAGAAGTTGACACCATACTGGAGGAAGTAGGTGTCGGTCTCCTTGATGTACCCCAGGTTTCGTCCGGTCGTGGCCGCCATGATCTCCTTGGCCAGGAAAGACCGGACGGCGTTCTCTTCCTCGGATGCTGGAAGGGCGTGCGGATTGGCGGTCAGGTAGCTCAGGTAACGATCCAGGTCGATGTCGAGTCGACCGTCGTGCCGGGCGACGAACCCGCCGAAGTCATCATCGACAGGTTTGAAGCTTGGGTACTCCTCCAACAGGAAGGTCTCCAGGTCACCCTTCATCGAGCCGTCCTGGAACCGCTCTAGCTCCTTGACGTTCTCTGCGTCGTAGGCCAGGCCATACTTGCCCTCCACCCGGCGGTACGCCAGGGGAGTGTTCGGCGTCTTGAGGATCGTCCGTTTGACCTTGCGCAGTGGGTCGCGGCCCTCGTAAGCGTAGAGGGGGTTGTCGCTGACGTTGGAGTAGAAGTCTGTCGTCGCGCCGCCGATGTCAAGGGCCATCATGTTCCCCAGGCCCTCTTCTTCGCCGTATCCTTTGGCCAGGAGGTTGATGCCCCGGAAGGCCGCTCGCGGCGTGGGGATGAACGGAGCGCTCATGTACTTCTCGACCACGTCGAACCCCTTGCCGCGGATAATGATGGTCTGGAAGAGCTCGCGGATCGCCTCGTTGACCGCCTCGATGTGGAACGTGTTCACCTCGGGCATGACGTTGGGCGTCAGACGGATGTCCACGCCCTCGCGCCGGTAAATGCGCTCTACCTCGCCGCGGACATCTTGATTGCCGGCGTAGATCACTGGCACGCCGTAGCGTGCGTACGTCGCTGCCTTCGAGTACTTGGCCAGCAGGTGGGCGTTGTGGAGCTGCGTCTCTGTGTCGCCGCCGTGATCCACTCCGCCGGCCTGGAGGATGATCTCCGGTCGATCCTCCTCGTAGATGGCCCGTACTTGTTCATCGGTCAGTTTCCCATCATAGCTGCCCAGGAGCTTCGCACCAGCGGTGAGGGCCGCCAGATCTGACGCAAAGCCGCTCTCCTCGGCGGTCAGGGCGACGGTGACCATCTTGAGTCCGCCTTTGGCGCTTGAGCAGGGGAGCTTGATGTCGAACTGCTCCATCTCACGGGCCAGCGGCTCCCAATCGTCCGCTTGCTCGCACGCATCCTGGATGCCCAGGCCGTTGGCGAGGGACAGACGTAGATCCTCGACAATCGTCGGCACGTACTCCAGATGGAACTCCTCGGTCTTCGTGTCGAAGATGCCAATCTTGGAGAACGTGCTGCCGAAGTCGACGACCAGCACACGCTTATCCTCCAGCTCCTCCGGGTCATAGATCCCGATACTCCGTCGGGCCTCCTCGACCACGTTCTCATCCACGGCCTCGGCCGTCTCCGTGATATAGAGATCTTCGTCGGCGCGGCTGATGGACTTGTCGAAGAACCAGGGACTCCGGGCGCGGACCATGTCGACGCGTTCGAACTCATCCTTGACTTTGACCCCATTGAACTCTTCGATGACGCAGCCGCCGTTGACGATCTTGGTCCGGCACTTCCCCACCATCTCGTACCGCTTGTCGAGCACGGTGATCTGCGGAGCTTGAAGTAGCCCGGTCTGGAGGGCCAACTCCAGTGTGTCGGCGCTGATCATCCCACAGCGTCGCGTCGGGTAGCTAGCTTCGTCGATGAAGCTGAGGAGCATCGTCTCATAGTTCTGCTCCCGCAGCAACGGGTCCTCCCGCGCCTCGGCCTCGGCGGGCGGTACGGCCCACTCGAAGAAGTTGTCGACGGTAACGGGGCCCTCGTAGCCGGCCAGGAGGGCCAGGTGGAGGATGTTATACATCGCGCCCTGTTTCAGCTCCTGCTTCCGATGGAGAAGCCGCGGATCAGACCAGACGTCGGGGCGGTCATCCTTGTAGAAATCCTCGAAGACCTGCTTGACGATGTCGCAGCTCTCGATCACGTCCTGGGCCTTGGCCTCGTGGTGGGCCTCAGAGAAGCTGACGACGTGGACGATGTCCGGCTCGATATACATCTGCCAGTACGTGGAGACCGCCAGGTGACCCTTGGCGCGGTCCAGGTTTGGTGGGAAATCGGAGAGCCCGCCGCGGGTCTCCTTAATGATGTGGAAGTCGTGATGGCGCGTGAGGGGCTCTATCAACTCGTAGGCGGCCTGGAACTTGGCCAGATCGTTCAGCCCCGAGGCGCCGGGCGGCAGGTCGTACATCATCTGCATGACGTAGTCGCGGATGCCGACCTTGAGGGCCACCACGCCGGCGATGACGTGGTCGGTGACGAGCAGGTCGTCGGTGCTGTTCCGCAGCTGCCACTGGTGGGGATCGTTGATCTCCAGGGCCTTCCCCCGCTCGGCCCACCAGCGCATCACCTCGAAGTGCTCGTCGAAGCTGTCGCGGATGGAGATGGGGCCGCGGCCGTCCAGTTCGTTATAGAAAAAGATGGGCACCGCCGGGAACGGCATGTTCAACGCGCCCTCGAAGAGCTTTGCCAGCTCCACCAGCTCGTCGGTGCCGGAGTAGATGCGCGTCATAGGGTAGTTGCCGCGCCGGGTCGCCTCCTTGAGGCGGATCAGGTCCTCCTCGGCTCGGATGGGTACGCCGCCCTGGCCCTTCAGATACTTGTCAGGATCCTCCTCGCCGCGCACGAACTTGGCCAGGTACTCCTGGGAGGGTTGGTCCGGCGCCAGGGATACGATCTCCAGGCAGCGGGCCTCGGCCATCCTCTCGACGGCGTCAATGGTGGGCTCGATGCTGTCGGCGGCCACGCCGATATGGGCCCGGATGATGGGACGGCCCTCCCGCGCGCGGACCTGCTGGACGCGCTCCAGGAGGTGATCGGACCACGTATGCTCCTTGGACTGGACCACCACGAGCTCACCCTGGGCGAAGGCCTCCAGCTCTTCCATCCCGATGTAGTCGTCGACGACCAGGTCGAAGAAACCCTGGAAGGCGGCGATGTCGCTGTAGTTCTCCGCAATCTCCTCCAGATCGAAGTGACGATCGTCCAGTGGGGAGAACTTGTCCTCCAGGATGGGGAGGCCCGTCATGGCGCGCACCAGATTCGCGGCGGGCCGCAGCCCTCCGAAGGCATAGCGAATGCCGCTTTGCTCGGGGAGTAAATCGAATCGGGCAGCCTTTGTGATGAACTCCCCGATGAGTCTGTCGACGTGGAGATCGCCGAGGCGCATCGATATGGCGACTACCTCGGGCCGCGATTCGCGGACCTTGTTGACGACATCATCGATGGCGACCGCTGGGCCCAGCTTGACAGCCATGTACCCCTCGCCCCGGTCCTCCATCCACTCGGCGAAGGTCTCCACGCCCAGTGAATGTACGCAGTCTCCGATGGACCCGGCCAATACGCGCCGCCGTCTGTCGAGTGTTTCTGTCTCAGTACTCACTGTACTGCCTCCTATGCATTGGTTTCGAGTGCTTGTGGACCAGGCGTATCACAGTGTATGGTGGACGCTTGCCAAGGGCGTCCCACGTTCGAGATGGCCTTCCAGATCTCATGAGTCTTAAGCAACTCAGGTTTGGTGCTGGGAGCGAAGCTGCCTGTGAGGGCAGCGGCTTTGGTCGCTCGCGTGGTTGGCTGAGGCCCACGGGGTGCATAGCCCGTTAAGGACGTTGACGCACCCGCCAAAGCGGCGACTACGAACGGGTTGGGATTCCCGCGAGGGGGAAGGAGGCTCGAGGCGGCAGGTATGGAAACCTGCCCTACATCGGTGGTCGTGCTGCGGCAGGTCGGGTTTCCATACCCGACGGTGCCTGACGCAACCGCTAAGGCGGCCACTAGGACACCTCCGTCCTATGATTCTGCGGCGAAGGCGAGCAGATCATCCAAGTCCTCCAGCCCGTAGGCCTGGGGCGTGCGGGCGTCGTCGACGGCGCGCTCCCCCAGGCGGTCAAGTGCCCACGCCACCACCTCGTCCATCACCGGCGTCTCCACCCCCGCCAGGTCCGCGATGGCTTGACTGACCATCAGCCCGTAGGGCACGTCCTCCGCCAGGTACCGCGCGGAGAAGGCAGGGGCGAACTCCCCCGGAGCCACCTCCTGCACCGGCGCGCGTAGGCTAGCGTAGGCTCGGTTCGTCACGAAGGCGCTCCAGAGCGATGAGTCATCCGCGATGGCGTCCCGGTAAGACCGAACCAACCAGGTCTTCAGATCGCGAACGCTGGAGAGATCCAGTCCGCAGCCGCCGAGCCCCAGACAGATGGCTTGAATCTCCTCGCTCAGCCTGCCCAGGACAGCTGCGCCATCAGGGCTCAAACCCTGGTAGAAGAGGGGTATGTCCGCTTCATCAAAAACCTCCCCGTCCCAGGCCCGGAAGAGGTCGTACATGATCCCCGGGTGGATGATTTGTCCCGTGTTGGCGAGCGTCAGGGCCAGCAAGTTGCCGGCCTTCCCCACCGGCACGCCCAGCATGCGCTCTAGCTCGGGCACGATACGACTCAATGAGGAAGTCGGCCGTGTCGCAGCATCGACCGTCTCCTTCACCCCGAGAACGTGCACGATGCGGCCGTACGCTTGGATGCGACACGCCCAGGGAAGGGTCTGCAGCCCGAACACCGTCACGTCCTCCCTATGGAGCTCCTCCAATGTCCTGGCCGCGCAGAAATCCAGGCCCCCACGGGCGGGTATCGCACCGACGGCCGCTCCCTCGTCCATAAAGGGCACCACAGCGCGGAGGGTGGGCTCGTGAGCGAAGGCTGGGAGCACCAGAACCACCAGGTCGGAACCGGGTAGGACGTCCTCCGGATCCGCGCTGATACGCCGCGGACGGCCCTGGGCCTTCACGGCTCCCTTTGTTTCGATCCGGCCGTGGGAAGCTATCCCAGCCCGCAGCCTGTCGGCCTCGTCGGCGAAGGGGGCGTAGACATTGACGTTGCACGCCAAGTTGTGGCTTGCCACCGCTGCCAGGGTCTGGGCCCCGTTCCCGCCGCCGCAAATGGTCATCTGCTCCAAGGTCACCGCTCATCACCGCCTTTGTTGAGGTCGAAGGTTCGATACGTCCCCTGGCAGGGGAGCCCGTGGCAGAAGAGTAGGGTGCGCTCGGCCGGAAGGAAGACGCAGCCTGCAATGGTCTGCGACTCACAGCCCTCCAGGGGGTGCCGGCACACAGAACCGAGGGGCGGATCGTGGCTGGCCATGAGGTCCTGGGCGAAGTCGACGTCAATCGCGCCGTCATTCGCCTCGAGGGCTTTGGAGACCCGTTCGTAGCGGCGGAGAGAGTTCCCCCTCACCTTCGGAGGTTCAAGGTCCACGACGTCCTTCCGGAGCAACGGGCTGATGCGGTGATTCGTGTTGACCAGCGCGCCCCTGCGGGTGCTGAAGAGGGCGAATGCCGTATGCCCGCTCTCGAATACCGCCGTCTCTCCTTGCGCGTCGGCCAGGACCAGGTTGTTCCGCCCCAGGCGAGGCACCGAACGTATGTAGTCCACCGCGCCCCTGACGGTTCGCTTGTGCTCAAGGACTTCCATCATCAGGACGAAGTCCGGAAGCCCGGGCCCGATGGACCGTGAGGTGACGTGGGTGTCGGCCACGGCGAGGCCAGCCTCGTTGATCCCTCCGCAGTAGACGGCCGGACTCGCTGCGCTGCCGACGGACACGTAGCCGTAGCCGTCTGAGGGTTGGATGAAACTCACCGTCTGGAGCGGCAAGTGCTCGGGCCTATAGTCGCGGTTCTTGACCAGGATGGCCTGTCCGTCGGCTGTCGCGGAGCCGGTGGCGGCCCAGGTGGTGCACGCCTCTGCCCCGTGAGCTGCGCGTGTCAGCAGGTCGTCGCGCACATAGGACACCAGGGCGTAACGCAGCAGCACTTCTGGCTCTAGATCTAAGGCCTCGGCCTGACCGCGGACAAAGGCTGCCGAAGCCGAGCTGTACTGCTGCAAGACCCGGCGCGTCTCCCGTACCAGGGTCTGGAAGTGGGCATCCTTGCGGGGATGCCCGTCTGCTTCGGCGAGCCGCGCCCGAACAGCCTCGTGAATTCGTTCACGGTGCGCACGGACTTGCTCGCCGTGCTGCCGCCCCATAGCGTGGTGGTCGCCGCAAAGGGTGAGCACCATTGGACCGTTGCTGGATCTATGTGCCATCTCTAGCCTGGCCGGGCCCATCCTGATCCCCCGAGAGCTGTGGGGTGCCACGGGTTCGGCCTGTGCCTCCCGGCGGGTGCCGGCAGACCGCGGTGGTCGTCACTGACAACCGTGACATGCTACCCAGTGCTCCTCCCCGATCTGAACCAGAGCCGGTTCCTCCTCGACGCAGCGTCTACCAGCCTGACGGACGAAGCACCGCGTGTGGAACCGGCAGCCCGAGGGCGGATCGATAGGGCTCGGCACGGAGCCCTCGAGAATGATGCGCTCGCGTCGGTGTTCCTTGTCCACCGACGGAACCGCCGCCATCAGCGCCTGGGTATACGGGTGAATCGGGTTCTGGAACACCACGTCCGTCGGTCCGACCTCCACGATCTTCCCCAGGTACATAATCGCTACGCGGTCGCTGACGTAGTGCACGACGCTGAGGTCGTGCGCGATGAAGAGATACGTCAGATTGAACTCCTCCTGAAGCTCATCCAGCAGGTTGATGACCTGGGCTTGAATGGAGACGTCCAGGGCTGAGACAGGCTCGTCGCAGACGATAAACCGGGGCCGCATCGCCAGGGCGCGGGCAATCCCGATGCGCTGACGCTGCCCGCCGCTAAACTGGTGGGGATAGGCATCGATCTTCTGGTGCGGAATCCCCACTCGGCGGAGCAGTCGACGGACCTCGGCCTCCTGCGCAGCGAATCCCCTGATGCCGCGGTTTCGGAGGGGAACGGAGACGATCTGCCGCACAGTCTTCCTCGGGTTCAGGGATGAGTAGGGATTCTGGAAGATGATCTGGGTCATGCGGTAGAAGCTGAGGCCCTCAGGGGGTATATCCTGTTTGACCTGCGCGGCGTCCTCGAGGACCACTGCATCCGTTCCCGCGCCGTTTCCACAGCGATTGCGAAAGATGACCTCGCCGGCCGTGGGCTCATACAGACGGGTCAGGACTCGGCCCAGCGTCGTCTTCCCGCACCCAGACTCCCCGACCAGGCCGAGCGCTTCCCCGGGGTAGATCGTTAGGTCGACGCCATCCACCGCCTTGACCCACTGATCCTCCCGCCCGGCCAGCAGCTTGATCAGTAAGCTGTGCCGAATTGGGAAGTACTTCTTGATGCCTCGCGCTTCGACCAGAGGTTCTCTCAACAAGTCATCCTCCTTGCTCAGCAGGGACGGTCGCTCCTAGCCCCTAGCAGGTCAAACAACGTACCAATCGCCCATCCTCCAACGGCTTCAGTGGGATCCGCTCCACCTCCGAGCACTCGGGCGTTGCCCTTTCGCAGCGGGGGAAGAAGGGACACCCTGGAGGGAGCTTCGCCAGGTCAGGGACCAGGCCAGGGATGGGCATGATTTTCTCCCGTCCCTCGCTGATCTTGGGCAGGCAGGCCAGGAGCCCCTGCGTGTATGGATGTCTGGGATCCCCGATGATCTGATCCACCGATCCCTTCTCCATGAGCTGTCCGGCGTAGAGGACGATGATGGTCTCGCAGAACTCGGCTACTACGGCCAGGTTGTGCGTCACGAGGACAATGGCGGTCCCGTGCTCCTCGTTGATCCGGTTCAGCAGGTCGAGGATCTGGGCCTGGATGGTCACGTCCAGGGCCGTTGTCGGCTCGTCAGCCAGGAGGATCCGCGGCTCGCAGGCCAGGGCGATGGCGGCCAACACCCGCTGCTGCATGCCGCCGCTGAACTGGTGGGGATAGCGCAGCGCGTTGTCCGAGGGGGCCGGAATACCCACGTCCGTCATCGCCTCTAACACGCGGTGCCACTCATCCTCTTTCGCCCTACCGTTGAAGATGCGCGATAGGAGCCCTTTGGAGCGCGGCACGATGTGGTGGATGCGGAGGGATTCCTGGATCTGATGGCCGACCCGGAATGCAGGGTTGAGCGTCGTCATGGGATCCTGGAAGACCATAGCGACGTCCCGGCCCCGAATCTGACGCATCTCCCGCCGCGAGATACCGAGCACGTTCTCCTCGCCGTACCAGATCGTACCGTCCTCGATCCTGCCGGGATGGGGCACAAGCCGGAGGATGGACAGGAGTGTGACGCTCTTCCCGGAACCGGATTCTCCAACAATGCCGAGCCTCTCACCCTTGTTCAGGCGGAAGCTCAGCCCGTCCACCGCCCGCACCAGGCCGCGCTGGGTGGGAAAGACCGTCGTCAGGTTCTCCAACTCCAGGAGCGGGGCGGATGTCTCTGCCGACCGGGTGGGTGCCCCGCCGCGGATGGACGATCCTCTGCTGCCATTGTCTCTCATGCGGAACCGTCCCTTCTCTTGACTTCCTCAACGATGGCATCCAGCTCCTTGATGACGTCCGGGGGCAGGGGAGGGGGCTCGTGACGTTCCAACAACTCCTCCACTCGCTCCCGGGCGCGCGCCACCAGATTCTGCGCACCGCCGGCGGGCGACATGGCGCGCGGATGATGCTCAAGCAGCGCGCTGGTGAAGAGCTCGTCTCGGTAGTGCTGGAACGTATGGTCGGCCGAGACGAAGGTTCCCCCCGGCCCTATCTGCTGAATCACGTCGACCGCCAGGGTTTGCTCACCCACACCGATGCCGCGGAGATACCGCTGGACCATGCTAACCACTAGATCATCGATCACCAACTGCTCCAAGCTGAACGACATCTTCGTCTCCAGCGTGGAGAGATTGACTAGATCGACACCAGCGAGGGCCGGAGGCAGGAGGGTCATCAGTCGCTCCATCACGCTCTGCGCGCCGGGGAGGTGGGCGTCACTGCCGCTACTCATCACGCAGGGCAGGCCGCAGTGCTGGGCGAGCTGTGCCACCGCCGAGCCCATCAATCCGATCTCCGGGGCGCCGGAGAGGTTGGCGGCAGTGCGCATGTCCGGGACGGACGAGGACATGCCGTAGACGACCGGGGTGCCCGGGTGGACCAACTGCGCCATGGTGACCAGGGCCAGGACCTCGGCATGGGTCACGACCAGCTCACCTGCCAGAGTTACGGGCGCTGTGAGCCCCGCCATCGGGTGGGCGTGGAGCGTCAGCGGTAATCGGCGCGACGCAAACGCTCTAAGTACCGCCATCTGGCTGGAGACGTACTGGAGCGGCGACGTGGACTCGGCGAGCGCGGTCAGTGTGGGACGGGCTGTGAGATGCGCGTCCCCACCCACCGTCGCTGCGACCATGGACAGGACGGGCTCGATCAGATCCTCGTTGAGGCAGACGTGCCCCAGGGGCTTGAGGGTGTTGAGTAGGGCGATGCGGACGGTGTGAACGTCGACCGTGCTGGGGGGCACGTCTGCCGGTTGGACGGCCATTGTACTGACGCCCTGCACGTTGGGTAGGAGATCGGCGACACGCACTGCATTGGCCGCGTCTATTGAGGTGGGTTCCCTTGGCTCGCCGGTCGCGAGATCGAAGACGGCCGTGGCGCCGCTCGAGCTCCGCGCGTGGAATCTGCCGCTGCCCAGGACCATCGCCTCCTCGCCGAGGCGGTCATAGAGGGTGACGGAGGATGGGGCCTTGGTCAGAGACTGTACCACCAGATCGCTGGGGATCGTCACGCGCGCAGCGCCGCTCTGGATCTGAACCCGGGCACCGGATCCGCTCAGGCGCGCCACGACATCACGATCTCGTATCACCACGCCGGTTTCTCTCAGTAGACGCAGTCCGCCATCATGGATCTGGATGATATCCTCATCTTGCAGCAAGCGCAGCACCGGTCGATCGTGCAGCTCTTCCCCCAGTGCGAGGTCATTTGCATAGGTCATCATGGTGTCACTCCAGTCTCAAGCGAGGATCCAGGATGTCCCGCAGTCCCTCGCCGAGCACGTTGATGGAGAGGACAAGCAGCAGAATGGCGACCCCAGGTATCGTGGAGGCCCACCAGGCGGTGAGCAGGTAGTCCCGCCCGGCGGCTACCATGGATCCCCACGCCGGCGTCGGGGGTTGGATGCCGAGGCCCAGGAAACTCAGGCTCGCCTCCATGATGATCATGTAGCCAGTTCTCAGGGTGGCCAATACGAAGACGGATTGGATGATGTTGGGGAGGATCTCACTGACGACGATGGTCAGTGGGGGCTGCCCCACGACCTTGGCTGCCGAGACGTACTCTTTCGTCTTCTCTGCAAGCATCTCCCCACGCACCAGTCGGAAGAACTCCACCCAACCCTTGAACGTCAGCGCCAGAATCAAATTGACGAAGCCCGGGCCCATAAAAGCCATCACCGCGATGGCGAAGATCAGGTAGGGGAAGGCGAGCAGCAAATCCGCGAAGCGGGAGACTACGTTGTCCAGGATGCCCCGATAGTACCCGGCGAGGGCACCCAGCGCTGTCCCGACGGCAACCGAGATGCCCACGGCCAGGAGACCGACGAGGAGCGAGATTCGGGACCCGTAGATAATGCGGGTCAACAGATCGCGGCCTTGTCCGTCCGTGCCTAGGGGGTGGGCTGCCTCGCCGCCTTCGAGCCACATCGGCGGCTGGAAGCGGAGTCGTAGGTTGCCGCGCGTCGGATCGTGGGCTGTGATGATGGGAGCGAAGATGGCAGCGAGGATGTACACGAGTACGACCACGCCGCCCAGAGCGGCCAACGGGCGGGTCCGCAGGCCCCCCACCATGTAGGCCAGGTTGCTTCCCAGGAGGCGCAGCCGCACGTCCCACGCACGTACGACGCCCTCAACAGGTCTCTCAGCTGCGGTTGGTAGGTCCATACGCCTCCTCGGCAGTTCTTCCTTGTTCGACCTTGAGAACAGAGCGGCCACTCACAAGCGTTCCGAAGCCACCAAGCTTCCGACGGCCCCCCGCCTCAGAGCAGAGGTGACTGAGCTTCACAGGGTAATCCTCGGATTCAGGTACGTATAGAGCACATCCACGATCAGATTGGCTATGACGTAGGTGAAGGCATAAACCATCACCGTACCCTGGATCAGGGGGAAATCCCGGTTGAAGATGGCTGATACCACCATCCTTCCGAGGCCCGGCCAGCCAAAGACCGTCTCGACGATCATATTCCCGCCCAGGAGGGAGCCCACCTGGAGCCCGACGACGGTCACCGTGGGGATCAGGGCGTTCCGGAGGGCGTGCTTCATGACCACCAGGGTCTCCGTCTGCCCCTTCGCGCGCGCCAGGGTGATGTAGTCCTGTCTCAGTATCTCCACCATACTGGAGCGCAAGACGCGCGCCACGATGGCCGCCACCGTCGCTCCTAGGGTCACCGACGGGAGGATCAAGTGTTTCAGACTGCTTATCAAGGCTGCCCTGTTCCCGGTGATGATGCTGTCCAGGACGTAGAAGCCGGTGACCTCCTCCAGCATGGCGTCGAAGCTCACGCGTCCCTGCACCGGAAGCCAGCGCAGCCGGACGGCAAAGAGGAGGATCATCACGATGCCCAGCCAGAAGGCGGGCATGGACGTGCCGACGAAAGCGCTGGCCATGCTGAATTGGTCGATGAGTGAGTTCTGCTTGACGGCCGATATGATGCCGATGGGGATGGCGAGCAGCAGGGCGAAGAGCATCGCCCCGCCGGCAAGCTCAATGGTGGCCGGCAACCGCTGTGCGATAAGCTCTCGCACCGGGCGCTTCTGGACGTACGAGTATCCGAGGTCGCCCTGGACGGCATCCTTGAAGAACAGCCAAAGCTGGACGTGCAAGGGCTTGTCCAGATTGAACTCGCGCCGGAGGTTCTCGATCTCCCCGATGCCGACGGCGCCGCCCTGGCCCATCATGATATCCACCGGGTCGCCCGGCGTGAGCCGCATGAAGAAGAAAACCATCACGGCGACGCCGAACATGATAGGAATCGTGATCAAGACACGCTCTAGGATTTTGACTGCGCGCATACCATGCCCCTCGTGGTCTCTCTAGGTGAAGCGGACCCTCGGACGGCTACATTCCCTGAGTGCCTGGGCGACCGGGTGTTTCCTGGTCTGCCGGGGGCGGGCACACTGGAGATTGCCGCCCGCATTTGTCTGACGCTACCGGTCCCCTGTGCTCGGCTTGGGCGAGCCAACTCACGAATTCCCCTCGAGCCCAGCTGCTCACGTGCTTCGTGTCCATCCATGCCCTCGGTGCGTCGGACGAACTCGGTGGGATCGGGGATCGGACCGAGGCTTTGCCCGGGCGATCCCCGATCTGTTGCAGATCAAACGTGGCGGCAAGGCGACCAGGCCCTGCCGCCGTATCCAACTAGTCCATGACACACACGTCGTGCAGATTGATGCGGCTGTCCGATGCTGGCTCCCAGTTCTCGATGTCGTCCAAAGCCGCCTCCGCCTCCTCAGGAAGAATCAGGAAGACGGCCGGCGCCTCCTCGTACACGATCTCCTGGGCCTCGTAGTACAGCTCCCGGCGTCTCTCTGGGTTGCCGGTTGTTTCGCCTAGCTTGGTGAGTTCGTTCACGCGTTCGTTGTCGTACGTGGAGTAGTTGCCGCGCCCGTAAGGCTCGCCTTCCACGAGACCGTGCCATTTGGCCTCGAAGTGCCCCACCGGGTCGAAGGCTGAGTCGCCCCAGTCGTCCAGGAAGGTCTGTCGCTCGCCGCCTTTGAGCATGGGCGTGACCACGCTCTTGTCCCAGAAGCGGACGCTGCAGTCGACCCCGATGGCCCGGAACTGGTCGGCCACGGCCTCCGCCAGGGGTCGCCACTCCTCCAGGGTATCGAGGGTGAAGGCCAGGGGCTGACCGCCCTTCTCGAGTATGCCGTCCTCGTCTGTGTCCGTCCAGCCGGCCTCCTCGAGGAGGGCCAGGGCCTCCTCCGGATCGTAGGGATACGGGTCCAGCCCCTCGTGGGCGAAGTTGTTGTAGGGAGAGAGCGGCCCGGCCAGGGCGACAGCTCTGCCGTTATAGATGGCGTCGATGATCAACTCCTTATCGACGGCGTAGTTCATCGCTTGGCGCACAAGTACGTCGTCGAAGGGCGCCGCGTTGACGTTCATCTCCATCCACTTCGGCTGCGTGCTCGGCGCTGTCTTGACTTGAATGCCCGGCGTCTGATCGAGGGTGTCGATCATCTCTGC
This sequence comes from uncultured Anaerolineales bacterium, assembly GCA_964542755.1. Lineage (GTDB taxonomy): Bacteria > Chloroflexota > Anaerolineae > B4-G1 > B4-G1 > SKLM01. Next base: position 19,485 of record CAZIWL010000030.1, read on the forward strand.
CGGTGCTGCCGCGATGATGTCCACCTCGCGGGCCAGGAGGGCGGCCACGCGGGACGACGACTCGGGGATTACGCGGAAGACGACGTTCTGGACGCAGGCCGGCCCGACGGGCTCTAGATCTGGGGCGCCGCCGTAGTAGTCGGCAAAGCGCTCCATGACGATTTCATCCATGGTCTCGGCGGAGACGAACTTGAAGGGGCCGGTCCCGATGGGGTGCTCAACGAAGCCCTTCGTCCCCACCTCCTCAATGTAGTGCTTGGGCACGATCTGCTGGTGGACGAGCATCTGTAGGGCCGGCGGCCACGCGTTGGCAAAACGCATCACCACGGAGTAGTCACCCGTCTTCTCAATAGACTCCAGGGGCGCAATCAGACCCTTCCGCGGGGACGTGTGCGGCTCCGGGTACTCGATCATGTTCTCTTTGATGATTCGCTCGAAGGTGAAGACGACGTCGTCCGCCGTCATCTCAACCCCATCGTGGAACAGGACGCCTTCGCGGAGCTTAACATGGAGGGTCGTTTCATCGGGCCAGTCGAGAGACTCGGCCAGCTCCAGGTGGACTCCGCTCCGCGTATCGCGGGTCACCAATCCGTCGAAGATATTGCGGATGACGGTCTCAGACTCGCGGCTGCGGTGATCGGCAGGATCCAGGGTGTTCGGGGCCGCCGCCATCGCCACGATGATCGTGCTGCGCTCGGGGGGAGGCGTGGCGGTGACCACCACCTCGACCTCTACTTCGACGGGCTTGTCGACCTCGACAACCTTCTCGACCTCGACTGTCTTCTCGACGACCCTCTCCACGACCTCAGGCGTGGGGGTGGCACAACTGACCAGCGAGGCTGTGAGCAGCAGGAGGCTTGTCACGGCCAGAATCGTTCTCTTCACACTGAACATCTTACGTCCTCCTTTGTCAAGACGTGACCCTTAACCGGTGTGTCAGATTCTCTACAGCATCATCTGCTTCAGCAATCACCCCCTCTGTTCTTGGCTATGGAGTTTCTCAACGGTATCGTCCGTCTTGCACGCAGTTCTGCTCGGTTGCTCAGTGGTGGTCACCTCCTGCTGGTACTGAAGCTGTTCGTATGGCCCATGATGCACGTGTCGCATTGAACGCGTTCACTTGCAGGATGGGTCTTGGTGCATCAGGTGCCAGGCGTACGGTGTATGGCTGGATTCGTCCCCGGGCAAGCACAGGAGCGTGGGCGGCACCTCCCCAACGCCTACCAATGCGGTCTACTCAGATGAACTCGTTCTCGGAGTCTTCCGAAGGGTGTTGGATCGCCCCGTCCATGAGTAGACCGCTCTCCCGATACGCTGTGTCTACTTCGCGCAGGGCTGCCAGGGTCTCCTGGGGTCTGTTGAAAGAGAGGGCCGCGACGAAAGCTTCCATCAAGGCTGTCGCCGCCAGCGGGGAGACACTGTGACCGATGCCGTCCGTGCTGGCGATGAAGGCGTAGTCCGCCAGCTGCGCCAGTGGAGATACCTCACTGTCGGTCACGGCGATTCTGGGCGTGCCTCGAGCCTTGGCCCACTCCATAGCGTGGACGATGTGACGGAAATACCGCCAGAACCCAATCGCGACAAGCAGGTCCTCGGGGCCGAGCCTGCTGCGCTCCAGCGAGAGAGGGACGCCGCCCGTCGTCGCCTCATGGACGTTGAAGCCCATCACTTTGAGAGAGTGGGAGAGGAAGACGGCCGGGGACGCCGAAAGGCCGCCGCCCACCACGACGATGTGGCGTGCGCGGCCGAACTCGTGAACGGCAGCATCGAAAACATCCGGCTGCACGAGGTTCATGAGATGCTTGATGTTGTCGATGTTGCGGCCGAAGACCCGTGCCAGGAGGTCGTCCTTGGGCACGGGGGCACGCAGACGTTCCTCGAGCCGCTGGGCAGTGGTCAGTGAGCGGCGAAACTTCTTTCGGAAGGCTGCCTGGAGGTGAGGGTAGCCGTCGAAACCCACGGCCTGGCAGAAACGAACCACGGTGGCGGCGCTGACGCCGGAGCGTTCAGCTAGTTCGGTTGCGGAGGCGAACGCGACCACGTTGTCGTTGTCGACCACGTACCGCGCCACCTGCTTCTGCCCTCGCGGCAAGTCGGGGAAGGCTGCGGTGATGGTGTCCAGGAGCTTGTCTCCGGGGGTCATAATTCAGTATATCACAGAATGGGCCAGATTGCAAGGGTCTTTTCGAAGAATATGGGATTGTAACGCTAATTGCATACGGGGAGGAGTGGTTCTTGTACGAGGTGCCCCGCTCCGAGAGGGAACCGCCCTGCGGCCAGGGAAGGGGTATGGCCACCAAGGGCACGAGGGACGTGAAGGATCTGAGGGGTAATGGTAGGTGTTCGCAGCGGTTGGGGCGGTTGGAGCCACCAATTCTTGCCGTTGTCCGTCGTCTTGAGGTTAACGATCAACCCCGCTGGGACATCCTGGATGTCGGTGGAGACCTGAGGGGTGCCCAACACGGTTCGCATCGTGGTCTCGCGGCGCTTTCTCTCCCGCGGCGTCCTCCTCACCTAGGATCCGCGGTGCTCGAAGAACGACAACGGCATGTGAGTCGTGGTCATCGTGATCTCTGGATGCGCAGCTCGGAACGCCCGCACATGGGCCTCGTGCGGGCCGACCATCGCGCGGGTCAACCAGGACGGGAGGGCGCGGGAGAACCCGATGGGCGCCGCGCTGCCGGCGTGGAGGTGCCAGCCGTCCGTGGTCTTGATAGCCATCCCACACTGTCCGCGCGAGTGCCCGAAGAGCGGGATCAGCCGGATCTCCCGGTCGAAGGGGAGGGGGATCGCCGGGAAGCCGAACCAATGGTCTCCGGTCTCCTCGTAGAGCAACAGCTCAGGATCGTGGGCCAGGTGGCGCTCCACGTAGGCGAGATCCAGGAATGACCGCGGAAAGCCCCTGAAGGCCTCGTATTCCCGCCGGTGGACGTGGACGCGAGCCCAGGGGAAGTCCGGGAGGCCGCCGCAGTGGTCAAAGTGCATGTGCGTCAGCACGATGTCGCGCACGTCCCCGGGGTCGTAGCCCAGCGCGGCTACCTGGCGGGCGGCGGTCTCGTCGGGGTCCATCGGCATGCTCGTCACCAGCGCCAGTGCGCGCATCATCATAGGAACCTGTACATAGTCCTCCAGCCCCGGTCCGGTGTCGATGAGCAGGAGCCCCAGCTCTGTCTCCATCAGCAGGCAGAGCGCCCCGGTCCGCCATCCGGGCGGATAGGTGGCCTTCACGGTGAGGCAGTTGAGGTAATGGATGCACATCGGTCGACTCACTCTGAGGCTTGATGCGCTTCGGAATAGGACACGGCCGGTATCTGGATCATTATCACGTATGTGCGTCCCGCGTGGCTAGCATAGATGGGGCTGCTAGGGTTTCGATGGACCAGGTCCCAAGCGAAGGCGAGAAGGAGAACGGCAGGTGGAAGTAGTGATCTCCTCAGCTGTTGCGCGCCACACGCTTGCGCGGTCGTCTTGGTCCTACAATGGCCTGCGTCATCATTGCTCACGTAGCCCCGAAACATCGTTGGGTGTGGAAACCCGACCTACACCGCCCCGACGACGTACCTAGGGCAGGGTACGTACCTGCCGCCTCGCGCGGACCCGAATCCTGTCGTAGTGATCGCTTTAGCGATTGCGTCCACGCGCTTGCCTCGCACACGCCCCCCGACCAGCGAGACAGCCCGGTGCCGTTCGGGTTGCTCGTTGAGGCACCGCCAGACGCCCGACGGAGCGACTCAAGTCGCCACTACGACCAGTACGGACATCGTCGGGTATGGAAACCCGACCTACACGGCCTGACGACGTACGTAGGGCAGGGTACGTACCTTCCGCCTCAAGTTGGTGCGAAGTATACCCCCATTCGCGCTTGGTGCAAGCAATTGTGCTTGCACCGAGACCTCTTCGATAGTACAATGGTGCGAACAGTTCCGTTTCAAGGCAGACCGTTCGCTTCGCGTACCTATGGAGACGTCCCTATGCATGCGAAAGCCGGCACGCAGCGGGGCCGCCCCGCCCCCTGGCTCTACCTGTTTGGCGTCCTCGCCTGGACGTGGACCTTATACGGCATCGTCGCGCTCACTGGACAACAACTCTTTCAGTTCCCCGCTGTGCTTCTGGCACTCCTAGGTGCGCTGGGTCCGAGCGCCGTAGCTGGTATCCTGGTCGCGGCCGGGCGCTGGGATCCCGCCCTGGATGAGAACGTGGGAGCCTTCTTCCGGCGCGCCTTCGACCCCCGCGTCCTGCCGTGGCGCTGGTATCTGGTCATCCTGTCGCTGATCCTGATCCTGGTCCTCACTCCCGTCCTCCTCGACACCAGCGTCCTGCGCGAGGTGGGGTTGTTCGAGCGTGGACCGAGCGTGTTCGTCATCATCGGCTTCGTCTTCGGCGCCCTGGAAGAGCCCGGTTGGCGCGGCTACGCCCAGGAGGGACTCCAGCGTCGCATGTCGGTCTTGGCCGCCAGCCTCGTCGTAGGTGTCTTCTGGGCTGCCTGGCACCTCCCGCTATTCTTCATCACCGGCACGTACCAGGCGGGGCTCGGCGTGGGGACAGCCGCTTTCTGGTCCTTCCAATTGGCGATCGTGGTCGGCTGTCCTACCTTCGCCTGGCTCTACAACGCCACCGACCGCGTCACGCTGGCGGCCGTTCTCTATCACGGCGTGGCGAACGTGGCACGCGAGCTCGTGCCGGACGTCTCCAACGTGGCGGAGGTCGGCGTCGAGGCTGCTGTCGCCGCGGCTATCACGTTGCTCTCGTGGGGCCTGATGCATCGCTCCAGGCCCGTACCGGAGTAGACCTCTCCTCCTTCCCATAGATCCATGCCCGTCGTCCTCACCGGAGAGAGGCAGGACCCTTCTACACCAACCGCCACGGGTCAGCCTGGACTCCCCCACGGTCCAATGGTGCGGGCACGCCGCCTGCTCTCTCACGGGCCCCAGGGCCGGCTGGGCGTGCCTCGGGGTAGGGGGCACTCGGGTGCCCAGTGAACTCTCGGGTATCCGTGTCCTCGCCCGCGAACTAGCCCGGTACGTCGGCCTGCCCGGTGGAGCCTCCTGACGGTCCATACACGAACAGGAGGCCATCGTGTATGGGCGGCGCCCAGTTTGGGTTCCAAGTGCGTGTAGACTATGCGGAATCTTACGCGCCTCTTGACAAGCGCGTAAGTCTAATATATCATGTATTATATGATCCTTCTCCGGCCGGCACGATCCCCGCTGGACGGTCCCCGTGGGCTTCTCTCTATGGGACCCCACCAAATCCAAGACGCGGCAGGCTATGACACGTTGAGGACGATGAAAGGAGCAGCGCTTCAGCTGATGGTCAACGCTCTGGTCTCCTGGATAGGTGGAACGGCATGCGTACCGCAGGTCAGCACTGGGCGCTGGATGCAACCACGACGCTCGGGGCACCTGTCGAGGACGCTGAGGCTACCTCATCCGCGACACCCTGCATTGAGCGCAAGCCCCGCGAACGTTGCTCGATCTCGCCAGAGGTCGTGCCTTGGAAACGCAGCTGGAACACCAAGGACGGACAGATGCCCGTGTGCCGCAGAATCAGCCGTCTCCAGGGTTGGTCTGCGCCCGCCGGTAGATCGAGAGGAGGCGGCCGATGATTGACCATCCCCAGGATCCGGCCCGGCACCGCGGTCCCCTGCAGAGGAAGTCGCTAAAGAGGGAGGTCTTCGATGTCCTCCAGGGCCGTGTCATTGCCGGGGCCTACTCGCCGGGGATCTGGCTTCGACAGTCTGAGATCGCCGATGAGCTGGCGGTCAGCCTGACCCCGGTTCGCGAGGCCCTTGACCAACTTGTGGCAGAGGGTTTGGCGCAGCGCGTCCCGTACCGGGGCGTCCGCGTCCCCACATTCAGTGACGACGAGATTGCGGATGCGTACGTGGCGAGACTGATCATCGAGGCGCCCGCGGCCGGGATGGCGGCGCACAACATCTCATCGTCGCGGGCGGCGTCGCTTCTCGCCCTGGTGGAGCAAACCAAGAGCCTGACGAAGCCGGCGGACATGGCGCGGTACCGCCGTCTAAACTGGCGCATCCACCGGTCCATCGCCGACGCTACGGGAAACCGCTTGCTGGCCCGGGTCCACTCCATCGCCCTCAATCGTTTTCCGGACTGGATGCTCTATGAGGGCCTGCTCCAGAAGCCGGACGAGCTTTGCCGCGTGCTCCAGAGAGAGCACCACGAGCACGCGGCCCTCGCCGATGCGATCACTAGTTCACGGCCGGCGGAGGCGGTGGATGCGGCCTTTCGGCATCTTCGCGGCGTCCGTCAGGACATCGTCAGCTCGCTCGGCGTCCCTGAGGAACTGCTTGTTCGGCGGGAGAGTCAGGTCTGTTCCGACGCGTGAACAGCTCCTCGGTACGATCCTCGTTGGGCGAATCGAACAGAAGCCGAGTACGGGAAAGCACTCTATCTGGAGGGATGACTTGACCGACATGGACAGAGCTGAACCACGCCTTGGCGTCTTGACTGCGGAGCAACAGGCCAGGGTTCACGCCGGGTCGTTGGAGATCCTTTCCTCCGTGGGTGTCCGTATCGACTCGCCGCGGGCCTTGAAGCTCTTCGAGGCGGCGCTTGGGGCCGCCGCCATGGACGGAAGCCGGGTCACGCTTTCCTCGGACGTCGTCCAATGGGCCATCGACGCGGCGCCCCCGACGGTGGACGTCTATGACCGCTGCGGATCGCATGCCTTTCGTCTTGGTGACGACCGAACCAGATTTGGAGTCGGTGTCACGAACCTTTTTTACCAGGATCCTGAGACGGACGAGGTGCTCCCCTTTGGACGGGAGCATATGAGAGCCTCTGTAAGGCTCGGAAACACGCTCTCCAATGTCGACCTGGTCTCTACGGTGGGCGTGCTCCAGGATGTGGAGCCCGATCGCGCTGACCTGGTGGCTACGCTGGAGATGGTCGCCAACACGACGAAGCCACTGGTCATCCTCGTATCGGAGCCGGCTCAGTTTCCGTCCGTTCTTGATCTGCTTGAAAGCCTAGCCGGTCGGCTGTCCACGAAGCCGTTCGTGATTCCCTATGTGAATCCCGTGACCCCTCTCGTCCTGAACGAGGGCACGATCGAGAAGATGTTCGTGAGTGCGGAGCGCGGACTTCCCCTCATCTTCTCAAGCTATGGCATGGCGGGGACGTCTGCGCCCATCACACCGGCGGGCAGCCTGATGCTGCTGAACGCAGAGCTGCTGGCCGGGCTCACCCTGAGCCAACTCATCAGGGAGGGAACGTCGATCATTCTAGGTATTCTGCCTATGGCTTTCGACATGCGGGAGATGGTGCCGGTATTTGACGCGTCGTCCTTCCTATTGAACGTCGCGTGTGCCGAAATGATGAGACGCTATGGTCTGCCTCACGCCGGGACGTCCGGCAGCGGCGAGGGGTGGGGTGCCGACCTGATCGCGAGCGGAACCATGTGGGCCAATCACCTGACTAGCGTTCTCGGGCGGGTGGACCTTTGTCCCTTCATCGGGAGCAGCTTCGGAAGCAAGGCCTTCTCCCCGCACGCAGCCGTCTATGCCGACGAGGTGATCGCCCAGGTCAGGCGCCTGGCCCGAGGGTTTGATCTCTCCGAGGATGACGCTCCCCTGGCCGAGGTGAAGGACGTGGGTCCTGGTGGCGATTTCCTGGCCTCCGATCACACATTCAAGCTCTTCCACGACGCCTATTTCCACAGCGATATCTTCCCCACGTTGGATCTGGAGGCGTGGCAGGAGAGAGGCGCGCCGCAGGCAGATGATTTCCTAAGACGCCGAACAACCGAGCTGATGGACGAGCCCCTTGTCCCCAAGGATCACGGAGCGCTGATAGAGAGTGGAGAGCGCTTCATCAGTCTGATCTGAGGTTCACTGACTACAGACGTTTCTGGCGCATGACCGGCTCCAGTCGGTCCACTCGCAGCAAGGAGGTGGAAACCCACGAGCGACAACGGCAGAGAGAGTGTGTCTGCACCATTTGTCTTGGGGTAGCCGATACGTAGAGAGAAAAAGGGAGGCGATGCGATGTCAAGAAGATTCAAAGAGGTAACCTGGCTCATAGTTTCTCTGCTTGTGCTGGTCAGCATGTCGTTAACGGCCTGCGGCGCGCCGGAGCAACCGGCAGATGAGCCGGCCCAGGAGCCAACGACCGTGCCGACGGAGGCGCCGGCGGAGCCTGATGATGAGGAGCCTACAGAGGAGGCAGAGCCGACAGAGGAGCCCACGCCTGAACCGACCGAGCCACCGGAACCTAAGTCCGTGACTCTGACGAGCACTGAGGGGGATCCCGAGTCGCTCAATCCCCTCTACGCATACTCCTGGATCTCCGAGCTGGTATTCGACCTCACGCTGCTGCCCCTGTGGAACATCGACAATGACGGGGAGTACCACATGGAGTTGGCCACCGAGCTGCCCACGGTGGGCAATGGGCTGATCTCCGAGGATAACACGACTGTCACCATCCCACTGCGGGAGGACGCGGTCTGGTCCGACGGCGAGTCCGTCACGGCGGACGACGCTGTCTTCACCTACGAGATGATCATGGATGAGGCTAACGGGGTCGCCAGCCGCTACCCGTGGGACACCTACGTGGCGGGCGTTCAGGCAGTTGACGACCACACGCTGGAGATTCAACTGACCGAGTCCTATCCGGACTGGTCCACCAGCCTCTTCGTGGGTATCTCCCGCATCGTCCCGGAGCACATCCTTCGCCCGGTGTACGAGGAGGAGGGTACGCTGGACAACGCCGATTGGAACCAGGTCCCCACCGTAAGCAACGGTCAGTTCATGCTGACCGAGTATCAGTCCGCCAGCCATCTGATCTTCGAGGCGAACGACAGCTACTGGCGGGGACGGCCGAACCTGGACACGTTCTATCTCCGTCTGGTGGAGGATCGGGCTGCCCAGCTCGCCGCGCTGGAGTCCGGAGAGAGTGACGTAGGCAGCTACATCGTGGGATCCGAGGTGCCTAAGCTGGAGGAGATGGGCAACATGGAGATCCACCAGGCGGCCAATGGCTATCAGGTCACCATGTACCTCAACATCGACCCCGAGACAGCCCACACGGCGATGACCAATCCGGACGTTCGTCGCGCGCTGGCCCTGGCCATTGACCGACAGCTGATCGTGGACGAACTCTACAACGGCCTGTACGAGGTTCCTGCCAGCTACTGGCACGGCACCCAATACCAGGCCCCCGAGCTGGAGCCCTATCCCTACGATCCGGAGGAGGCCAAGGCCCTTTTGGACGAAGCCGGATGGGTTGACAGCAACGGCGACGGTGTCCGGGAGAAGGGCGGCGAGGATCTGGTGCTGCGCTATGTCTATATCTCTGGCGACGAGACCACCGACACCATGGTCGTCTCCATGCAGCAGATGCTGGCCGACGTGGGCATCAAGATGGAGATTCAGGGCGGGACGTCTGAGGTGCTCTGGGCCTCCTTTGAGGAATCTGGTCCACTGGCCATCGGGGAGTACGAGCTGACGCACTGGTCTGACGGGATGTGGTACTATCCGAGCCCTGACACCAGCTACTTCCTCTGTGACCAGATTCCCTCCGAGGACAACCCGTGGGGCTACAACTGGTTCGGCATCTGCGACCCGCAGCTGGATGAGCTGTTCAAGGAGCAGGCCGTGACGATGGACCGCGCGGAGCGCACGGAACTCTTCCACGAGATCAGCCGGCTGATGTACGAGCAGACGCTGATTATCCCCATTCGCATGGATCCTGACGTCTGGGCCGTCAACGACAGGCTCATCGACGTAGAGTTCTCGGGTATTGATCCGTTGATGTACGTGTACCAGTGGGACGTGGCCGAATAGTCGATCGGCGGATGACGGCACGGGGGACGCGAGTTCCCCGTGCCGTGCCCCATGGGAAGGCAGGGACGCGATGACACGTTATGTGATTCGACGTTTACTTCAGGCCATTCCGCTCTTGCTGCTGGTCAGCTTGATGCTTTTCGTCCTGGCATCGAACCTGGGCGACCCGCTGGCCTCATTCGGCGGGGTCCGGCGACGGCTTCCGGCCAAGGATCGTGAGCGGTTGACGAAGAAGCTGGGACTCGACAAGCCGATCCCGGTGCAGTATCTTATCTGGCTGGTCGGGAACGATTGGATGGAGATCGACGCCGATGGCGATGGAGTCCCGGACGAGCGCGGCACCCGGCGCGGGGTGCTCCGGGGCGATTTCGGCACCTCCTTCACCGAGAAGCGTCCGGCGATCGAGATTATCTGGCAGCGAATCCCCAACACACTCCTGCTGATGGGCACCTCAGAGGTGGTCGTCATCGTCTTGTCCCTCGTGATCGGCATCTACTCGGCGACGCGCCAGTACTCGGTCGTGGACAGCATCGTCACGACCCTTTCGTTCGTCGGCTATTCCATGCCAATTTTCTGGCTTGCCCTCATGCTGATCTACATTTTCGGGGTGAACTTCCGCCGATGGGGGCTGCCCTACTTCCCCGTCGTGGGCATGTACGACCTGGAGGTGGGCCGCACGTTTGGACAGGTACTCTGGCACATGGTGCTTCCTGTGGCCTCCCTGTCCATCGTGAGTGTGGCCAGCTACAGTCGCTACGTGCGCTCACAGATGCTGGAGGTCATCAACCAGGACTACATCCGCACGGCCCGGGCAAAGGGTCTGCCCAGACAGATGATTCTCTTCGGCCACGCCCTCAAGAACGCCGCGCTGCCCTTGGTCACCATCATCGGGATGGACCTGCCCCTCCTTCTCGGCGGGTCGGTGGTGACCGAGGCCATCTTCGGGTGGCCGGGCATGGGACGGCTCTATTTCAAGGCGACCAACAAGGCCGACATCCCCGTCATCATGGGCATCCTGGTCATCATCTCAGTTCTGGTGGTCCTGTTCCAGATCGCCACCGATGTCGTGTACGCCTTTCTGGATCCCCGCATTCGGTATGATTAGGCTAGGGTGGAGCAGTTGTGATTGACACTGAAAGAACGGATCACGTGTGGCAGGAGGACCGGGGACAGCGCTCGTTTACCCCGGCGCAGATGGCCTTCCGCCGCTTCGTGCGGCACAAGATGGCGCTGGTTGGGGCCGGATTGCTGATCGCCCTGATCCTGTATGTCTCCGCGGGCTCCCTCTTCTACTCCGAGGAGAACGCCAACTATGTGGATCTTCGCGCGCGTCTATCGCCGCCCTCTTGGGAGCACCCGTTTGGCACGGATCTGGCAGGAAGGGATCTCTTGGCCCGCACGATCTACGGCGGCCAGATATCCGTGATCATTGGCCTGCTGGCCGTCGTCGTCTCCGTCGTGGTGGGCGTGCTCATCGGGGCCGTCGCAGGCTTCTATGGCGGATGGGTGGATGCGGTGCTCATGCGCTTCACGGAAGCGGTCTTCAATATTCCTCAGCTCTTTCTGCTTATCGTGCTGGCCAAGTTCTTCGCGGAGGGCGTGCCGACATTCGAGATTCTGGGCCGGACCTTCAGCGGCAGCGTGGTGATCATCATCGTCGTGATCGGCCTCACGAGCTGGATGTATCTGGCGCGCATTGTGCGCTCCAACTTCCTCTCCCTCAAAGAGCAGGATTTCGTGAAGGCGGCACGGTGCACGGGGGCGCGTGACCTGGCGATCATCACGGGCCACATCCTGCCCAACACCATGGCGCCCATCATCGTGTCCGCCACGCTTCAAGTGGCGAATGCCATCTTGGCCGAGGCATACATCAGCTTTCTGGGGATGGGCGTGCAGCCCCCCACGGCGACATGGGGCAACATGCTGAATGAGGCCTACAATCATCTGGAGGGAGCGCCCTGGATGTGGTTCTTTCCCGGAACGCTGATTCTCGTCATCGTCCTGGCCATCAACTTCCTGGGCGACGGGCTGCGGGACGCCCTCGACCCGCACTCCTTGGCCCAGGCGGATTAGGAGATATTCGTGAGTCCACTCTTGGACGTGAACGATTTGGTGGTGCGCTTCAGCACCGTGGCGGGGAGAGTCCACGCCGTCAATAGCGCATCTTTCAGCGTGGACCGCGGTGAGACGCTGGGGGTAGTGGGGGAGAGCGGCTGCGGCAAGAGCGTCACTGTCCTCTCCGTCGTCGGGCTCATCCAACAGCCGCCCGGGGAGATCGTCTCAGGGGAGGTCCTCTATGAGGGACGAGATCTTCTCCAGCTTTCCGAGCAGGAGATGTCTCAGATTCGGGGACGGGACATTGCCATGGTCTTCCAGGATCCGATGTCCTCTCTCAACCCGGTTCTGACGATCGGCCGTCAGATCAGAGAGACGATGACCGTCCATCTGGGGATGAGTCGGGAGGAGGCCCGCGCGCGGGCCATAGAACTCCTGGACGTGATGGGCATACCGGAGCCGGCGGAGCGCTATGATGACTACCCTCACCAGTTCTCCGGTGGTATGCGCCAGCGTGTGATGATTGCCTCCGCCCTTGCCTGCTCTCCCTCACTCCTTATCGCCGATGAACCCACCACCGCCCTCGACGTCACCATTCAGGCTCAGCTTATCGATCTGGTCCGCGACCTGCGGGACCGTCTAGATATGGCTATCATCTGGATCACGCACAACCTCGCCGTCGTGGCCGAACTTGCGGACCGGGTGTGCGTGATGTACGCGGGATTCATCGTCGAAGAGGCGGACGTCTTCGACCTCTTTGCCGAGCCGCTCCATCCGTACACGCTCTCACTCCTCAAGTCGGTCCCACGGATCGATCAGGTGATCGATGAGGAGTTGTTTGCCGTGCCGGGTTCGCCCCCCGATTGTCTGTGGCTCCCGCGTGGCTGCCCTTTCGTACCCCGATGCCGCTTCGCAGTGCGGCGGTGTCACCAGGAGGCTCCACCCCTGCGGGAGGTCGGGCCGGCCCACCGTGCCGCATGCTGGGTGGACGTAGGGACGGGGAGGGAACGGTGAGTCAGCAACAGGCGCTAGTTGAGGTTCGAGATCTCAAGAAGCATTTTCCCATGACACGGGGTATCCTGATCCAGCGCAAGGTCGGGGCCGTGCGAGCGGTGGACGGTGTGTCCTTCGACATCCGGCGGGGCGAGACCCTGGGCCTGGTGGGGGAGAGCGGCTGCGGCAAGACCACGACGGGCAACACGATCCTCCAGCTGCTCCGGCCGACTGAGGGGAAGGTGCTCTTCGACGGCGTTGACCTCTCTGAGTTGAGTGGAGAGGAGCTGCGGCTCCTGCGTCAGCGTATGCAGATGATCTTCCAAGATCCTTACGCCTGTCTCAATCCTCGCTGGACCGTGGCAAGGATCATTGGCGAGCCGATGCGCGTGCACCGAATGGCCGGCCGCAAGGAGCGGATGAGGCGGGTCAAGGAGCTACTGGAGCTGGTGCAGATCAACCGGGCGCACATCAATCGATATCCCCACGAGTTCTCCGGCGGACAACGGCAGCGCATTGGCGTGGCCCGCGCCTTGGCGTCCGAGCCCGAGTTCATCGTCTGTGACGAGCCCGTGTCCGCGCTCGACGTCTCCATCCAGGCCCAGGTGGTCAACCTGTTGGAGCGACTCCAGGACAAGTTCGGGCTGACCTACCTCTTCATCGCTCACGATCTGGGCATGGTGCGGCATATCTGTGATCGGGTCGCCGTCATGTACTGTGGCGTCATCGTGGAGCTTGCCGACCGCGATCCGCTCTACGAGGAGCCCTTGCATCCGTACTCGCAGGGCCTGCTCTCTGCCGTGCCGATCCCCGACCCCGCAAAGACTCGGGCACGTCAGCGGATCGTCCTTCCGGGCGATCCGCCGAATCCGGCCGATCCGCCGTCAGGCTGCCGTTTCCACACCCGCTGTCGGATAGCCCAGGAGCGGTGCCGCGAGGAGGCCCCATCGCTACGCGAGGCGGCTCCGGGGCACTGGGTAGCTTGTCACCTGGTCTGAGCCCGCGACCACACGCGCGCCTACTGTATGAGTAAGGAGAGCTCTTGATGCCCTTTCCTGACCTGGAAGTCCTCTTCACTGTCCCTCACGTCGATCGTTACGGAGGCTTCGACATCTCGCCTGACGGGGAGTACGCGGCCTTTTCGTGGAATGTGACGGGACAGTGGGAGATCTACGAAGCTCCCCTTCGCCGAGATGGCAAACCGCGGCAGGTGACGGACGGCCCAGGCGGGAAATCCGCGCCAAGGTACGCGCCCGACGGGGCCCGCTTGGCGTATGCCCTCGACCTGGATGGGAGCGAGTCCTTCGACGTGTGCGTGCTCGACCGGGCCAGGCGACAGGCCGTCAACGTGACCCAGGAGCTGGAAGGCGCGCTTCAGCCGAACGTGAGCTGGTCGCCCGACGGCGAGCAGTTGGCCGTCATCTCTCAACAGTCGGGAAGGTTCAACACCTACGTTATCCCGTCCGAGGGCGGCCCCGAACGGCTGGTGCTCGACTTACCCCATCCGGACTGGGACGTCCGCTGGTCGCCGGATGGCAGCCACCTGGCGGTCTGCGCGGAGACGACGGCCCAGGACTACGGCATCTTCGTGGTGCCCGTGGAAGATGCGGAGCCGATTCAGGTCGAGACGGCCGGGGGGGCTATCAATGCCCAGGGGCCGGCGTGGTCTCCTGACGGGAACCGGCTGGCGTTTTCCTCCGACGTACACGGAACCTATGACCTTGGCATCTTCGATCTGGAGAGAGAGGCAGTCACCTGGCGGACGCGGAGCGAGGGTGACGACCTAGCGCCCCACTGGGATCCCCGGATGGACCGTTTGACTTTCGTGCGGCGTAAGAGGACGACAACGTCGCTAGCCATCTCCCAAGAAGGCGGCGTCAAGACTTTCCGCGTGGCCGAGGGTATCCACCATCTGCCGCAGTTCACGCCTGACGGTCAGCACGTCATTTTCGTCTTCGATAACCCGGCCCACCCACCGGATCTCTGGGAGCTCTCGCTCGACGATGGCGAGAAGCGTCCCTTGACGCACTCGCTTCCCGTGGAGTTGAGGGGAGGAGGCTTTACCATCCCCAGTGAGGTGCACTACCCCGGCCTGGACGAGGTAGATGTTCCGGGACTCCTGTTCCTCCCCGAGGAGCTCGATCCACCCGCGCCGGCGGTGATCGTGGTCCACGGAGGGCCAAACTGGCTCGCTCAGGTGACGTGGGCGCCAGCCATCCAGGCCTTTGTCAGCCGCGGCTGGGTAGTCCTAGCTCCCAACTATCGCGGCTCCATCGGTTACGGACGGGCCTGGCAGTTGGCCAACCGCTTCGATCTGGGAGGCGTCGACACCCGCGATGTGGCCGCCGGCGCCACGTACCTCGTGGCTGAGGGTCTGGCAGACCCGGATCGGATCGCCCTCACCGGCGCCAGTCACGGCGGCTACTTGACGATGACGTGCCTGACACAGTACCCTGACCGCTGGGCGGCTGGATCCGCCGTGGTTCCCTTCCTGAACTGGTTCACGTCCCACGAGAATGCCCGCCGCGATCTGCAGCACTGGGACATCGAGAATATGGGTGATCCCGAGGAGAATAGGGAGCTGTGGCACCAGCGCTCTCCGTTCTTCTTCCTGGATCAGGTTGAGGCGCCTGTGCAGCTAATCTGCGGCGGCAACGATCCCCGCTGCCCGGCCAGCGAGTCCATCCAGGCCCGAGATGCCCTGGCCGCACAAGGAAAACCCGTCGAGCTGCATCTCTACCCCGACGAAGGGCACCAGTTCTTGAAGATGGAGAATCAACTTGACGCCGAGAAGCGGCGCGTGGACTTTCTGGCGCGGGCGCTCGAGGGCTGAATTGCGAACCGGAGGCATGACACTATGATGAGTCTGACTGTGCTCACGCGGGATGAGGTGGAGTCCATCCATCGAGCAACCCTTAGACTGCTGGCAGAGACGGGCGTTGTGCTCACCGAACCGAGGGCCCGGGAAATCCTGTTGGAGGCGGGCGCCGAGGACGAGGGCGACATGGTTCGGCTGCCGCGCGACTTGGTTGAGGAGGTCGTCGGCCGCTGCCCCGAACAGGTCCGCATCCGTGGACGGTCGGGGCAAGAGGCGACGCTGGGCGACGGCCAGACGCGCTGGCACAACGTGGGTGGGGCACGGGAGGTGCTGGACCCTCCGACCGGAGAGTCGCGGCCCGCCTCGCTTCAGGACGTCCGGGACTCGACCCGGGTCCTAGACGGTCTGGAGCATGTGACCACCATCAGCCCTTTCTTCACCCCCCAGGACGTGCCCGGTCATGCCATGTCCCTGGCGATGTACCGTCACAGTCTTCCCTTCACGACGAAACCCCTCCAGGGCCCGGGCGTCCACACCCCCGCCGAGGTGGCCTGTGCCGTGGAGATGGCCTCCGTGATCGGAGAGCCCGGGGAGGTCCTGACACTCAGTGTGTCGGCCGTCAGCCCCCTCTCTCTTCCTGATAACGTGGCCGGGGCCATCCTCTCTGTCGCTGAGGCGGGCATCCCCTTCGCCCCGCTTCCTTGTCCGACCGCTGGGACAACGGCACCGTTTTCGATGGCGGGGGCCTTGGCGCAGCAGAACGCGGAGGTCCTGGCTTCTATCGTGCTTGCCGAGTTGGTGCATCCCGAGCTGCCCGTCGTCTACTGCGGGCGGCTGTCAATGATGGAGCCGCGCACCGGGGCCTCGGTCTGGAGTGGCGTCGAGACAGGGCTGGTGTCCGCTGCGACGGTGCAGATCGGGCACCGGTACGGCCTTCCGGTGAACGTGTACGGCTTCACGACCAACTCGAACACCATGGATCTCCAGAGCGGGCACGAGCGAGCGCTGAACGCCGCCATTCCGGCCCTGGCTGGCGCTGATGAGCTGTCCGGCGTCGGGGAGATGGGCGCGGGTGTGATGGGGTCGTACGCGCAGATGGTATACGACGACGAGATCATCGCCACCATCCAGCGCCTGAGACGCGGGTTTGCCGTTGACGAGGATGCACTGGGGGTCGATCTGATCGCCCGTGCCATGGGCAGCGCGCGCAACTTTCTGGCTGAGGAGCACACCGTGCGGTATCTGCGCTCCGGGGAGCTGTTGACCACGGAGCTGGCCGAGCGGCGCCCCTGGAAGGTATGGATTGACGAGGGGCGAGGGGGGGCGGCTGAGCGGGCGCAGGCAAAGGCGGAACGGCTGCTGGAGGAGCACGAGGTCCCGCCGCTGAGCGAGACGCAGGAGCAGGAGCTGGATCGCATCCTCGAAGCCTTCGCTGGGTGAGGGGAACCCGCGGGCGCTGGAGTTGGCGCCGGCGTCACAGTACCCTCCGCTGACCGTGGCCGCGGCCCTCAGCCCGTCGCCTCGATCGAGGACCGGCGTCGTTCCTCACTCTGGCACCGTGGGCGGTGCCAGCCAACTGGGGGCCCTCATGACAGCCTGTTGGCTGGGGAGCTACCGTCCGACCATTGCGAACCAGGGTGAAGGTGTGTTGGACGGCCTGCTCGGACGCTGGATTCACCGACCGGCCAAGGCGCGAGATGCCTGGGCCCTTTAGGCAGCGGACGGCCGGATGGCTCGGGCTTCTGTGGGTTTCTAGCCAGGCGACAGGCCGAGCATATCCGCCAGGGTCACGTCGGGGTGATGGTACCGCCGCTTGCTCACCGTTGCCTCTCGGAACTGAATGGCCTCTTGAGGACACCACTGGAGGCAAGCGAAACACTGCTCGCAGCGGCCTTGCCACCGGGGCCGGTCGCGCATCATCTCGATGTTCTGGACAGGGCAAATGCGCGCGCAGACTCGGCATCCGTTGCAGGCATCGTCCGCCCAGAAGGCCCGGTCCATCACCTGCCGCGCCTCAAGGAAGGGCAGGTCCGGGGGATTCTCGACGCCAGCGATCTTCATCCAGGCCCATTTGCCCAGGGTCTCGGGCAAGCCGAGCCGTTCGGTGAGAGGCGTGATGACGTCGGACGTGCGCTCGAAGGTGCCGGTCTCGCGTGCGCGGACGGCGGCGGCGACGGACGCGACCTTTGCGGCGGCGGCCTCCGCCAGGGCCTGCTGAGTCTCGACCGGGATCTGCCGCAGGGTGAACGAGCGGAAGAAGCCCCTC
>CAZIWL010000031.1:0-36669 GCA_964542755.1 uncultured Anaerolineales bacterium
CACGTGCCTCCGCCGTCGTCACCCTCTCCCCTGGGGGGAGAGGGCCGGGGTGAGGGGAGCCTCCCCTAAGCCCCCTCCCTCGTCCACACCCCCCACGCCAACGTCCACAGTGTGGAGAAGTAACCCTTCACCGTCCCCTGGACCGCCAGCAGCACAGGCCACAGGACGCAGCAAAGCACCATCACCAACCCGGGCAGAAAGAGCACAACACCCAACGCAAAGGTGATGCCCACCTGTAGCACGAAGAGAACGATCGCCGGGCCGATGTTCGCGACCAGTACCTCTAGACCCCGGCGGCACGAGGCGACCACACCCAGGTCCTCCAGCATACAGGCCCGATTGGCGAAGGTCCGCAGCAGATTCAACACCAGGGCAATGGGCAGGAGGATACAGGTCAGGGCAATGAAGGGCACCCCGAGCCCGATACCGGTAGCCACGGAGACCCTCTCGCCCAACCATCCTAACAGGCCAGCGACCACGCCCGCCGTCACGAGACCAGCCAGGGCCAGAATGAAACCCGGCACGGCTGGGGCGATTCCGATACCCAATAGTCGCCAGCCTCTCTCCCACGCCGCGGACCAGGCGGCGCCGAAGCTCGACGTGCCGCCGCCTTCGATCGTGCTCACCCCGGCGATCAGCCCTCCCCTGGCGATAGTTGCTGCGATCCAGAAAAGGACCGCCACAAGGAAGGCAAAGCCCATCACAACCAGGGCAACCAGGGCGATCAGTACCTCGGGCAAACCGATCTGGGCGCGGAGTTCCGGGACGTCCCCGAGCGGCAGCTGGAAACTCGATCCTCCGTTGCCGGACAACGAGCCGCCTCCTGCGCCCGACCCGCCTCCTGCGCCCGAGTCGCCTCTTGCACCCATCCCGCCTCCACCGCCACCGCTTCCCAGCGCCACGACGATGCCGAGCAGAATCAGGAACTTGTTCTCCCAGACGATGGTCCAGGCGCGCTTCAACATCCGAGCGTAGTCCAATGCAACCTCCTCCTCGTTGTCCGTCGACGATCAGTGGGTCCCCAACCGAGCGGACAGGCCCGACCAGATAGGAGATGTGCATCGTACACCAAAGGACTCCGGGGGACGGCTGTACCCCCCCGGAGTCCTGGTCGCCAATCGCCCTCCCGATGCTGCATCTCACCCTATCTACGACGAGGGCGGGAGGAAGTTGCACGTCGTGCAGGGGTGCAGCCCAGCGACCGGCACACCGGTCACCGCTGCGGCCTGCCTTACGCCATCAGGACCGCCCCCTCGCTGGCTGAGGAGACCGCGGCGGCGTACCGCGCCAGGTAGCCGCCGTCCACATCCGGCGGTCTGGGCTGCCAGGCCGCCCGCCGACGGTCCAGTTCGTCCTCGGAGACGAGGAGCTCGAGGCGCTTCGCAGGGATGTCCAGCGAAATTGGGTCGCCGTTCTCGACGAGACCGATGACGCCCCCTCTCACTGCCTCGGGTGAGACGTGGCAGACCGAGGCACCCCGGGTGGCCCCGGAGAACCTGCCGTCGGTCACCAGCGCAACTTTGTCGTCGAGCCCCATCCCGGCCAGGGCCGAGGTGGGCATCAGCATCTCCCGCATCCCGGGTCCGCCCCGCGGGCCCTCGTAGCGGATCACCACCACGTCCCCTGCCTCCACCTCTCCACTCAGGATGGCCTCCATAGCGGACTCTTCCCCGTCGTAAACCCGGGCGGGACCCTGATGGACCATCATCTTTGGACTGACCGCCCCGGCCTTGACCACGGCCCCCTGGGGCGCAAGGCTCCCCCGGAGCACCGCAATGCCGCCCTGCGCGCTGTGGGGCTCCTCGAAGGACTGGATGACCGGGCCGACCCGCTCCGTGCCGGCCAGGTTCTCCGCCACGGACCGTCCGGTCACTGTGAGCGCGTCGCCGTCGAGCCGCCCCCCGCGGTGGAGCTCCGCCATCACCGCCGGGATGCCCCCGGCCTCGTCCAGATCCTGCATGTGGTAGGGCCCGGAAGGGCTGAGTTTCACCAAGTACGGCGTCCTCGCGCTCACCGCGTCGAAGCTATCCAATGGGAGCGGAACGCCTGCCGCGTGCGCGACAGCGGGCAGGTGAAGTACCGTGTTCGTCGAACCCCCGATGGCCATATCCACAGCAATGGCATTCTCAAAGGCCTTCTCCGTCATGACGTCTCGGGGGCGGATGTCCCGTTGTACGACCTCCATGATCTGGGCTCCGGCCTCCTTCGCCAACCTCGTACGGGCAGCGGTCACCGCCGGCACCGTGCCGTTCCCGGGCAGTCCCATGCCCAGCGCCTCCGTCAGGCAGTTCATCGTATTCGCCGTGAACAAGCCGGCGCACGAGCCGCACCCTGGACAGGCCGCCAGCTCCAGAACCTCCAGCGTTGCCCGATCCATCTTCCCGGCCTGCACCTGACCCACAGCCTCGAACATCGTCTTCACGTCGATGTCCTCGCCGCGGTGCCGCCCGGCCATCATCGGACCGCCGCTGACGAAAACCGCCGGGACGTTCAACCTCGCTGCTGCCATAAGCATCCCAGGCACGATCTTGTCACAGTTGGGGATGAACACCAGCCCGTCGAAGGGATGCGCCATCGCCATAACCTCGATGGAGTCCGCAATCAGCTCCCGGCTGGGCAGCGAGAAGCGCATCCCCGGATGCCCCATGGCAATGCCGTCGCAGACGCCGATGGTATTGAAAGAAAGCGGCGTCCCCCCCGCCGTGCGCACACCGGCCTTCACGCCCTCGGCGATACGGTCCAGGTGGACGTGGCCGGGAACGATTTCATTGTACGCGTTGACCACCCCGATGAGCGGTCGATTCAGCTCCTCGGGCGTCAGACCCGCGGCGTAGAACAAGCTCCGATGAGGAGCCCGCTCAAGACCGCTCTTTGCTCTATCGCTTCGCATGACTTTCCCTCACCTCATCACTTTTCACTGTGGCGGTCACAAGCGCGCCGCTACGAGATCTCCCATCTCCTCGGTGCCGATGGCCTCTTCTCCTCTGCCGGCGATGTCCGGCGTGCGGTACCCGTCCGCCAGAACGCCCTCCACGGCCGCCTCAACGGCCTCGGCCTCATCCTCAAGCCCCAGCGAGTGCCGCAGGAGCATGGCGGCGCTCAGGATCGTGCCCAAGGGGTTCGCCACGCCTTGACCAGCGATGTCCGGCGCGCTGCCGTGAATTGGCTCATAGACCCCGAATTGCCCCGTGGAGACGGAGGCCGAGGGCAGCATGCCCATCGATCCGCCCAGCACCGAGGCCTCGTCAGTCAGGATATCCCCGAACATGTTTGCCGTCACCACCACGTCGAACGACGTGGGCTGTCGAATCAGCCGCATCGCAGCGGCATCCACCAGGACGTGTTCCAGCTTCACGTCAGGGTAGCCCGACGCAACCTCCGTCACAACCTGTCGCCAGAGTCTGGACGATGCCAGCACATTCGCTTTGTCCACCGACGCGACCCGGCGCCCCCGCGCCTGCGCCAGCCGGAAGGCCGTGTGGGCGATGCGGGCCACCTCATCACGGTGGTACGCCATCGTGTCATAGGCCATGGGATCGTCCTCGCACGCCTCCCGCCGCTCACCGAAGTAGATGCCACCGGTGAGTTCGCGCACGACGAGCAGATCCACCCCTTCAAGGAGTTCTTTCCGCAAGGGTGAGGCCTCTGCCAGGACTGGATAGACGTGCACGGGACGGAGGTTAGCGAAAAGGCCCAGCTCCTGGCGGAGCCGAAGGAGGCCCTGCTCCGGGCGCACCTTTGCCGTCGGATCGGACCATTTTGGACCGCCGACGGCCCCCATCAAGACCGCGTCCGAGGCCCGGCAGAGCTCAAGCGTTTCCTCCGGCAGCGGGTCGCCCAACTCATCGATCGCACGGCCCCCCACGGGTGCCTCGCGATAACCAAAATGATGGTCAAATCGGCCGGCGACAGCTTCCAGCGTCTTGACGGCCTCGGCAACGACCGCTGGTCCGATACCGTCGCCGGCCAGCACTGCAAGATCGGCGTTCATCCTATCTCCTTGTCTTCGTCAATATCTTCGTCTACGTCTTCGACTATGTCTCCGCTATGTCTCCGCTATGTCTCCGCTATGTCTTTGCTATGTGTCCGCGATAATCAGCAGCCCATACTCCACAGCGTCCGCCAGGGCCAGCCAGCTAGCCTCAATAATATTGGCGGAGGCGCCGACGGTGGTCCAGCGGCGGGTCTCGTTCTGCATGTCCAGAAGCACCCTCGTCGTCGCGGCCGTACCCCTGTCCCCGTCCAGGATATGCACCTTGTAGTCAGCCAGGTCGAACTCGGCCAGGTGCGGATACGTAGGCACCAACGCCTTCCGTAGGGCCCCGTCCAGGGCGTTCACGGGCCCGTTCCCCTCGGCCACCATGTGGAACTCGTCGTCGCCCACCCGCACCTTGATGGTCGCCTCGGCAAAAAGCCCCCTCCCTTCCCGATGCTCGACGACGACCATAAAATCGAGCATCTGAAACGGCGGCTCATAGCCGGGTTTTGCCCGGTGCAGAAGCATCGCCACCGAGCCCTCGGCTCCCTCGAAGGTGAATCCTCGGTGCTCCAACCGCTTGATCGTGTTGAGCACCCCCGGCAAGTTGTCGAGATCCTTCTGAGAGATGCCCAGCTCCTCGGCCTTGCTGCGGAGATTCCCCCGACCGGAGAGCTCAGACACCAGCACCCGTGAGTGATTCCCCACCATCTCAGGGTCGATGTGCTGATAGCTCCGTGGATTCCGCCGCATCGCTGAGACGTGGATACCGCCCTTGTGAGCAAAGGCACTGCGCCCCACGTAGGGTGCCTCCCGCCGGGACGTCTGATTGGCGATCGAGGCCACCGCCCGCGCCGTGCTGGTCAGCCGCTGCAGCCGCTCGCGTTCCAGCACCGGGGCCTCCAGCCCCATCTTCAGCACCAGATTGGGGATCAGCGAGCAGAGATCCGCGTTGCCGCACCGCTCCCCGTACCCATTCATGGTTCCCTGGACGTGGACCGCGCCGGCGCGGACGGCCGCCAGGCTGTTCGCTACGGCCAGGCCTCCGTCGTCGTGTGCGTGGATGCCCAGGCCCACCTCCGGCACGACGGCGCCCACCTCGCGCGTCACCGCCTCGATCTCCCAGGGCATCGATCCCCCGTTCGTGTCGCATAGGACCAGCACGTCCGCACCGGCCCCCGCAGCAGCCCGCAGGGTGTCCAACCCATAGCTTGAGTCCGCCTTGTACCCGTCGAAGAAATGCTCCGCATCGTAGACGACTTCGTGGCCCAGCTCCTTCAAGTAGGCCACTGTCTCGCGGATGATGCGCAGGTTCTCCTCGGGACTGGCGCGGAGCACGTCCTCCACGTGGAGCATCCAGCTCTTCCCGACGACGGCCACCACAGGCGCCCCGGAGTCAACCAGCGCTTGCACGCTCCGATCATCCTCCGGGCCGCTCCCGACCCGACAGGTAGAACCGAATGCAGTCACGCGGATCTGCTCCAGCTCCAGCCTTCGCACACGTTCGAAGTAAGCGGCCGCCTTCGGATTCGACCCCGGCCAGCCGCCTTCGACGTAGTGCACGCCGAGGCGGTCCAGGAGCTGCGTGATGCGCAGCTTATCGTCAACCGACAGCGAGATGCCCTCCCCCTGGGTGCCGTCTCGCAGCGTCGTGTCATAGAGCGCGATTTCAGACTGATGCACCATCTCCTCCTGCATGGTACGCGGCGGCCGTCGCTTCGGCCTTTCCCGCACCATCCTTCGCCTACGCTTGCTGCCGTGTGTACGCGACCAGTCCACCGGCGTCGATAATATCCATGATGAAGCCGGGGAACGGCGGCGTCTCGTACGTCTCCCCTCGGGTCACGTTCGTAATGGTGCCGGCGCCGAGATCGATGCACAGTCGATCCCCCGCTTCAGCTCCCTCCACAGCCGCGGCACAAACCAAGATGGGCAGACCGATGTTGATCGCATTCCTATAGAAGATGCGGGCAAAGCTCTTCGCGATCACGCATGACACGCCAACGCCCTTGATCGCCAGCGGCGCGTGCTCTCGCGACGAACCACAGCCGAAATTCTGTCCGGCGACGATGATCCGTGGCTCCTCCTCAGCCGCAGCCTTCCCGGCAAACTCGGCATCCACATCCTCAAAGCAATGGACCGCCAGCGCCTCTGCCGTCGAAACATTCAAGTACCTCGCGGGGATGATCGCGTCGGTGTCCACGTGGTCGCCGCAGGTCCAAACACACCCCTCGATTGTCATAAGCAGACTCCTCTCCTCCAGACACTGCCCGGGGATTCCGTGGTCGCGCAACACTGTCTATAGAGCATCGGGATGGACGATCCTTCCCGCCACCGCGCTCGCTGCGGCCACGGCTGGACCGGAAAGATAGACCTCGCTGGCAGAATCCCCCATGCGGCCGCGGAAGTTCCGGTTCGTCGTGCTTACCGCCCTCTCGCCGGCCGCCAGGACACCCATGTGTCCGCCGAGACACGGACCACAGGTGGGTGTGCTCACCACCCCGCCGGCCTCGATGAAGACCTCCACCAGGCCCTCGCGTACGGCGTCGAGATAGACCTGCTGCGTCCCCGGGATGACGATGCATCGCACGTGTGGCGCCACCCGGCGCCTCCGTAGGACCTCGGCTGCGATGCGCAGGTCCTCCAGTCGGCCGTTGGTGCAGGACCCTATGACAGCCTGATCGATCTCGATCTCGCCTATCTCGCCGACGGGCCGGACGTTGTCCGGCAGGTGGGGCAGCGCCACCACCGGGTCCAGCTGACTCACGTCGATCTCCAGGACCCGGCTATACTCGGCGTCCTGGTCCGCTCGGTAGGCGGTGTAGGCCCGCTCAACCCGGCGGCCAACATACTCCCGCGTCGTCTCGTCGATGTCGAAGAGCCCGGCCTTCCCGCCGGCTTCGATCGCCATGTTCGACATCGTGAATCTCGCCGCCATCGACAAGCTCTTGACGACGGGCCCGGCGAACTCCATCGTCTGGTAGAGGGCACCGCTGACCCCAATTCGGCCGATCGTCTCCAGGATCAGATCCTTCCCTCCGACCCACCGTCGGAGCTTACCCGTGTAGACGATGCGCATCGTCTCGGGCACGCGCAGCCAGACCTGACCGGTAGCCATAGCTACGCCGATGTCAGTGGAACCCATGCCGGTAGCGAAGGCACCCAGAGCTCCGTAGGTGCACGTGTGCGAGTCGGCACCCACCACCAGGTCGCCCGGGGCCACGAGCCCTTGCTCGGGCAGCAGGACGTGCTCTATACCCGCTCGGCCCACATCGTAGTGGTGGGGCAGCCCCTGTTCCTGGGCGAACTTCCGCAAGACTCGGCACTGCTCGGCCGACTTGATGTCCTTGTTGGGCGTGAAATGGTCGGCAACCAGAACCACCCGCTCGGGGTCGAACACCCTACCCGAAACGGAACCATGCCCGTCGTCCAGCCTCCGGAACTCCCGGATGGCGATGGGCGCCGTGATATCGTTGGCGAGAACCACGTCCACCCGGGCCTGGACGTGGTCCCCCGGGCTCACGCCTCTGCCGTTTGCGTCGTCCCCCTGCGCGCCGTCCACCCGGTGGGCGGCGATGATTTTCTCCGCCAGTGTGTGTCCCATCGTGCTCCAGCGCTCCCCTCAGCGCCGGCGACGCGGATGGGCTCCGAGACCGTCGCCGCACCACTTGGCGGACCAGCCACGGGGCTTGAAGAACTTCCTCTGATCGGGCTGCGCCTGCTGAGGCTGAGTCCCGGGGTTGCTCAGGCTGTACCCACACCATCGGGCGGCCCAGCTGCGCGGTTCGGCGAACTTCCCTGCGTTGCGATCTTTCTTCGCGTCCATCTCTTCCTCCTCGCTGGTGACGAAGACCCAGAGAGTCTTCATCGATACTCTGTTTAAGCGATTCTGTCCATGCAAAGACACGTCTCGTCAACACGACGGCCTCGTGAGACGGTTAGGATTTCTCTACCTCTACCTCCGCCTCCTCCCCCCGCCGGCTGTCCTTCCGCGCGGCAATCAGCCGATTCAGGGCGAACATGTACGCCTTCGCGCTGGCGGCGATGATGTCCGTGTCCGCGCCGTGCCCGCTGAAAACCTGCCGCCGATCCCCGTTGACCGGCTCCTCCGCTTGAACCCGGATCGTCACCCGGCCTACGGCGTCGATCCCCTCGGTCACGGCCTGAATCGAAAACTCGATCAACTCGTTGGGCTCCTCGATCACCCGATTGATGGCGCGATAGACCGCGTCCACCGGCCCCGTCCCATGATCCGCGTCGCAGACCACGGTCCCGTCGGGCCGGCGCACCCGCACCGTCGCCGTCGGGATGCTCTGGTTCCCGCAGCTCACCTGGATCTGCTCCAGATGATACGCCTCATCGAAGAACATCTGGACCTCGTCGGCGACGATGGCCTCCAGGTCCCGTGTGTCCACCGTCTTCTTCTTGTCCGCCACAACCAAGAAGCGTTGGTAGACCTTCTCAAACTGCTCGTCATTGAGTACGTACCCCAGCTCCGCCAGCCGGTGCCGGAGCCCGTGCCGACCCGAGCGGGCGGAGAGGACAATGGCCGACTCGGGCGCCCCAACGTCCCGCGGGTTGATGATCTCATACGTCGTGCGCTCCTTGAGCACCCCGTCCTGGTGAATGCCCGAGGAATGCGCGAAGGCATTGGCCCCCACAATGGCCTTGTTCGGCTGCACGGGGATACTCGTCAACTGACTGACCATGCGGCTCACCGGGTAGATGCGGCGGGTGTCGATGGCCGTGTCAAGGGCAAAAAGGTCCTTTCTCGTCTTCAGCGCCATCACGACCTCCTCAAGGGAGGTGTTGCCTGCCCGCTCCCCGATGCCGTTCACCGTCACCTCCACCTGGCGGGCGCCGTTCCGCACGCCAGCTAGTGTGTTAGCGGTGGCCATCCCCAGGTCATTGTGGCAGTGGACCGAGATGACGGCCCGGTCGCTGTTGGGCACATTCTCGACGATCCCGCCAATCAGCGCCCCGAACTCCTCCGGCGATGAATAGCCGGTAGTGTCGGGGATGTTGATCACCGTCGCCCCGGCGTCGATGACAGCCTCCACGACCCGATAGAGGTATTCGGCATCGGCCCGTCCGGCGTCCTCGGTGTAGTATTGAACGTCGTCAACGAACCGCCGCGCGTACTTGACGGCGTCGACACCCATCTCCAGGGCCCCCTCGCGGGTGGTGCGGAGCTTGTGTTTGACGTGCACGTCCGAGACGCCCAGCCCCGTGTGAATTCGCGGGCGGGCGGCGCCCTCAAGAGCCGCGGCGGCCGCGTCGATGTCCCTCCGGCTGGCCCGGGTAAGACCGCAGATGACGCAGTCCCTGATCTCCTCGGAGATGCGCTGTACGGCCTGAAAGTCCCCGGGCGACGAGATGGGGAATCCAGCCTCGATGATGTCGACCCCCATCGCCTCAAGCGTCCGCGCTATCTCCAGCTTCTCCTCCACGTTGAGCGCAGCCCCGGGAGACTGCTCGCCGTCCCTCAGCGTCGTGTCAAACACGTACACGTGACCTGGAATGTCAACGCCACCCTCGTCCATCTCTCCCTCTCCTCTCACCGGGCTTCCGACCCCACTTAGCTCCAGGACTCCGGCCGCAGCGAGCGTACCGCTGCACCGGCCTGCCACATCTCCGACTCTCGCATCTCCCGGAGCTCATCACCCAGCCGCTCCTTGTAGTCGTCGGCACTGTTCGCCTCCAGCACGATGCGCGTCTCCTCGCCGCTGACCACGCTCGCGTAGAGATCATCGAACACCGGCTCGACCGCCTCGCGGAAGCGGTGGCGCCAATCCAGCGCGCCGCGCTGGGCCGTGGTGCTGCAGTTCGCGTACATCCAGTCCATCCCGTTCTCGGCGACCAGGCGGATTAGGCTCTGCGTCAATTCCTCCACCGTCTCATTGAAGGCCTCGCTGGGACTGTGACCGTGCCCGCGCAGGGTGTTGTACTGCGCCTCCATGATCCCCGCCAGGGCCCCCATCAACACGCCGCGCTCGCCCGTCAGGTCGCTGTAGACCTCCTCCTGGAACGTGGTGGGGAAGAGATACCCGGAGCCGATGGCCACGCCCAGAGCCAGAGCCCGTTCCTCGGCCCGTCCCGTGAAGTCCTGATGGACCGCGTAGCTGGCGTTGATGCCGCTGCCGTCCAAGAAGTTCCGCCGCACACTGGTGCCGGAGCCCTTCGGGGCGACGAGGATGACATCCACGTGCTCCGGCGGCATCACACCCGTCTGGTCGTTGTAGACGAGTGCAAAACCGTGGGAGAAATACAGGGCATCGCCCTCGCTCAGGTGCGGCTCGATGGTTGGCCAGAGCGCCATCTGTCCTGCATCCGAGACCAAATACTGGACCACCGTGGCCCGCTCCACGGCCTCCGTCCAGGGGAAGAGGGTCTCTCCGGGCACCCAGCCGTCCTCCTGGGCCTTCTCCCATGAACGTTTCCGTTCCGGTGACCCACCGACGATCACCGTTACCCCGTTCTCCCTCATGTTCAGCGCCTGGGCCGGCCCCTGGACCCCGTAGCCGAGCACGGCCACCACCTCATCCCTCAGCACGTCCCGCGCCCTCTCCAGCGGGAACTCCTCTCGCGTCACGACCTCCTCGACCACACCCCCGAAATCGATCTTTGCCATAGCTCTCTCCTCGTGTCCTTCCCCTCTGATTCCGATCCCCAACCGCTGCCGCCCACACCGAGTCCATGACGGACCGCGAGCCTCACCCAGCCTTCGCCGCCGGTCCCTTTCCATTCTTGCCGCGGACCATCGCCACGCGGCCGGTGCGGACCATCTCCTCCACGCCGAAGGGCTGGAGAATCTCGTAGAGTCCGTCGATCTTGTCCTCCGTCCCGGTGACCTCGATTGTGAGCGTCTCCAGGCCCAGGTCCACCACTCGCGCCCGGAAGGTCTCCACAATCTGCATCACCTCCGAGCGCTGCCCGTTGCTGGCCTTCACCTTGATCAACGCCAGGTCCCGGTGGACCGCCGGGTGGTCGGTGACGTCCTCCACCTGAATCACATTGACCAGCTTGTAGAGATTCTGCGCCACCTTCTCCGTGTCGGTCCGCTCCCCGTCGACGACGATGGTCATGCGAGAAACGCCGGGTTTCTCCGTGTGACCTACCGTCAAGCTCTCGATGTTGAACGCTCGCCTGCGGAACAGGCTCGCGACGCGGTTCAGCACGCCCGGTTTGTCCTCCACCCACGCGACCAGTGTTCGATCCATGTCCACTCCTCCCCTCCCGTCCTACACCGTCTCCGCTGCAACCTCGGGCCGGCGGATCATCTCGTGCAGCGCTGCCCCCGCGGGCACCATCGGATAGACGTTTCCCTCCTCGCCCTCCTGCGCCACCTGGAACTCGACCAGGGCCGGTCCGTCGTGCGCCCGCGCCGCGGCAACCGCTTCCTCCGCCTCATCCGGCCGGGTAACTCGCCAACCGCCCACACCGTAAGCCTCCGCCAGCTTAACGAAATCCGGGTTCAGGAGGTTGGTGGCCTCGTAACGCTGCTCGTAGAAGAACTCCTGCCACTGGCGTACCATACCGAGGTAGCCGTTGTTGCAGACCGCAATGCGGATCGGCAGCTTCTCCTGCACGGCAGTCGCCAGCTCTTGGAGCGTCATCTGGAATCCACCGTCGCCGACGACGGCCCACACCTCCCGCTCTGGATCCGCCACCTGGGCGCCGATCGCGGCGGGCAGCCCGAAACCCATGGTCCCCAGGCCCCCGGATGTGACCAGCGAGTACGGCAGGTCCAGCGGATAGTACTGGGCCGCCCACATCTGGTGCTGCCCAACGTCGGTGACCAGGATAGCCTGACCGCCAGTGCCCCGGTAGATCGCGTCGATCACCTGCGGTGCCAGAAGGCGGCCGTTCGCAGGTCGGTTCAAAACGTCCCGGATGGCCGTCTCACCCCTCCAGCAATCCACCTGGTCCCGCCACGCAACCCGCTCGTCCCGGTTGACCAGGGGGAGCATCTGCTCCAGGACCCGGCGCAGGTCCCCCTCCAGGGCGATGTCCACCGGTACGATCTTGTTCAGCTCGGCTGGGTCCATGTCGACGTGCACTTTCTTGGCATCGGGGGCGAAGGTCTCCAGGGTCCCCGTGACCCGATCGTCGAAGCGCATGCCGAAGGCCAACAGAAGATCCGCCTCTTGAATGGCGCGGTTGACGTAGGCCTCGCCGTGCATCCCCATCATCCCCAAGGTGAGGGGATGGGACTCAGGGAACCCACCCTTCGCCAGGAGCGTAAGCGCCACCGGAGTGTTCGTCTTCTCCACAAACGTGCGGAGCATGTCGGTCGCCCCGGACATCTCCACCCCATGCCCTGCCAGGATTACGGGCCGCTCCGCCGAGTTCACCAGATCGGCCGCCTGTTGCACCAGCTCCGGATCCCCCGCCTCCCGGGGCCGGTACCCCGGGAGCTCGCGCCGATCGTCCGGCGGACTGAAATCTGTCTCGGCCTGCTGCACATCCTTGGGCAAATCGATCAGCACCGGCCCGGGCCGTCCCGTGCCTGCGACGTAGAACGCTTCGTGTATCACCTCTGCCAGCTCGTCGACGTCCGTCACCAGGTAGTTGTGCTTGGTGATCGGCAGCGTCACGCCCGTGATATCGGTCTCCTGGAACGCGTCGGACCCAATCAGCGGTGTTGGCACCTGGCCTGTGATGCAGACCATCGGGACCGAGTCGATCATCGCCGTAGCAATACCGGTGACCAGATTTGTGGCTCCCGGGCCAGAGGTCGCCATTGCCACGCCCACGTTGCCGGAGACCCGAGCATAGCCGTCGGCGGCATGCGCCGCCGCCTGCTCATGCCGCATCAGGACATGATGGACGCCGTAGTCTTGCCGGGGATGGTACGTGTGCATGATGGCACCGCCCGGAATCCCGAAGACGACCTCCACGCCCTCGCGACTAAGCATTTCCCATACGATCTGTGCTCCCGTCCTCTTCATCTCTCCCCCTTTGTCGTCGCCGCACTCCACTGTGTGGTCTTCCCTTCCCTCCCGCCAGCCCCCGCCGGCCCGGCCTGCTTGGCCGACCCCCGAGCCTGGCATCGCTGCCGCCTCCGAGCATCCTGAGCCCTTGCCGACACCCCCAGGTACCAAAAAAGCCGCCCGGTTGGGCGGCTTCTCTCTGCGTAGCTCTTCGGCTCTCTGACTGCCTAAAGCGCCATCCCAACCCCCGAATCCTCCTGACTAAGCAGGAGGACAATAATAACGATGACAATAAGCAAGCCAGCAAGCATCTCCGACAGTCGACCAGAACCAGCGCACTGCCTGGGCATTCGGAACCCCTTCTGGTCGTCTATCCGGCCGCTATACTCTGACTTCGTCATCGGAACCTGCTCCTCTGGAGATCGGATCTAGAAATCGGAAACAAAAAACCGCCCTACCGGGCGGTTTTGGCACTTCACCTACCTACGCGCAATGCCCGCCCAGTCAGAGCCCCTTGATAACAACAAGGAGCAAAATGGGAAGGACAATAATGCCGCGCAGGTTCTCTAATCTCATAGGCCTATGCTTCCAGCGTTCATTCACTCAGTATCCGTCGATTTCGAGCAATTATAGGACGGATCTGGAGGATGTCAAGCCGCAGTCGGTCATTTTATGTTAAGGTCTCGTTAACACGCGGGCACGGCCCAGGAGCCGATACCGATTCTTGCCATCAGCCCTCCTGGTCCATATTCGCCAGCCCGTTCGGTCCTTTCGACGCGTGCTTAACCTTTCCAAGGAGCTTTGACTTCTGGTAGGCCGCCCAGACGGCCTTCGAAAGGACGGTCCGCAGCCCGCCTTTCTCCAGCTGGTAGATCGCCTCGGCGCTGGTGCCCCCCGGCGACGTGACCATATTTCGCATCTCGGCCAGGTGCCGATCGGACTGCCGGGCAAAGCTCGCCGAGCCGACGACGGTCTGAGTCACCAGTTCCTCCGCCACCCGGCGGGAAAACCCAAGGTGCACCGCGGCGTCGGTCAGGGCCTCCATCATCAGGAAGACATAGGTAGGGCCAGTCCCGCTTACGGCTGTCGCCATGTCCAGCATGTCCTCGTCATCGACGTAGACCTCCCGGCCCATGGCCCGCAGCATCGCTCTGGCCTGGGCACGCTGCGTTGGGCTAGTCCCGTCCGACGCTGTCCAGACCGTCATGCCTTCCCCGACCTGGGTCGGTGTGTTAGGCATAGCCCGGACCACCGCGCTGTGCCGCAGGCCGGACCCAATGGTGTCAATGTCCTTGCCAGCCACGATGGAGAGCACAAGGCCCTCCGGATAGACGAGTCCCTCAAGCTCCCCGAGCACCGTCGGCATCACCTGCGGCTTCACCGAGAGCACCAGTACATCGGCCGCCTCGGCCGCGCCCCGGTTGTCCGTCGTGCCCACGATGCCATACCGCCGATTAAGCTCAAGGGCCCGCTCCTCACGGGGCCCGCTGGCGCAGATATGCTCAGGCGCGACCAACTCCTGCCTGAGCAAGACCTGTATCATCGCCTCGGCCATCGTGCCGCTGCCGATGAAGGCCAACGCCTTCCCCGCCAAGTGCCCTTCCATCGATTCAGTCACCCTCTCCTCCCAGTCCCTCGCCGCAGCCCAACTCCATACGCCCACGCCGATCTCCAGGCTGCCCAATCCCCGCCCACTCCCCTTCCAGCTTCGGTCGTCAACGGCTCACGAAACGGCCAGCTCGGAGGTCCACAGCCCCATCCGCTTGCTTGGCAGCCAAGTTTAGTGATTCGTGTCCCGCACTTAGCCCACATAGGTCAACCATTTGTGCCGATCCTCCATCTGCCCCCCGGTGATGCCGAAGAAGATCTTCTGGAGCCGCTCCGTGATCGGGCCGCGCCCGCCCTCGCCCACCTGGATGCCGTCGATGGAACGCACCGGCGTGATTTCCGCCGCTGTCCCGGTGAAGAAGACCTCGTCGGCCATGTAGAGAGCCTCACGCGGGATGAACTGCTCGTGGACTGCAAGCCCCTCCTCCCGAGCCAGCGTCACGGCGCAGCGCCGGGTGATGCCCTCGAGGATCGATGAGGCCAGGGGCGGCGTGACAATCTCCCCCCGGCTGACCACAAAGAGATTCTCGCCGCTCCCCTCGCTCACATACCCGTTGGCATCCAAGGCGACGCCCTCGACGTAGCCGTGCTGGTGGGCTTCCATAGCGATGAGCTGGGAGTTGATGTACTGTCCGCCCACCTTCGCCGCGGCGGGGAAGGCTCCCGGCGTCATGCGCCGCCATGAGCTGACGCCGACATCGACCCCCTGCTCGATCGCCTCTGGCCCCAGGTACCGCCCCCACTCGATGGTGACGATGGCGACCTCCACCGGGCACGGGGTCGGGTCGATGCTGAGCGTCTCGAAGCCGCGATAGACCAGCGGGCGGATGTAACAGGACGCCAGGTCGTTGGCACGCACAGTCTCCAGGATGGCCGCGCTCACCTCAGCCTTGGTGTACGGAATCGCCATCCGATACACCTTGGCCGAGTTGAACAGACGATCGACGTGACCGTCAAGACAGAAGACAGCCGTACCCTCGTCGGTATCGTAGGCTCGGATACCCTCGAACACACTCGAGCCGTAGTGGAGCACGTGGGCCGCGACGTGGACCTGAGCCTCATCCCACGGAATCAACTCCCCATTGAACCAGATCACCGCGCTCTTCTTCATCACCAGCATAGCCTCCTTGGTTCTCGATTGATGGCATAGTCTCTGGGCCCGCTCGCCCCTGGCGTGCATCTCCATCGCAGGCTGGGCCCGTCAGGTGACTGACACCCCACTTCACGGCCCACGCGAGAGATCGGGCCGACAAGCTCGGAGCGTACAGTCAACAAAAAAACCCCCGCGTGGGGGGTTCTTGAGCGCCAGTGCCGTTTCAGCCTACGTGCTGCTCGACTCCCTCCCAGACGCGATTAACTCGCTAAGGACGAGAAGTGGCCAAATAGGGGCCGGGATGGCTCGAACAGGCATCAAGATCATAGAGTTTTTCTCTTCGCGACAGAAAACCTCAGCGAATGCCAATGATAGCATAGGCCCAGGGGATGTCAAACGGCGGTCGCGCACGAGGAACGCCAACGACCTGTCAAGCCTGCCCCTCCGGCGTGTTGCACCTAAGTCGGACCTGCCCCCCGGTGCGAGAGCGGCTTCGACGGGTCGATGTGGACGTCACTTCCCGCGGTGGTTTTTGATTTCTGCCAGGCCTGGATTATAATGGCCGTAGACCACCAGCCTAGGCTGAGGATCGGTCCGTGGTGGACGCGCGGCGCCTCGCGTCCGCCGTCCAACCGTCACTAGCAGCGCCACAAAGGAGGCCGGAACAATGAGGATGAAACACTGGTTGTTGGCCGCTCTCGTGCTCACGATGAGCGTAGCTGTCCCGGGTTGCGCCACTCTGGGCTTGGAGGGCCCGGGCGGCGACGATACCTTCAAGGTTGCCTACGTCTACGTGGGGCCCGTCGGCGACCTGGGATGGAGCTACGCCCACGATCAGGGCCGTCAGAGCCTCGACGAGGCCCTCGACTACGTCGAGACCACCTACTCCGAGATCGTCCCCGAGGGACCAGATGCTGAACGTGTGATCCGTGATTATGCCGAGGAGGGGTACGACATGATCTTCGCCACCTCCTTCGGCTACATGGATTCGGTGCTGGCCGTCGCCGAGGACTACCCCGACGTCATCTTCGAGCACTGCACGGGCTACAAAACCGCCGAGAACGTTGCCATCTACGACGGCCGCGGCTACGAGGGCTGGTATCTGGCTGGCATCACCGCTGGGCACATGACCGAGTCAAACGTCCTTGGTTACGTGGCCCCCTACCCCATCCCGGAGGTGGTCCGCAACCTGAATGCCTTCGCCCTCGGCGCCCGCTCCGTCAATCCCGATGCGACACTCCACCCGGTGTGGATTATGGACTGGTTCAACCCGCCCGCGGAGCGGGAGGCAGCTCAAGCCCTCCTGGACACGGGGGCCGACGTCATCGCCCGCGAGAGCGACTCCACGGAACCGGATAAACTGGCGTCGGAGAACGGCGTCTATGCCATAGGCTACAATGCCATCTCCGAGGACGTGGCGCCCGACGCGGTCCTGACCGCGCCGATCTGGGACTGGGGGGTCTATTACAGGGATACCGTGGAGAAGGCCTACAACGACGAGTGGGAAAGCCACGCCTACTGGGGCCACATATCCGACGGCATCCTGGAGCTGGCGCCCTTTGGGGACATGGTCCCGCAGGACGTCCGTGATGAAGTGAACGCTGCCAGGGAAGAGATCGTCAGCGGCAATCTCCACCCCTTCACCGGCCCCATCAACGACAAAGAGGGAGTCCAACAGGTGGCCGAGGGGGAGACCATGTCCGACGAGGCACTCCTCTCCTTCAACTGGTTGGTTGAAGGCGTCGTCGGCCAGATCCCCGAGTAGCTCAGCGCACTTTCTGGGCCTGACGGAAAATGGTGTTGTCCCCGAGACCGTCAGGCCCGACCCTTCCCCCCGGTTTGAGACCTTTGTCCTGCCCCTGGACCATCTTCCAGGCTGCGCGCGCCGGGTACTCGACCCGGTCTTCACGCCGTTTCGCGTCGTCCTTTGCGCCGCATCTCCCATGCGGTAGAATTCCTTGTCTGATTCCGCGCACAAAATAGTGAGCCGGGAGGGGCATCGCTGATCATGAGCAATGTCTGGACTGCACTGGGATTGACCGTCTTCGCCGGCATGGCCACCGGCATTGGCAGTGCCATCGCCTTCTTCGCCAGGCGGACGAACTACCGTTTCTTGTCCATTTCCACCGGCTTCTCGGCCGGTGTGATGATCTACGTCTCCTTCGTGGAGATACTCAGCAAGGGCCAGGAGGCTCTGACCGCGGCCTATGGCGACACGTGGGGAGCCTGGGTCAATGTAGCGGCCTTCTTCGCCGGGATCGGTCTAATCGGCGTCATCGACGCCCTCATCCCGGAGGCGGGAAACCCCCACGAACCGCATTCGAAGGAGGCCCGAGCCGCGCTACAAGAGCAGGATGCCAGTCAGCAAGCCGAGGTGTCGGCAGGACACGACCTCGCCGGCGGCGCCCACGCCGGCGTGAATACTGCCGAGCGGGATGAGCTCATGCGCATGGGGCTCTTTGCTGCGCTCGCCATTGGGATTCACAACTTCCCGGAGGGCCTGGCCACATTCCTCTCAGCTCTCCAGGATCCCGCCCTCGGGGCGGCCATCGCCGTCGCCGTCGCTCTCCACAACATCCCAGAGGGTATCAGCGTCTCCGTGCCGATCTACTTCGCCACCGGCGATCGCGGCAAAGCCTTCCTCTACTCCACCTTGAGCGGCATATCCGAGCCAATCGGGGCCATCATCGCTTACTCTGCCCTGCGGCTCTTCGTCGGAGGACCAGGTGGCGTGATGCCGCCGCAGATCATGGGAATCCTTTTCGCCGGCGTATCAGGGATTATGGTGTACATCAGCCTGGACGAGCTGCTGCCGACCAGCCGGGCCTACGGCAAGGGCCACGACAGCCTCCTCGGCCTGGTCGCCGGCATGGTCGTCATGGCGCTGAGCCTCCTCCTGATGCGCTGAGCGGCCGCCCCGCTGGACCGAACCGCGCAGCAAAGTTGAACCGGCTCGCTGGCCTGCAGCGTCCGCGAACAATACGGAACCACGTTTCGCGCGCGCCGTGGTCGGGGGCTGAGGTCGAAACGACATCACACCGGTGGCGCGGGCACCACGGTCACGGTTTGTGCCTTGGAGCAACTCGCCTGTGCGGCGAGGGAGAGATGCTATGATCAAGATCGGAACGTCGGGGTGGATGTACGATCACTGGAAGGGGCCATTTTACCCGAAGGACATGGCCTCCGACGAGATGCTGCCTCACTACGCCCAGACCTTCGACACGGTCGAGGTGAACAATACATTCTACCAACTGCCCAGCGAGGAGAAAGTGAGATCCTGGCAGCAGGATTCCCCGGACGATTTCCTCTTCATCATCAAGGCCAACCGATACATCACCCATATGAAGAACCTGCTGGAGCCCGAGGAGCCGGTGCAGACGTTGATGGAACGCGTCGAGATTCTGGACAATCAGCTGGGACCCATCCTCTTCCAGCTACCGCCTCACTGGAACGTGAATGTGGAGCGCCTGGACGCTTTCCTCGATGTCCTGCCCGAGGGGCAGCGCTGCGCTTTCGAGTTCAGGGACGACAGCTGGTACACAGACATCGTCTACGAGCTGCTGGAGGAGGCCGCCGTGGCGTTCTGCATCCACGACCATCAGGACGCTCCCTCGCCGGAGCGGATCACCGCCGACTGGATCTACGTCCGCTTCCACGGCCCGCGCGGCGATTATGGGGGGACGTATCCAGCGAAGGCTCTTGAGGCGTGGTCCGAAAAGATGGGACGCTGGGAGCAGGACGGCCTCGACATCTACGCCTACTTCAACAATGACATGCAGGCCTACGCCGTCGAGAACGCCCGGAAACTCCGCGACCTCGTCGGCACCTAGAGGGCAGCCGCATGCGGAGCCTCTCTCTCCTCTCTTCTTGCTCTCACCTGATCCCCGGTATGTGAATGGAAACTCGCCGGGACCGTCCCCTTCGGGGCACTCACAGGATCCCTCGCTGGGCTGAGGATGGCCAGCAAGCCTCAATCCCGGCACTGACGGAAGCAGGAACCCCGCCCTGCCGCGGTTTGACAAACCGGAGGCTCCTGCGTATAAACCAATCCGATCTGCCGCGTTCCAGCCCGACAAACGCCAGCCGCACTATCCAGGAGAGCGACGTATGCCTCATCAAACCGCCCGCAGCAGCAGCGCCGCCGTCCTCTGGCAGGGCTTCAATCACGCCTGGGCGTACAACCACCGCCTGAATCGCTTCGGCAGCTACGTGCGCTGCGATGCCGAGGGCGACGGGCACCGCACCGTAATCGGGCACACGGCAGCCTCCGGTACCGGAGGGGACGTCGCCCACTTCTCGGACCTCGTTACCATCCTCGACGCGCCCGGTGTCGCGTTCCAGGAGGGCACGGCAGAAGCCACAGTTGAGTGTCCCCGCGCCGTGACGACCCCTTTCCGCATCAAGGTCGACCGGCTGGACCTGGCCCCGGAGATGGTGGGCAAGGAGCGCTACACCGTCCTCCTCAACGGCTTCGACCTCTTCGCCCTCCGCCACGCTGACAAGCTCATCGCCTTCGAGCTGGAGGTGTCTGAGCCGACGGTGACCGCGAGCGAGAGGACGATCCGCTTCCATGTCTTCGGCCAGCTCTGCTTCGACTGCCGCACCGCCGAGTGCCAGCTCTGGCCCGTCTCCCTGGAGATGGAGCTGGACGACCGACACGGGTCGGCGACATCTCCGCCCGCCATGGAATCACCTCAGCAGCGGGGCATCCCCAATCGGCCAGCTTTCGAGCAGGGTATCAACTGGCTCAAGCGGCAGATCGCGCGGTTCACCGACCTGGAGAACGTCAAGCGCAGCGTCGTCGGTCGAGATGAGGATCGGCTTCGCCGGCGCCTCTTCCGCCTCCTGGGGCGGCAGTTCTACTTGCGGGTCGCCAAATGGCGCATCTTGAGCCCTTATCGCTTGCGGGTCCACTATCTCATCATCGGCAGCAACCGTCAAGCTCTGCATATCACCGAGACTGACACTTTCCACAACACGTATGCCTGGGATGCCGAGACGGAGATCCACCAGAGTGAGGTGGGCAGGGTGCCGATCACCGTCGCTGCAGAGAATCCCAGCGAGTACGAGCTGAGCACATTCGGCTTCAAGCAACTCTCCTTGTCCACGGAGATGGACCAGGACTTCGGCAGCAGCAACCCCATCCAGTGGGGAAAAGGGATGCACCTCTTGGAGTGGCACATGGCACTTCGGGACATCGAGACGCGGACCGATTCCGTGGCGGCCACCCTCGATCTCTTCTACAAGTCGTGGAGCGAGGCCATGAACAAGGTGATCACGTTCACCACGTGGGGAGCCGTCCGCTCCGCTGGCACCGCCACGCTCACCGCCCGCCTGGCCCTCCTTCAGTTCAAGCAGGCCACCCTCGGTGAGCAGCGAATCCTCCCCGGGCGGATGCACTGGCCCGGCGCCGGGTTGAGCGCCCGAAGCGACCCGCG
This sequence comes from uncultured Anaerolineales bacterium, assembly GCA_964542755.1. Lineage (GTDB taxonomy): Bacteria > Chloroflexota > Anaerolineae > B4-G1 > B4-G1 > SKLM01. Next base: position 21,049 of record CAZIWL010000031.1, read on the forward strand.
GGCCATCGCTGAGAGAGTGGTGGAGCCCGTGGATCAGGGCGAGGAGGCCGCTGGTGATCCGTAGGTGGCGCCAACTCCTGGGCCACATCCGTAACCTGATGCTGCGGCTCACGATCACCTACATCGTCCTCTCTGCTATCAGAGCCTTGCCCGGCATCCGCATTGAGAACGCCCTCTTCTGCACCTGGGTCGTTTCCATCGCCTTCGTGCTCCTCACCCGGTTCGTCAGGCCGCTTCTGCTGGCCTTGACCCTCCCACTAACCATCACTACGGCGGGGCTCTTTATCTTCGTCATCGACGGGATCTTGCTCCTCCTCACCGATCTCCTGACCGGGCTTGAGATCGCCGGCTTCGGCTGGGCCATCGTCGGCAGTGTGGCTATGGGGATCATGAACATCTGGGTGGAGTCCGGCTTCAAGCGCTTGGGATGGATGGAGCGCGAGAAGGAGGATGATCCGGCTGAGATCGAATCCCCCGGCTGGGCTCTGCGCGTCTTGCTGGCGCTGGGGCTCCTGCTGGGCATCGTATTCAGCGGCCTCACGGCGTTCCAGACAGGTCTGGCCCTATCGACGCTCACCGGGCGGCTGACCGTGCTGGCAGCTGCCACCCTGACCACCCTGGCGCTCGTCTCCTGGGCCGCTTCGTGGCTGATCGCCGAGGGGTTGGAGGCGGCTAACCGGGCCCTCTTCAGCGGCATCGTCGCCGGGTTGACCACTCTCGCGGGGGCGGCGCTCCTCGTCGTCGTGGCGCGTGATCCGGTGCCGACTCCTCCTCCGCCGGCGCCCCTGCCGAAAACCGCCCACTGGGAGCTGCCCACCGGATCCACGATCGCCCACTATCGCTATGCCGCGAGCCCACCGGCGGCCGATGTACCCGTCGTCTATCTCCACGACGGACCGGGCTTCGCCGTCCTCCAGCCGGAGCGCGCCTTCTACCGTCAGCTCACTCACCTGGGGTTCGATGTCTATCTCTACGACCGGGTGGGGACCGGTCGCTCGTCCAGGCTTACCGACATCGAGGCCTACGGCATCAACGGGGACATCGCCGACCTGGATGCCATCCGCGACGAGCTGCAGGTTGAGGAGATGATCCTGATCGGGCAGGGATTTGGCGCGGAGCTGGCGGCGCGCTACTTGAGCCGGCACCCCGAGCGGGTGCACCGGGTGGTTCTCATCTCCCCGACTCCGCTGTCGAACGCGCCGATTTTCCACGATTACGCGCGCACGGCCTCGCCTACGGGCGTCAACCCCGTGCTGGAGCCCCGGCTCCTCCTCGCGGAGGCCGTGGCCCCCTTCGGCCCGGAGGCGGCCCAGAATCTCGCCTCCCAGGCCGAGATGAGGGTGCTCATTGAGGGAGCGTTCGACCCCCGCACATGGGTTTGCCCGGGCGACGCGGATCGTTCACCCGAGATCGCGAGCCCCGGCTTCAACGGTTACGTGCAGCTGCGGACGAACATCACCCGTCGGGCGCTCCCCGACCCCCGACCCCCGCTGGCCGACAACCTCACGCCCGCCCTGATTCTCTCTGCCGAGTGCGACTACCTCCCCTGGGACGTCGTCCAAGAGTATCGGGACGCACTGCTCAATGAGACCGTCTTCTACGTCGAGGACGCCGGACACATGATCCAGCTCACCCATGAGGATCTGATGATTGGGCTGATCCGCAGCTTCCTTCTCGACCTGCCGTACCCGGCGGAGCCGCACACCGGCGATCAAAGTCCCCGGCCGTCGGTGGTACCCTAGCTACCGTGGCTCCCCAACCCTCTCGGCGCCCTCCGACCAGCCCGTGGAAGAAGTCCCGGCAAGGCGCCAGCGCGGAGCAGCGCCGCCAGTGACTGCAAGCAATGTCCTTCGCCCTGAGATACGAAAAGAGGCCACACCCATCGAAAGTGTGGCCTCTCAGCTCCGCGCCAAGGTGGATCTACCGCACGCGCAACTTTCCCTCTTCCTTCCGGCGCTCGATGATCTCCTCGGCGATGTTGTCGGGGACGACAGCGTAGTGATCGAACTCCAGGGTGAACGTGCCCCGGCCCTTCGTCAGGCTCCGCAGATCCGTGGCATAGCCCCGAGCCTCGGACAGGGGCACCTGGCCGTCGATGTTCCGGAGCTCGCCGCGCGCCCGCATAGCGTTGACGCTTCCGCGCCGCCGCCCGATATCCGCGACTACCGATCCCACCTGCTCCTCGGTCACGTTGATGTCGATCTCCATGACCGGCTCCAGGAGGGCTGGATGGGCTTCGCGGACCGCGCGCTGGACAGCCATTGAGCCGGCTATCTCAAAGTCCATCGCAGCCGAGTCGACCTCGTGATACTTCCCGTCCAGGAGCGTCACTCTGACATCCGTAACGGGGTAACCCGCGATAACACCCTTCTCCAGGGCACCGCGCACGCCCTTCTCGACCGGCCTCACGAAGTCCGCCGGGATGTCGGCGGCGGAGGACTCATTCTCGAACTCGACCCCCGCGCCCCGCTCGAGTGGCTCGACCAGGATTTCGACCTCGGCGTAGTGGCCGTGGCCACCGGTTTGCTTCCGGTAGGTCATAATCGTCTCGTACCCTAGACGGACGGTCTCGCGGTACGCGACCTCGGGCGGGCTGACGGCCGGCAGCAGACCGAACTCCCGCTTCAATCGGTCGATAGCAATCTCCAGGTGCAGCTCGCCCATGCCTGCCAGCGTTTCCTCGCTCGTCTCCGGATCGAAACCGTGCTCCAGCGTCGGATCCTCGTCCGAGAGCCGGCGCACCGCCTCACGGAGCTTCTCGCGCTGCTCATTCGACTCGGGTGTGAGCGCCACCTTGATCACCGGATCCGGGAACTCGAAGGTCTCGAGAATGATAGGCCTTTCCGGATCGCTCAACGTGTCGCCGGTGACGGCGGAGCGCGGCCCTACCAGGGCCACTACGTCGCTGGCCTCCATCCGCTCCACCTGCTCGCGCTTGTCCCCGTGGAGGTAGTAAATGCGGCCGATGCGCTCCAACTCCTGAGTGCGCGGGTTGTAGACGGTGTCACCGACGCCCATCTGACCTGAAAAGACGCGAACCCACGTCAGATGCCCCACGTGGGGATCCGTAACGATCTTGAAGGCCGCCGCGCAGAAGGGTGCATCGGGGTCGTCTGGCCGCTCGATGATCTCATCACCATTCCCAGGGACCGTGCCTAGAATCGGCTTGAGGTCGGTCGGAGCCGGTAGATAATCCACGATGGCGTCCAACACGGGCTGCACCCCGATGTGGTCCCGGGAGGCACCACACAGCACTGGCACCAGCTCGTTGTTGCTCACGGCCCGACGCAGCGCCTGCTTGAGCGTAGGCACATCCGGTTCCTCCCCCTCGAGCCAACGCCCCAGAAGGTCATCGTCGGTCTCACAGATCGCCTCGACTAGCGTCGACCGCAGGGCGGCCACCCGCTCCTCCATATCTTCGGGGATGGGCACCTCGGAGGGGATGTCCTCTCCGTGCTCCCACACCAACGCCCGCTCCTCCAAGAGGTCGACCGCGCCGCGGAAGCCGTCCTCTCGCCCGATCGGGACCTGGATGGGTACAGCCTTCTCGGTCAGCCGCTCGTGAACCTCGCCCAGCACCCGGTTGAAGTCGGAGCCGATTCGGTCGAGCTTGTTGATGAAGAGCAAGCGCGGCAGGTTGTCCCGGTTCGCGTGCATCCAGACCGTCTCGGTCTGGGGCTCCACGCCGCCGACGCCGCAGAGCACCACGACGCCGCCGTCGATGACGCGCATCGAGCGCACTACCTCAGCGGTGAAGTCGATGTGCCCCGGCGTGTCGATAAGATTGATGCGGTGGCGGCGCCAGCGGAAGGCGGTCGCGGCGGCCATGATGGTGATCCCCCGCTCACGCTCCTGCTCCATCCAGTCCAGCTGGGTGTCGCCCTCGTCGATTTCTCCAGCGCGATGAATGCGCCCCGTGAAGTAGAGAAAAGCCTCCGAGGTGGTGGTCTTCCCCGCGTCTACATGGGCAAAGATTCCGATGATTCGGACCTTGTCCATGGAAGTCTTCTTCTTCGCCATGTTCCTCCTAAACCTTGGTACGACTTGGGACCAGAACGACCAGATCCCGATTGATCTATCTCAGCATGCCTCAGCAGCCACCCACTAAACACGTACTAAAGAACCCCGCAGCAGGCTGCGGGGTCTCTTGGAACGGAAGAAGCTCTCCAATATGGAACCCAGCGCCATTCTACCAGGGACGGCCATCCGCCCGGCAGACGGCGACATAAAGCTCCTCCCTCGTCAAATTCATCCTACATGAAACCATGAAAGCTGCCTTTTGTCAACTTGACAGGCGCGCCAGCGTGCGATAGCAGGTTGTTGCACCTCACCAGCGTATGCGTGCCATATGCCAGTCGCAACTGGTCAGTGCACGGCCACCAACGGTCTCCAATCAGTGACCAGGTTCTCGACGAAATCGACCTCGGCCTCGGTGTTCTGCACGGTGGATTCCTCGTCGTAGTCTGGAAAATGCTTGTACAACGCCCGATGCCAGGGCTCGGTTACGCCCCTATTCCCTCTCTCCAAGCCTCCAACTCTGCGGACGCATCGCCGCAAGACTCTTACTCGCGGGGACCCCTCACACGATGGCGTGGCCCAGGAGCTCCTCAAGAACGGGAAGGGAGACATCGGGCCGGACGAACTGGATGGCGTGGAGGCCCAGCTCCCGGGCCGCATCCACGTTGCGAAGCGTATCGTCCAGAAACACGACCCGGGAAGGCGCGACGCCCAGCCGCTCGAGCGTCAGCTCATAGATCCGAGGATCGGGTTTCGACATGCCGACCATGGCCGAGTTGACGTAGACGTCGAACTCGACATGGACATCGATGCCGTACTGCTCACGGATCGTGTCCACCTGAGCCGGGAAGGCGTTGCTGAGCACTGCGACCTTGTACCGCTCCCGAAGGGCCCGCGCCGCGTCCATCACGTCATGGTGGAAGCGGTCACTGGTGTAGAACGCCTGCAGGAAGTCCAGCGCCGCTTCAGAATCCGGCAAGCCCAGCTGATCGGTGACGTGGCGCACGTAGTCCTCGTCGCTGATGGCCCCCACGGCGAGCCGCTGCCACGTCTCACCCCATAGTATCTCCGGAAGCGCGCCCGAAGCAGTTGCCAGCCGGCGCTCCCATGCGGCGACGTCCGCCTCGTTGGGCAGCTCCTCCATCACTCCGCCCCAATCGAAAATCACTGCCTTGACGTCCGGCACCGGCTCCCGTTCCGGTTCCGACAAGGCAATCCCCAAATCCCGCAGCCAGTGGCGCAGGGGCGGCAGTCCGCGGAAGCGGGTGGCGTGCAGGCCCAGCCTTCGGGCCGCCTCCACGTTGACCGGTGTATCGTCGATGAAGACAGCCTCGGACGGAGCCACACCAAGACGGTCCAGTGCCCGCGTGAAGATCTCAGGCGTCGGCTTGGTGACGCCCTCGTCAGCGGAGATGATCACGCTGTCGAAGGCCTCTACGATGCCCAGCTCCTTGAGATATCCCGCCAGGCTTGAGGGTGCATTGCTCAACACGGCGGTCTGGTGTCCAAGCTCCCCCAGCTCGCGTACCGTATCCACGAGCTCCTCGTCCAACTTGTCCCCACCCCAGAAATCCCGTCGGAACGCTGTCAACTCCTCGTCGTTCAGGCCGAGCCGCTGCCCTACGTCGCGCCAAAAGGCTTCGCTGTCGATTCTGCCGCGCTGGACGTCATCCCACAAGGGACTGCCGAAGATGAGGTCGTAGACCTGCCCCGGTTCCAGGTTGAAGCGGCCCTCAAGCTGCCGCCTCGGGCGCGGATCGACGGTGCGCACCAACACACCTCCATAGTCAAACAAAATCGCACGAATTGGCGTCTGGTCCATGGGTCGTCGGATCTCCTCTCTTCTGTAGTCGCTCTATAGATTTGCAGAACCGGGCGCGAGCCTCTCAACGCTCAGTCCATTCTGGCGTAGTAGCCCTCGTACGCCCGCTCCAGCTCGAATCCCACCTTCTCGGCCGTGCGGATCGAGCCCACGTTCTCCTGGGGAAAGTGCCATCCCACGACATCGAAGCCCATCGACAGAGCCAGCTCCACGTTGGCCGCCGCCGTCGCAGCTGCGAGGCCCCTCCGCCGGTGGTTGGGCACGGTCCGAATGCCGATCTCGCAGGCCCCTCCGCTGGCGCCATCGGCCAGGGACCACGAGACGATGTCCCCGCCGCACGCCGTTACCGTACCGAATCCATTCCCGAGGAAGGCCTCCGCCGATCCCCAGTTCCCCTTCATCCAGCCTACCATGTGGTCGGGCAACGCCTCGCCCTGCTCCTCAAGCAGCGCCCGATCGATAGGGCTTACTCCGCAATCCTCCGGCAGTGCAACCCGCCAGTCGTGCTGGACTGATCGACAGACGAAGTGATACCGCTCGACCGCCTGGAAGTGTCTCGGAGCGATAAGCGCCGTCAACTGGTTTCGCCAGCCCTTTGGTTGACCACGAGAAAAAGCACGCGGACGTCTCCGTCAAACAGCTCCCCGGTGCCGAGCGCCTGGTTGAAGGCTCTGTTGAACCAAGCGATCCACGGATCGCCGACCAGGTAGCAGCCCTCAGGCGAGACCATGAACGCAGCTTTCGGGCGCTCCAGGTCGTCCACGAAGACTCGACCCGGGCGGATCCCGTCAAGGACAGCTGCGCTGGCCAGATGGAAGCGAAGCGGACGGAAGAGGTTTCCTACCCTCTCGTACAAACCCGGGGCAAGTCGATGGATCACGTCGCCGCCGCCGCCCGGCCATCTTCCCACCCGGCAGCGAGCTGCAGGAGGTCCGCGAATCGCTCCACCACCGTCACGCGCTCGGAGGGAACCAGGCCTTCGATCTCCAGCTCCCAGGTGTTCGGGTGCGGCACATACACCCCGCCGATGCCGGCCTCCACCGCCGGGTTGACGTCGGAGCGGGGGCTGTTGCCGACCATCCAGGTGCGCTCGGGATGCAAATCGTATTCGGCGACCAGACAGCGAAAGACCTCCGCATCCTTTTCCCACACCACGTGAACCCCTTCGAAATACCGCTCCAGGCCGGAGCGGGCCAGCTTCTCCCGTTGGACCCGATCGTCTCCCTTCGTAAGGAGAATGAGACGGTACCGTTCCTGGAGCGCCTCCAGGGAGGCCTCCACGCCGTCGAGGAGAACCATCGGGTAGTCCATCACCTCTCTCCCGATGGCCCAGATTGCCTCCACGACCTCATCCCGAACCGGTCTTTCGTCACGCTCGCAGAGCCGTTCGTAGGAGATGACCAGGCTGCGCGCAAACTCCTCGGGGGCATAGCCGACCTCCGGGATGCGATCCTTCTCGACGACCTCCATCATCTCCTCGGCTTCCTCGGGATCGTAGCCTTCATCGCCCAGTACCTTCGCGTACTCGGCCACACAGGCCTCATAGTAGATGTTGTTCTCCCACAATGTATCGTCCGCGTCGATAATCAACGTCAGCATCGCTTGTTCCCTCGCAGATCTATCTCGCGTCATATACGCATCCCCTCGTGCCAAATGGGCAACCACCCAGGGTCCTATAGGCGAGGACCGATGCCGTGGTCGTCCCGGCGAACGGTTCAACACGCGGCCCTCTCTCTCATCTGCCCCTCACCGCCTACGCTGCATTCCGCAGCTACCCCGGGCCACCCGCGTATTTTCGCAGACCTTCCATCTCTCTGCAAGTCAAGGCCTCCGCCTAGGCCCCGACGCTACCCGCTCCGCTTCAGCTTGCCCGTCCGCTTTGCGTATAGCTCGGCGCGGCGGAAAATGAATAGCCCGGCGGGGATCGCGGCCACGCCGATGGCCAGCAGCCGGCCGACGTAGACGAAGAGGCCGGCCGTCGAAGCCCCGTCCAGAAGGGCCGCCCTCATCCCCTCGAGCACGTAGGTGGCGGGGGAAAGCCTCGTCAGGGGCTGCATCCACCTTGGCAACACCGAGACCGGGAAATAGACTCCCGAGATCAGGAGTAACCCGGCCTGAATGACGTGCGTCATCTGCGCACCCCGCTCCGGAAAAAGGAGCGGTAGCACCGACGCCACCATCCCCAGCCCGATGAATGAGAGGCTGCCGGACAGGAGTACCATCACGCCGCCGAGCAAGTTCGCCCCGCTCAGATCGAGTCGAAAGAAAAGCGCCACCACGCTGAGGATCACCGCGGTATGGAAGAGCCCGTAGACGAGTGAGAAGAGCGTCTGGCCAACCATGTGCGTCAAGCGGCTGACGGGGGCCATGAAGGTGTACTCGATGGTGCCCTCCCAGCGCTCCCAGGCGATTAGCTCACTGACCTGATCGAAGACGACGGACAGGTAGTGCCAGACCAGGGTACCGACCAGCAGATAGAGGATCAGGTGCGCAGCATCGATCCGCTGGCCCGTGACCTCCTCCGTCCCGGCCCCGATAAAGGTGATCGAGAGCGCGTTGGCGATTGAGTAGATCAGCCAGACAATCTCCCATCCCCAGTATCGTTTCGTCAGATTGAAGTTGCGCTCCACAAACGCATAGGAAGCGCGAATCTCGTGAACCAGTTGCGCCATCATACCGACCTCCCTCACCAAACACCCTACTCTCGACCTTAAGGGTTTTCGTCAGAACCCCAGGCCGCAGCACATGGCGTGCCAGCACAGACACGTCCGTCACGCAGGCTACCTCACAGACCCGAGGGTCTACCAAACGCCCCATCTCGACCCTACTGGTTTCCGTCAGAACCTCAAGCCGCCGCACACAGCGGGCCCGCACAGAGGCGTGCTTCATTCAGGCCGCCTTACAAGCCCTTAGAGTCTTCCCCATCCTCCACCAACCGCTTCCCGGTCAGGCCCAGGAAGACATCCTCCAGCGTCGGCTCGCCCCCGTTCGACCGCTCCACCCGCGACTTCAAACCCGCCGGCGTATCCAGCGCCACGATCCTCCCATCGTCGAGTATCGCGATGCGGTCGCACAGCGCCTCCGCCTCCTGCATATCGTGCGTCGTCAACAGGATCGTCGCGTCGTGTCTGTCCCGCAGATCCTTCAGGAACGCCTGCACCTCCCGCTTCGACCGTGGATCCAGCCCCGTGGTGGGCTCGTCCAGCAGCAGCAAGATCGGCTGCGTTAGGAACGCCCGCGCTGCCGCCACCTTCTGCTGCATCCCGCGGCTCATCTCCTCCATCGGACGGTAAATGGCCTCCCTCTTCAGCCCCAGCCTATCCAGGATCGCTACCGCCCTCCGGCGCGCCTCGGGCGCTCGCACACCGTACAGCCTTGCTCCGTAGAGCAGGTTCTCCATAGGTGTAAGCTTCTTGAAGAAGGACGCCTCCACCGAAACCCGGTTGATGAGCCGCTTCACAGCCATCTCGTCGGCGCCCACATCCAGACCGAAGACGCGGATGCTTCCCTCATCGGGCATCAGGAGCGTCGAGATGCAGCGCACGAGTGTGGACTTGCCCGATCCGTTGGGTCCCAGGATACCGAACACCTCGCCGCGGCGGACCTGCAGGCTCACGTCCTGCACCGCCCTGACCCGGGCCTTCCCGTCACCGCCCCGCCTCCAGGGCCAGCGCACGCCCTCACGCTTGTCAAACATCTTGCTCACGCTGGTGACATCCAGTGCTACGTCATGATTGTGATACACACGCCACCTCCTCATCCTTCTCCCTCATTCCTAGCCTCTGTCCGGCACAAACACAAAAAAGACCGTGGAAACCCACGGCCTTATCGGGAGAGGTCAACGAGTGACAAGAAAAAAGGCCGTGAGCGCATCGCAATCGCCCACGGCCTTCTCAAGACTTACGTTAAGTCATTCAGACACAGGCGCACTGCGACCCAGGCAACCGCACTCCGCCGCTCTCGCGGAGCCGTGCCCCTTGGGTGTTGATCATCACAGTGCCCATATCTCCCATATCCTCCAACGTCTCACTCGTACTTTCTGATTCTACTATGGATCTGAGATATGTCAAACCGGGGACATGCCGCACCCATCAGGCCCGCCGGATCCCCCCATCCGGCCCGAAATCAGGAATGAGGACCGCGGACGTCGCCGTCTACGACACGACACCCCTTGCCGGCGGTAGCACGCTGGAGACCATTGCGCGCCGCCGGGTCTATGCTATAATACAAGTCAGCTCGGAAGGGTGCCGGAGTGGACGAACGGGGCGGTCTCGAAAACCGCTGTGGTCATTATTGGCCACCGAGGGTTCGAATCCCTCCCCTTCCGCCTTCGCTTCTTAGCACGACAAAGCCCTCGCATCCGTGAGGGCTTTTCGCGTATTCGGGCATGCGGCTTCCAACCCTCGCCCTCCCCGTGGTCCGGAGCTAGCTAGCGCCGGATCAAGACCTCCCCATCGTCGATCCTCACCCAATCCCCGGTGCGGATCCGCTCCGTGTCAACCTGATCCACCATCGGCACGTTCGCTATGACAGCCCCCACCGCTACGACGGGATCGGCCTCTCGATTGACGATGGCCGCCGGCGCCAGACCATTTCGCGCCAGCCGATAGAGGGTGTAGGAGCCGACGGTGCTCCCCTTTCCTGTGGGGAAGACGAGCACGCGCCCCGCGACGTTCATTCCCTCCAGGGGGTGTCCCTGATCCACCACCACGCCCGTGTCGGGATCAATCCCACCGAAGAAGCTGATAGGCTCTGCCGAGACCAGGGCTTGCCCGTCCGCCACCCCACTTTTCACCACCCTGCCTGTCAAATGCACGTCCCCACTGCCCTCCACCAGCTAACGCTCCAGATCGACAGACTCGATGCTCCAGAAAGGCGTCTGCTGGCTGGGATCGATAACCAGACCCGTAACCCCCCGGCGGACCCCGACGCTCCTGGGAACGAAGTAGAGCGGCAGCACCGGAAGATCCCTCGAGAAAATCGCCTGGGCCTGAACGTGAGCCGAGCGGTGAGCCTCCGTTCCATAGGGCGCCTCCAGAGCTGCATGACAGGCCTCGTCGTAGACCTCACTGGCGTAACCCGGGTTGTTGGAGGTGGCCCACCAGTTCTCTTCCCGCGGAATCTGGTCCGACAGATAGAGCTCGCACGGGGCGCCCAGGCCGTTCAGCCAGGAGAACATGGCCAGAGCGAATTGACGCCCGAACACCGGGCCATCGGGGCCGTCGGCGTAGAAGACGTCGGGCCTCAGATACTCGATGCTCAACCCTACCCCACAGTCGGATAGGTTAGCCCTCAGGACCTCGGCCGCCCGCTGCCGGGCCGGATCCCCCTCCGTGGTCAGGAGGGTGACGGAGAAGACGGTACCCTGCGTCAACCCACTCACGTCCCGGGCCTCGAGGAAACCATCCCCGTCCGTATCGGCCCATCCGATCTCCTCCAACACTGCCCGGCCCGCCGTCGGATCGTACGGCCACCGATGGAGATCATTCCCCGCAAAGAGAGGGTGACTGGCCGGGACGTAGCTTTCAGCCACTGACGCTTCCCGCAGCGGAAAGGCCTCCGCGGCCACCCGCTCACGATCGACGCACCGGGCGACAGCTTGCCGGGTCCGTCGTTCACCAAACAAGGATACCCACGACGACCAGGCGGGCGGCTGGATCCCGAAATCCAGGTGCTCCCACTCACTGCTGGTCCCGGAGACCAACTGGACGCCCTCTTCGTCTGCCACCTCTGCCAGGATAGGTGCCCCACCCAGTTCCATCAGATCCTCGCCCAGCACGTCACACCGCCCGGCCATCAACTCCTCCACGGCCTCCTCCGGGTCCGAGATGAATCGGTAGATCACCCGGTCCAGGTGGGGCAGCCCCTCGGCCGCGCGGAAGTAGTGGGAATTACGCACCAGGCTGATCCGCTCCCCTTCCGTCCACGACTCGACCACAAAGGGCCCCCAGCCCAGCGGCCGGTGCTGGGCGACGTCCATCTCCAGCAACCGCTCAATATCGGTGGAGCCCAGGACGTGTTCGGGAAGGGGATGATAGAAGTTGAGTGGGTAGTACGTATCCACGTGACCCGGCACCCCTGTCCAGACCACGGTATGGGCATCGACCACCTCGTAGTCCACCGTGCGCTCAAGGCGGCGCTGGAGCGCGGGGTCGTCGAGCTGCCCGGCCAGTTCGAACGAGAATCGTGAGTCGTCGGCGGTGAGGGGTTCTCCATCGGCCCACGTGACCTCGGGCCGGAGGGTGTAAGTAACCACCATCGCCGTCATAGTGACCGGCGACGCACCGAAGACGACCTCCTCGCCGTCCGCGTTCCTAACGGATACATCGGGAGCCAGATCCACGACCCCCCCGTGGACGTCAACCACTGCATCGCCCTCGACCGCCGTAACCGTCCGCAGCGCCGCGTCACCGCCCTCCAGGCTGGGCATGCGCTCCAGGATTACCGGCTCGAAGGCGTAGTTTCGCACGTCGACCGGTCCGTCGTAGACGGCGTCCAGAACGTTCCTTGCAGCGCGCGACGGCCCACCGTAGATGAAGAGCGTATTCGGCTCCTGCGCCTGGCAGATCGTCAGCTCCTTGGGCGGTACCGGTGTCGGCGTGGGCGTGCTCGTCGGCACAGGCGTCGGCGAAGGAAGCATCGTCGGGGTCGGCAGCTCTGGCATCGCAGTGGGCTCCGGCGAGACCCGGACCCCACAGGCTGTCAGCAGGGCGACGCCGAGCAACATCGCGAACCCGGCTACGTAGTACGAATTCGTCGGTCGGCGAGTCCGTTGAATCATCAATGTCTCTCCTGGCCTCACTTAATACGCTCTGGCAAACACAGCGCGCTCCTCGGCCTCTCGGCCGCAGCGGATGCACGTCCCCGTTCCAGGGGGTTGTTCAAGGGGGATGCAGCGCAACGTCGCCTTCGTATCCTCCTTGATCTGCGCCTCGCATGCCGCATCGCCGCACCACCAGGCATCCACAAAACCCTCCGCCACGGCCTCGCAGAACCCATCATACCTTTTAGGGCGAGCCGTATGGGCCTCGCGGAAGGAAAGCGCCCGGCGATAGAGGTTGGACTGGATCTCTGCCAATGTATCGGGCACAGCATCCCGAAGCCCCCCTCCAATCGGCGTTGCCGTCTTCCGGTCCCGTCCCGACAAGTCCCGCCGCACCAACATAACCTGGTCCTGCTCCACGTCCCGAGGCCCGATCTCAATACGCAGCGGCACGCCGCGCATCTCCCACTCGTTGAACTTCCAGCCCGGGGAGTACGCCTCGCGGTCGTCGACGTGAATGCGCACCCCCTGGCCAATGAGGCCCTTCACCTGGCTAAGAGCGTCCATCACCAGTCCGCGCTGATCCTCATCCTTCCAGATCGGGACGATCACCACCTGATGCGGCGCCAACCGGGGAGGCAAGATCAGGCCCTGATCATCGCCGTGCACCATCACCACGGCCCCCACCATCCGCGTGCTGACGCCCCAGCTGGTGGTCCAGACGTGTTGCAGCTCGTTCTTCTCGTCCAGGTACTGGATGTCGAAGGCTCTGGCGAAGTTCTGCCCCAGGAAATGGCTCGTCCCGGCCTGCAGCGCTTTCTGGTCGCCCATCATGGCCTCGATCGTGTAGCTGTTGACCGCGCCGGCGAACTTATCGCTCTCGCTCTTCCTCCCTGCAATGACCGGTATAGCAGCGTCGCGCTGGGCGAAGTCCACGTAGACGTCGAGCATACGGAGCGTCTCCTCCTCCGCTTCCTCCCTCGTCGCGTGGGCCGTGTGCCCCTCCTGCCAGAGGAACTCCGTGGTGCGCAGAAAAGGCCGTGTCCGCATCTCCCACCGGACCACGTTGGCCCACTGGTTGATGAGGACCGGAAGATCCCGATAGGACTGGATCCACTTGGCGTACATATGCCCGATGATCGTCTCCGACGTGGGGCGTACCACCAGCGGATCCTCCAGCTCGCTCCCTCCACCGTGGGTGACCACGGCCAACTCCGGCGAGAAGCCGGCCACGTGCTCGCTCTCCTTCTGGATGAAGCTCAGCGGGATGAGCAACGGGAAGTACGCATTGACGTGGCCCGTTTCCTTGAAGCGCCGGTCCAGCCCGCCCTTGATGGCCTCCCAGAGGGTGAATCCGTAGGGCTTGATGACCATGCAGCCCTTGACAGGCGCGTAGTCCGCCAGATCTGTCTTTTGGATAACGTCTGTATACCAGCGGGAGTAATCCTCGCTGCGGGGCGTGATTCTATCGGCCATCGTCTTCTCCTTTGACGTCCTTCAGGGCTATGCTTCTCTCTACCAAAGAATCCCGGCGTGCCCCTGACCAGATCAGCAGGCAATCACCCGATAGGGATAGACGTTGACCACCTCCGTCTCGGCATACGTCGAGCGGGTCCGCTCCGTGCCGTAGACGTGCTTGTGCCCGTGGAGCAGGTAGCGCGGCTTGAAGGCGTCCATAAAGCCGAGAAAGGTTTCGAACCCTCGATGAGCCAGGTCGTCGCCGTCGTGTATCCCCTGCGGCGGTGAATGGGTGACCAGAATATCCAGATACCGGCCGTGAGTGATACGATTCAGCAGCAAGGCGGGGACCAACGACCAGGCCTTCCACGCCATCTGGCGCTCCGTGTACTGATAGGCCGCCTCCGGCTTGTAGCGAATCGAGCCCTCCAATCCAGCCAGCAAGACGCCGTTCTGCTCGCAAGAGCACCCATCGAGGTCGATCCAGCCCCCGGGTCTGGTCAACACCCTGCCGCTGGAGAGGTACTCAGGATGGTCGTGGTTTCCATGCACGTAGAGGCAGGGCACCCCCAGCATCGTCACAATGTACTCCAGATAGGAATAGGGTAGATCCCCGCAGGAGATCGCCATGTCGACGTCCCCGAACCGCTCGGCGATCTGGCCGCTGTAGACGGCGTGCACCACCTGGTCACTAACGGCCAGGATTTTCACCCGCCTACCCCTTCGACCAGTCGCGCTGGTAGTTGAGCCGCAGCTTGTCGAGGATCGCCTGCTCCAGGTCGATCTCCTCCAGATAGGCGAGCTGGAGGAGGTAGAGCGCCACATCCGCGAGCTCGGCGGCCAGTGACGAACGATCGGCATCCTCGGCCCACTGGTAATGCTCCAGCACCTCCGAAGCCTCCAGGGCCAGGGAGATGGCGATGTTCCGAGGGGTCTGCGGCGAGGGCGAGGTCTCGCGGTACCAGCCCATCGCGTCCACGAAGCGGTTCATCTCGTCCGTCAACTCATCAATCGTCTTTGACATCGATCCACCACGGTTTCCGACGCACTGCCCCTACACAAAAACCAGCCCTCACGGTCTGGAGGACTGGTTCACCTTCACCCTCGCGAGAATTGCTCCACGCATCGACCACGGCCGGATTTCCCGTCGGTCCGGGACAGGCGACCTCACCGAACTGCGGAGGACCGACACGGCACAGTCAGCAGTATACAATGAAACGAAGGACGTGTCAACGCTCGGAACCTAGGATCAGCAATAACGAGCAGCCGAGGCTTGAGCAGTCTGCGTAGGAAGCCGATCGAGTCCTGAAAGCAATGAGCCACAGCAGAGGTAGGGAGAATCCATGCCAATAGTGAGGTAAGTCGGTATGGCAAGACGTGAGCGAGTTGGCAGGGGGATACGACCCGGATCACTGGACAGCAACATCAGGTAGGAGCGAATCGGATTTGGCGTCGAGCTTCCAGCAAGTGTCTCATTCGCTGGGCACTGACTCGCAGATTGCGCCAAGCTTCTAGCAAGCGGAAGGCGATGTTCTTGGCAGACCCCACGCCGTCTGGAAAA
>CAZIWL010000032.1:0-1655 GCA_964542755.1 uncultured Anaerolineales bacterium
CGACTGGCCTCGCCCCAGAGGGCCCAGTCACCCGTGAGAGCGCCGAACCATCCGACCTTGATCGGCTCGAGCTGCTCCTCTTCCTCTGCCGGCTCCTCGGCCGGTTCTTCCTCCGCGGGTTCCTCTGCCGCCACTTCCTCTGTCGGTGGCGGGGCCTGGCCACCGCACCCCACCAGGCTTACCACCGTGCAGACGGCGAGCAGCGCCAACAGCACTCGAGCGGTCCACTTCTTTTCCATCGTCTTCTCCTTGTCCTTCATGGAGGTTTCAGGGGGACCCCAAAACCGAGACTGGATACCTGATGCAGCCTGTGTCAGTCATCTCTCCCTTGCCATCACCCCCTTTGCTGTTCGCAGCGAACCCCACGTCTATGCATGCGCCAGAACCGGACGAACCGTTTCCCCGGCCTCCTATGCCGGGCTGGAGACCACGTCAGCCCCCAGCAGCAACGATATCTCCTGAGCGGTTTCAACCACCATGGGCGCTAGCATCTCTTCCATCTCTTCCCGGGACGCACGGGCGCTGGGGATGGAGATGTTGATGGCTGCTACGACTTTCCTACCCCGTGCGCGAACGGGCGCGGCCACCGAGCGGAGTCCGATGGCCAGCTCTTCGTCGTTAATGGCGTAGCCGTCTCTCCTGATCTGATCCAACTCCGAAGCCAGACCCTCTAGTGTCGTTATCGTGTTAGGTCCCATATCCTCGTACGGTCCGGGGCCGAGAAGCTCGACCAGGTCGTCCTTGGAGAAATCGATGAGCTGAGCCTTGCCCATTGAGGTGCAGTACACCGGGAGCCGAGAGCCAAGCTGGAGATCGACGGCGAGGACCTGCTGGACTTTGATGCGCGCGACATAGACAATCTCCGCTCGATCCCGAACCGTCATGTTGGTCGTCTTGCCCGACTGCGCCGAAAGGGCCTTGAGGTACGGCTGAGCCACCTGGACCATCTCCAGGCTATTCAGCACGCTGAAGCCCAGGCGAAGGACTCTGAGAGCGGGCCGGTAGCGCTTCGTATCGGGGTCCCGCTTGAGGTAGCCCAGCACGTCCAGGGTGTGCGCCACCCGGAACGCCGTGCTCTTGTTCAACCCGGTCTCCTCCGCGATCTCCGTCATGCTCAGACTCGGGGAGTCACGGGAGAAAGCTTCAAGCACGCGCAGGCCTCGCTCCAGGGCCTCGATGTGGTAGTCGTCTCTTGCCATGGTAGGTAGTGTGAAGGTGTCGTGGACACGAGAACTGGGAACCGGCGGATCGACCCGATACGTTTGGCCTGCCGCGCCGAATGGGCTCCGATACAAGGATGCCCAGTAGCGCGTACGGTGGAGCTAGTGACTCATCGAGGGAGATCGACGAGTAGCGGTTTCGGCTAGGCCCAGTAGGATGCTGCGGTCAATCAGCCGCGTCCAAGTCGAGGAGCGGCACGGATGCTGAGGATGGAAACGGGTACGAGGTTTTGCTAGGTAAAATTCGTTTTTTGCCAGCAAAATCAGTATATCAGATAAGCGTGCCCGTGTCAAGGGGTAACGGCAGCCCTTCGCCTGTAGGGTGGGCACCGGGGTTGGCGAGGGCTTCGGCGGACGGCGGGGCGCGGCTCGAGGATGACCTACATTGAGCCAGGTGCAAGGCGGTTCCCCATGGGAGCCCACCCTTCCCGGCTC